>JBEGOB010000488.1:0-11376 GCA_041182265.1 Verrucomicrobiota bacterium | reverse complement strand
GAACAGTGCTCTAGTTATTGGGGCATTTCTCTCCAGTCGTTTGTTCGCGAAGCAAAATCAGTCTGACCGGACAAAAATCAGCCAAGTCGTAGGGCCACCGCTGGAGACTGCGGGCGTCATTATTTTGATTACGTCAGCGGGAGGTGCGTTCGGCGCGATGATTAAAAATGCGGGAGTGGGGGGTGCCGTCGAGAAACTTGCAGACAGTTTCGGACTGAGTTTGATCCTTCTCGCGTATTTCATGGCGCTGATCATTCGTGTGGCGCAGGGTTCTGCAACTGTCGCGATGTTGACAACTTCCGCCATGGTCTATCCGATGATCGGGCCGGATATGGCGTATCATCCGCTCTATCTCTTTTTAGCAATTGGCTTTGCCTCGTTTGGTTTATCATGGATGAACGATAGCGGATTTTGGGTTGTTTCCCGCTTGAGTGGGATGACAGAGAAAGAGACGCTCAAGTCATTTTCCGTTTTGCTTACAGTGGTATCCGTGAGTGGTCTGGTAGTGACTTGGGTCGCATCGTGGATTTTTCCGTTGATTTAGACGTAGTTTTTTGGACATGCACTTATTCGAGCGATTTCTAGGAATTGACTATTCGGGGGCGGAGACGCCGGTGAAGTCGTTGACTGGGTTACGCATTTATGAAGCGACGCCAACGCAAGAGGCACGCGAGGTTTTGCCACCACCGGGGGCCCGAAAATATTGGACACGCCGTGGTCTGGCGGAATGGCTGGCGAGTGAACTGCGGGATGGGCCACGAACCTTGGTGGGGGTGGATCATGCGTTTTCCTTTCCCATGCGTTATTTTGAGGTCCACCGGATCGCGCCGGATTGGAGGGTGTTTTTAGACGACTTCTGTGAGCATTGGCCGACGGCTGAGGACACGATGTATGTCGATTTCGTCCGTCAAGGACGTTATGGAAAGGGTGGAGAAAGGACTGGCAGTTCGCGTTGGCGGCGTCTGACGGATGAGAAGTGCGGAGCCAAGTCCGTGTTTCATTTTGACGTGCCGGGGAGTGTTGCCAAATCCACTCATGCCGGACTGCCTTGGTTGCGCTATCTCCAGCGAGAAGTTGGGTCTGGCCTGCATTTTTGGCCCTTTGATGGATGGAATGTTGGTGGAAATCAGTCGGCGATTGCAGAAGTTTACCCAGCTTTGTGCAGTAAATTATTTCCGATTGAGAATCGGAATCCGCACCAGCATGATGCTTACAGCGTGGCACGCTGGATGCTCGAAGCCCAAGTGACCGGGAGTCTGGACGATTATTTCGCCCCAGCTCTAAGTTCTACCGAGCGGGCTGTGGCGGAACTCGAGGGCTGGATTTTCGGAAAGGCGTGAGATTTGAGCGCCATCCACCGGGGGCGCGCTCAGATTTGGAAGCGTGGCGATTGGCTTAGAAAGTCGCGCGGATTTTGGTAGATGATGCGCTCGATGGCTTCGGCACTGTGCTTGCGTTTTTTCATCTCCAAGGCGCACTTTGGGACGGCGAGGGGATCCGAGATTCCCCAATCGCAGGCGGAATTCATCCAAAGTCGCTCCGTGCCATAAATTTCTAGCATGTCGATGGCGCGGTTTGGAGTGCATTTGCTTTCAGGATACAGGGTCATGCCGGCCCAGTAGCCTGCGTCTAGGACGTGGCTGATCGTGTGTTCTTCGACGTGGTCGATGATGACTTTTGCGCGGTCGAGCTTGGAAAACGTTGCGAGAGAATCGAGAATCAGGCGGGTTCCTTTGAGTTTATCTTCGAGGTGAGGGGTGTGAATGAGGATGGGCAGGTCGCGGTTCACAGCCAGTTGGACGTGTTCCTCGAAAATGCTGAGTTCGTTGCGAGTGTTTTTGTTCAGTCCGATTTCGCCGATTCCAAGGACGTTTGGGCAGTCGAGGAATTGGGGGATGAGGCTCATCACCTCGCGAGCGAAGCCGGGATCGTCGGCTTCCTTTGGATTGATGCAGAGCCATGCGTAGTGCTTGATCCCAAATTTTGCGGCGCGTTTGGGTTCGTATTCAGTGAGTTGGCGGAAATAGTCGTAAAAGCCAGCAGCGGATGATCGGTCGAAGCCAGCCCAGAAGGCAGGTTCGCACAGCGCTTCGCAGCCAGCGAGAGCGAGTTTCTCGTAGTCGTCGGTGGTTCGGCTGACCATGTGTGCGTGCGGCTCGATGTATTTCATGGGGAGAATCGAATGAGGAAATCTTGAGTTCTGAGATGAAGAGGGCGGCTGGTGGTGCCTCAGACGGGTGGGATGGCCGCGCCGGTAGCGCCTTGGACTGCGGCGCTTTGTGGGAGCTCCGTCGAGTGGTCGGAGAACGCTTCAAGCACGGCTTTTGCGCGGTCTGGGCGGTCCGTGAGGAGGAGGGGAATTGCTTTTTTCAAAGCTGCAAAGCGGTGGTCAGCGGTGCCGGGATGGCGGTCGATGCGGTCGAGAAATGCTGCGAGGTCGATGAGTTTGTGGCGCGCATCGATGAATTGAAGGTCGAGGATATCCTGCTTGCTCGGCATGCGGGTAATTTACGTAGGGATTTACAAAAGCCCATCATGAAGAATTGCGAAATTGTCATGGCTTGCGTGTCGTTGTGGGATCGTGTCTGGTGGTGGGGTGTTGGCGATTTACGTGCATGATTTGAATCCGGTGGCCCTGCCGATTTTCGGAGGTTTGGCCTTGAGATGGTATGGTCTCGCATACTTGTTGGCGTTTGTGGCGGGTTTTTTGCTGTTGAGGCAGTTGGCGCGGAAGGGTTTGTGGGTGCTCGCGCCGGAGAAGACTGGGGATTTTATTGCGGCGGCGGCTCTATTCGGGGTTTTTCTTGGCGGGCGTCTGGGTTACATCGTTTTTTATCAGATTCCGAAAGTGGGTTGGCAGAGTGTGGCGGCGGACCCATGGATGGTGCTGCGTGTTTGGGAAGGTGGGATGGCCAGTCATGGTGGGATTATTGGTTTGGGGATTTTCACGTGGTATTATGCGCGGAAGCATCGGGTGTCTTGGGCTGGCTTGGCTGACGGCTTGTGCGCGGTGGGTCCATTGGGCTTGTTTTTCGGGCGGCTCGCGAATTTCATCAACGGCGAGCTCTATGGTCGGTTAGCGGTCGGAGTGCCGTGGGCCGTGAAATTTCCGCAATCGCTGGCGGAGGAGTCCGAGGAAATTCAAAGTCTTGCGTGGCAGGCATGCAGCCGCGTGGAGCCAGCCTTGATGAATGCGCAGACTTTGGATGAGCTGATTGCTACCGCGAGGAACAATCCTGAGGTTTCTGCGGCATTGGCGGAGTATTTGCCGCCACGGCATCCCTCGCAAATTTACGAGGGCTTGCTAGAAGGCCTCTTGTTATTTGCAGTGCTCTGGGTGGTGAGACTGCGGTTTCCTAAAGCGCCGGATGGCCTGTTGACTGGGCTGTTTTTTGGGCTTTACGCCGTGGGACGGATCGTCTGCGAGCAGTTCCGCGAGCCGGATGCGGCGATGATTGGTTTCCTCACGAAAGGCCAATTTTTCTCGCTGTTCATGCTGCTCATTTCCGCGGCTTTCCTTGCCCACGCATGGCGTGGGTGGAAACGGCCGGCGGCTCACTGAAACAACTCGCGGGCGGTGTATGCCATGCCGATGGCAGCTGCGGCATCTCCACCGATGGCCCACTCGAACTGGGTGGTTACCTTCTGTGGGTCGATTGGGCTGCGTTGGTAAACGGGCCAAGCGCGATCGGCAAAGCCCTCTTGGATCCAAGCCATGTATTGGTCGCGGAAAGTGGTTTCAGCAAGGCCGCCGCCGATGACGACGAGGCCGGGATCGAAGACACGGACCATATCCGCGATGGCGTAACCGAGGATGAATCCTTGTTGTTTAAAAATTTGCACCGCGAGCGAGTCACCTTTTTCCGCGAAATCACGGAGACGGAATGCTTTTTCCTCGACCGGTGTGTCGCCTAAATTGAGTGGGTGAGATGCCCATTCTGGCTTGGCGAGTTCGAGGCGGAGGCGGCGGCGGAGCGCGACGAGCGAGACCCATGCCTCGGTGCAGCCTTTGAGCCCGCATGAGCAAGTGGGGAGTTCGCCATCGTCCTCGCGGAATGGGACGCTGACGTGGCCGACTTCGAGGGCCATGCCATTGGTTCCTTCGTAACTCCGGCCACCTGGGAGCACCAAGCCACCGCCGAGGCCGGTGCCTGGGGCGATGAGCATGAGGCTGCCGGTGTGGTTCGGGCGCAGTGCGTATTCACCGAGAGCAGCGGCATTGCCATCATTGGTCATGAAAACAGGCACGCCAGTCCGCACAGAAAGCTTGCCGCGGATGTCAGTTCCCACCCAATCCTCGCCCAAATTGGCACGGCCCCAGATCACTCCGTCGCTGCTGGGTGCGGGGACATCCAGCCCGATGCCGGCGATGGCACTGCGGTCGATTCCCGCGCCAGCGGCGAGTGTTTCGAGCGCCTGGTCGAGTTGGCCGAAAGTGGCTTCGTAGCCATCTTTCACGAGACTGCGGACCTCCGCGAGGGGGCCGACTTGTTCCGCGAGATGGTTGACGAGGACCGCTTTGACGGTGGTGCCACCGATGTCGAGACCGGCGTAGTGGGAAATTTCGCTTGCCATAAAACTGCAGTTTTTGGGTTTTTCTAAATGTGGAGTCGGTCAGAAGCTTGAGGATCAACCGAGAACGTCATCCATCGCGTCGATGAGTTCCTGGATGCTTGCTTCGGTTTCGTTGCCCATATTTGAGATACGGAAGGTCGTGCCCTTGATTTTGCCGTAGCCGCCGTTGATGAGGAAATTGTGCTTGGTTTTCAGGTTCTTGATGAAGCCTGAGAGGTCAAAACCCTCTGGAGTGGCGAAGCAGGTGAGAGCGAACGAGCGGCGTCCTTCCGGGGCAAAAAGTTGGAATCCATGCTTGGCACCCCACGCAGCGATCATCGCATTGGTGGTGGCGTGACGAGTTTGGCGTGCAGCAAAGCCTTCTGCAGCGATCCCCTTGAGGATGAATTGGAGGCCGTAGAGCAGGGAAATCGCCGGCGTGGACGGCGTATTATTGACAGCTGCATTTTTTGCAAACTCCACGAAATCAAAGTAATACCCGCGGTTGGCTGTGCCCTTGGCGCGTTCCATGGCGGCCTCTGAGACCGCGAAAACCGCAAGTCCAGGTGGCAGAGCCAGTGCTTTTTGGACACCGGCGAGCATCACGTCGATTTGGTTGGCGTCCATGTCCACGGGGATCGTTGAGAGCGAGGACACCGTGTCCACGATCAGCATGGTATCTGGGAAAGACTTCACCACCGCAGAAATGCCCGCAAGATCGTTGAGGACGCCAGTCGAGGTTTCCGAGTGAATGAAAGTGACCGTGTCGAAGCCGCCCTCAGCGAGTTTAGCGCGGACCGCCTCCGGGTCGATGGCCTCACCCCATGCGACTTGCACGGAATCCGCCTCAAAACCGCATTTTTTCGCGACATCGAGCCATTTATCCGAGAACGCGCCGCAGCAGAGGCAGAGCACCTTTTTGCGCGCTAGGTTGCGCAGAGCGCCTTCCATCACACCCCATGCGGAGGAAGTGGAGAGGAAAACAGGACGCTGCGTGCCGAAGATTTCTTGGAGTCCGGGCTGGAGTGAGGCGTAGAGTTCCTCGAAATCCTTGCCGCGGTGGCCAATCATCGTCTGCGACATTGCTGCGAAAGTTTCCTTTGAAACATCGACTGGGCCGGGGCTGAAAAGTTTGGGTGATGGCATGGGATCAGGTGTTGGGATGAAAATTAAGGGAGTAGATTGAAGGATTGAAGAAGGCGTGTGAGTGCTGCGCGACCCTCATCCGTCATGGGGGCGAGCGGCAGGCGGAGTTCCGGGGTGCAATGACCTTGGAGGGCGACGGCCGTCTTGATGGGGACGGGATTCACGTCGAGTGACATCAAGCCGCGCATGAGCGGGTAGTATTGTTTTTGCAGGGCTAGAGCCGCAGGGAAATCACCGGCTAGGCAGGATTTTACGAGCTTCACCATGATTTCCGGGATGAGATTGGAAGCGACTGAGACCAGTCCTGTCGCACCGCAGGAAACGAAGGGCAAAGTGAGTGGATCGTCGCCACAAAGGATGCCGAAATCTGCGGGGAGGGCTTGGACAAGCTGGTTGATGCGGTCCACTGAGCCGCCGGCTTCTTTAATGGCGGTGATGGTTGGACAATCCGCGGCGAGGCGGGCGGCGGTTTCCGGGGCGATCTCGATGGATGATCGGCCGGGCACGCTGTAAAGCATGATGGGCAGATGGGTGGATTCTGCGATGGCGCGGAAATGGAGGTAGAGGCCTTCTTGCGATGGCTTATTATAATAGGGGCAAACTTGGAGTGACCCGTTCGCGCCGAGTTTCTCTGCGGCTTCGGTCAGTTCGATGGCCTCTGAGGTTGCGTTGGCACCGGTGCCGGCGATCACGGCGCAGCGACCGGCGGCGAATTCGACTGCGAGCCGGATCACCTCGATGTGTTCGTCAGTGTCGAGTGTTGGTGACTCGCCAGTGGTGCCAACGGGCACGATGCCATCCACTCCAGCGGCGATTTGGCGCTCGATGAGTGACTGAAATGCGGGGACGTCGATTTCTCCGTTGTGAAATGGAGTGATGAGAGCGGTGTAGATGCCGGGAAAATGCATGGCGGGGCGGACGATGAACAAACTTGGCGGCTCGTCCAAGCTGTATCCTGCCGGGACGAGAAATTTTCGGAATGAGACGGGCGTGGGCCGGGAAATTCCGCATCATTGCGATGGCGCGGAATTTCCCGGAGTGAAGGCGATTACTTCAACTCCTTGATGCGGAGATTGCGAAACTTGTAGGTTTGGCCTTTTTCACCATGATGCTGGATGCCGATGACGCCGCTTGCGTCCTCCTTGTCCTCGATTTCGGTGGTGACCACGCCATTCACCTCGATCTTGATTTTGTGATCTTGGCAAGTGATGCGGTAGGTGTTCCAGTCGTCGCGCTTGAAAGCATCTCCTGCGCGCGCTTTAAAGGCGGCCTCGCTGTCGGCGTTGCCCTTGATCGGGCTGGCGAACCACATGCGGCGGCCCTCATCGTAGAGTCCGCCGGACCAGCGGCGCTTCGGGTCGCCATCGACCTCACATTGGTAGCCGAAAACCTTGTTTGGCTCGACGTGGGCGCGGAACATGAATCCGCTGTTTGCGATGCCGGCAGGAAGCAAGACTTCGCCTTCAAAGATGAAGTTTGAGAAAGTCTTCTCGGTCACGAGGAAAAACTTCTTGTTGCCGGTGAGGTGAATTTCGCCGTTCACGACCTCGGATTTCCCCCAAGAATACGGGTTTTTCCAGCCGGTGAGAGTTTTCGCATCGAAGAGCGGGGTGAAGCCGTCGGAGTTTCCTGGCTCAGCCGCAATGACGGGCGTGAGACTGAAGCAGGTGAGGGCGGTGAAGGCTGTGAGAAGTCGCTTCTGGATTTGCATCGGTTTTAATTTTGGGTTCGGGCGCGCAGCACGTTTGCGGCTGCACTGCGCAAGTCTCCTGAAAACACCGGTGAAATGCCAGATGAATTCCGTGCGAAAACTGGCGGTTTCGCCTTAATTTCCCGCAGCCTGCTTGGCCTCAAACTCCGCCTTGGCCGCCTTCCGGCATTCTGCGACGAAGTGGTTGCAGGCCTCGCGGCAGAGCAGAGGGATCGCTTCAGACTCCGGAAGGTCGCTCGGAATTCCGTTGAAACGGCTGGCCTCGCTGTCGTCGAGCGGAGTTTCTGGATCGATTTTCCACAAGATTTTTTTCGCGCATTGGTGGGCGGGTCCGCAAACTTCCTGCACGAGTTTCTGTGCGCCAGCATCGCTGATCGAGCGGGCGAAGCGATACATGCCAGTCTGGCGGTTGAGCTTGTCGCGGAGAGTTTCGATCTCCAAGTGGCCACCGCGCTGGGCGAGAAACAGCCCGACGCATGCCGGATAAAATTGGTCCAGCGCCAGGCGGAGTTCCTCTTCGTTTTCCAGAGTCATCACCCAGCCGCGCTTCAAATTCACTTGGCCTTTGGTGAAGCGGTAAGTGCCGTCTTCCGCGTAGGTCGAGATGTCGCGGGCGGCGTCCGGCCCTTCGTGGTGCGTGAGTCCGCCGAAGGCTGGCTCGGTCGAGAGCTCGACGTCTTGCTGGTGGCAGATGGCGTAGGGGTAGCCGTAGAGATCGACTTGCAGTTCCAATTGGCCGATCCGGTGAATTCCAGACTTGAGTAAATTTCGCAATTCAGTGGCAACAGACATATTTGTGTGCAGGGAATTTGAGAGAGGAGTGGGCTGGCTTCAGTGCGACTTGTGCGCGAGATCGAAGTCCGCGACTTGGTCGAGAATGACATCCGCCAGCATGCGCTCGGTGCCGATCGCGGAACTGTAATAGAGCGTCTTCTCGCGCAGGTGATGAGGATTTTGGCGGAAAATTTCGCGTTGGCTGGCTGCCGCGCCAACTTCGTTTTCGATGCCAAGCAAAACCGGGATATCCTGGAAGGAATGCAGGCCGTCCGAGATGAAAAATGGGACGACGACGACGTTCGGTGTTTGGGACATTTTATCCCACTCGGCGATGAACGGCTGCTCCTCCATGTAGGCATCCATGACGGCGGCGTAACCAGCTCCCGATGCGGCGATGAGGTCTGCTTGGTCGCGAATGGCCTTGGTCGAGTTCTGGTTGAGACCGGTGCCGTGGCCAGTGATGATCAAAGTCGTGAGCGCGGGATCCACCCCGGGGGCGACCTCTTTGGCGCGCTTGAGGATCAGATCCGTCATCGAGCGATGAATTCCGACGGGGAGGCAATAGTGGAAAGTTTTCCCGCGCACTTGGGTGGTGGCTCCCTCGAGTTGGAGTTCACGCGGGATGACGTCTTGGGTGAAATAACCCTCGCTGATGAAGTCGGGGACGACGTAAATCTCGTCGGAATCGATCAAATAGAACGCTTCTCGGAGCGAGGGTTCTTCTTTCCAGAAACAGCAATGGACCTCCGCAAAGAGCCCGCGTTTGCGGATCTCGTCGGCATGGTCAAAGTACGGCGTGGATGAGTCTGGGTTCTCGGTGGAACCGTGACCGACGATGAGAAGGGCGCTGGTAGGCTTCGGCGCGATGGACATGCGCGGAAGTTGGCGAGTGATGCGAGGAATGCAAGACTCGGAAATTTTGGATTTCCTGTTTGTGAAATTGGCAGGAAGAATGGCGGCGGATGGCGGCATTGGCACAAATGGCATGGTGGATGGATCCGGTCCGGCGTTCTGGGCCGGAGGCGATGGCGGTGGATGAATGGCTGCTGCAACATGCGGATTGCCCGGTTTTGCGCGTTTATCAATGGGCCGGCGATTGGGCCAGCCTCGGGTATTTTGGGAAACTCACAGCAGCGCGTGCCGGAATTTCCGGCGTGAAATGGGTGCGTCGGTGGACGGGCGGCGGCGCGGTGGATCATCGGGCGGATTGGACATACAGCGTGATTTTGCCGCAGTCGGAGAGTTTGTCGCGCTCGCGTGGGGCAGAAAGTTACCGGGTCATTCACGAGGCGTTGAGGCTTGCGCTGGCGGCTGAGGGCCGGGCGACCCAGTTGAGTGGTGGCAAGTCAAACGCCGATGCCACACTTTGTTTTCAGCACCCTGTTGGGTATGATTTGATGGAGTTTGATGGCGTAAAAATCGCTGGAGCGGGCCAACGCCGGACGAAATCCGGGCTCTTGCATCAAGGATCGGTGGCCGCTGCGTGCGACTTCGCCGCTTCACGCCAGCGCGCCGAGCGCTTGGCGGGTGCCTTGGCTGATTCCACATTTGAGCGGAGTTTTGATATTCCATCGGAGACTTTGAGTATCCTTGGTGAACGGTATTCGCGAGCGAGTTGGACGGGGTGCCGTTGAGAATCTTTGTTCAGGATAATCCTGCAAAAAATTCAATGACCCTGCAAAATTTGCAGGGAGCCATCACCGATATGGGTAGCACAATTGTGCATTTTTCCCGATGCTTCATCAAAATTGCCCGATTTCACCGGATCTTGGCAGACAGAATCGGAAACTGGCACGTCCTATGCGGAAGCGAGTTCGTTCTCCGGGGGGAGAAACGGGATTTCGGTCCCACCCAAAGCCAACTCGTTGACTCGTTAATCTTTGCAAAAAGGTGAGCGGACAGCGGGTTGGTTTTTTTATTTAAAAGGGACTGGTGTGGGATGGATTTTGTGGATTGGCCGAGTGACGCGGACTTGGGGGGATTCGAAATTGTCAGGCAAGTGGGCTCTTGTGCATTGAGTTTCATTGACTTTTTGAAGGTTTTTGGTGTTTGAATCACCTCGTTACATGGTAGGTGAATTGCTTACTTGTGTGATTCCTTATCCTGATCGGTAGGGACGAGTGAAAATCCCACCTTTTTGAACCGATGGATGTCATGAGAGACAATTCCGCTCATTTCCGCGCTGCGGGTGCATCCCCGGCGAGAGGAGAGCTCGCTAATCATGAAAGAATTAGAGCTGGCTCGGAAAGGGTCGCGGCGAGTTGCTTGGTCTGGGTCCTTTGGTTGCTATTGTCGGTAGATGCCCTTGCCAAGATAGGTATCGAATACCAAGCCGCATTGGGAAGCCCGACTCCGGCAAGTGCGAATGCGGGAGCGCGGACCGACTTCCTCATCGCGCGTCCGCAATACGCACTCTCTTACAATGACGACACACACCAAGCGAACTGGGTGAGTTGGAGTTACAGCAGCGAGGACAGCGGATCGAGCGGGCGGACCGACGCATGGTCCGTCGAGACCGCGCTGCCAACCGGCTATTTGCGGATTGGGACATCTTCTTTCGGCACAGGCTGGGACCGTGGGCACATGTGTCCATCCGCTGACCGCACCGCATCGGTGGCGGATAATGAATTTACATTCCGGATGAGCAATATCATCCCGCAGGCATCCTCGAACAACCAAGGTCTATGGGCGAATTTCGAGACCTACTGCCGGAGCATGGCGGCGGACGGCAGCGAAATTTTGATCATTTCCGGGCCGTCGGAATTTACAGGGACGACGCTTTCCAACGGCATGCGAATCCCGGGGTCGGTCTGGAAAATCGCGGTTAAAGTGCCGGACGGTGCGGGCAGCGCGGCCAGCCGAGTGGATGAAACTTGCCGTACCATCGCGCTCCTCACTCCCAACGTGAGTTCAGGATTGGGGACTTGGCAAAGCTACATCACGTCGGTGGAGGAAATTGAGGATGTGACCGGCTATGATTTTTTTACGGCGGTGGAGCCGCAGATTGCAAATTACTTGAAGAATGTGGTGGATACCGGCACCGGGCCTAACACACCGACTGTGATCACTTCGATGTATCCAAACTCAGGCGCGGTTGGTGCCTTGGTGACGATTTCAGGCTATCATTTCGGCAGTGCGCCCGCCGTCTCGTTCAACGGTGTGGCCGCGCAGATTGTGACGAAAAGTGA
>JBEGOB010000487.1:0-4154 GCA_041182265.1 Verrucomicrobiota bacterium | reverse complement strand
GCTGAGGTTGTAGATGCCGCGTCTGCCGAGAGCATTGTTCATGGTGAGGCTCGTGGCATTGATGGTGCCAGCGCTCTGGTTCAAGGTGCCGTTGCCGCTCCCGGTTCCGAGAACAATCGAGCCGAGAGTACTCGTGCCACTGCTACTATACCCGAGAACACCAGTGGCAGCGGAGCCCGCACTCAGACTGCTGCCACTGTTGATATAGCCCGTGCCAGTGATGTTCACTGCCGAGTTCACCTGCGTCGCACCCGTGTAGGTGTTCGCGCCGGTGAGATTGAGCGTGCCTGCGCCTGCGGCGATGAGGCCGCCGCCGGTGCCGCTGACATTGCCACCGAGCACCAGGGTGCTACCAGTAGCGGTCGTCAGGGTGCGCACGGCGGTGGTCGCGATATTGAAGTTGAGGGTCTCGGTGCCAACGAAGTTGTCCGTGATGTTGCCGATGAGCGTGATGGCATTGCCACCAATCGTGTAGGCGCTGCCGCCGGCGTTGAAGGTGATGCCGGCGACCGAGTTGAGCGCTGTCAGGTTGTTGTTGAGCGTCGCGCCAGCTATGCCCAGCGTGCCAAAGACCCAAGAGTCGCCGGAGAGTGGTGGGTTGTTGGTGCCGGTCCAGTTCGATCCACCCAAGTCGGCGGAGGTGTCGCCGATCCAGGTGGATACAGCGGCATCGGCGACGGGGGCGACGAGAACAATGCCGAAGACGGCGAAGACGGCCAAGCTGAGAGCTCTGACGGCGATGAATGGATTACGTGTGGGCTTCATGGTTCTGATGGATTTTGGATCATGGGTTGTGGGAAAACCCGATGGCAGCGCCGTAAAATTTCACAACTTGCTATACGGCATAAGCGCGGGAATCCGGATTTCGCATCTTTCCGAAGATTTTTTTTCGCAGGCCAGATTTCATGGGCCGCGACCCGAGTTTCGGCCGAGAAGAACTTTTCGCCAGCCGGTCGGTTTCGCGCTTTTGCCTGCCGGTTTGAAGCCTGCGTCCGCCGCCGACTCCCCAGCCGACCACCAGACCGCAGCTACTCTTTCAAGGCGACATAGTGGCTGTTGATCTCCTGGGGAGACAAGGCCCGGCGGTAAAGCGCCAACTCGTCGATGGCACCGATCCACTGCCGTTGCTCGCCCTGAGGACTGGATTGAAGGCGGCCGACAATGGGGCGCAGTTGCGAGTCGTCGAAGACAAGCGCAACTTTTTTTTCGCATGACAATTCGCCGTTGATGTAGAGCCGGATCGCGGTGTCATCATAGGTGACGGCAACATGAACCCATTGATAGAGCAGATGGGATTCCCGGGAATACGTGTTGGTGCCGTCCACGAAACCGGCTGGCGAACGAAACATGGCCCGCACGGAATAATCGGGATGGATGAGACCCATGAATTCCCCCTTGAGCCGGGTGCGCTCAAGGAGAAACGACTGCGGCGCATGTTTGGTCATATATGGAATTCTAATACCCGGGGCTGCGAGGCCCTCCAACTCAAACGCCATGATGGTGCAATATCTCTCACGCGTCGAATAAAACAGACATTCGATGGTCCGCCCGCCCGCCGCATTCAAGCCGGGAAGGCCCGCGCGGGTGGAGGCAAAACCTTTGGCATCATGGTCGTTGACGGCGAGATAGCTTTGATTGTCGCTGCCATCGAGCCTCGCGTTTTCATATAACTGAAGGCCCTGCCCACCCGTCTCGTCCGGCACCTGGCGTTCGGAATTCAGGCGTTCGAAGCGCCAGTAGGCGGCGGGGCTGGAGCTCATGACCGCCTTGGCATAGGCGGCGTTGCCGGTGGAGTTCTTCCGCGGAACGGTTTGGATGACACGGAGGAACGCATCCACCGTTGCCGGCGACCGCTCGAGTTTCGTCGTGATGCGAATCGTGTCGCCACTTCCCAATTGAGATTCCTCGCACGATAACCCGGATTTTCCGAGGGTGGAGGCGGTGGCATGGCCCTCGAAGACGTGCACATCGGTGGCGAGGCCGTCGGCAGCGACGTTGACTGAAAACTCCGTGCCCTGATCCACCACCGCGCCATTGGGCACATAGACGATGTAGGGCCGCCGTTGCTGCTGGCGTGTCATCAGAAACGCGGCCTGGCCACTGTGCAGTGAACCCGCGTTCTCGCTGGTCATCTCCATTTCGGCCGGGCCGCGCAGGCTGATCAGGCGGCCATCCCCCATAGTCACCGTGAGTTCGCCGGAAAACAATTTCAGCGTGCCACGGACTAGCTGCTGGCCCGGTTTGGCCGGCGACGGCAAACTCCAGCGGACGTCATTGGCCAGCGACACCACGCCCAGCACGGTTTCTCCAGAGGCATCCTTGATCTTCCCGAGGGACGACCCGCGACTGTAGGCCCGCCACCACGAGAGGCCTCCCGCAGTGATCAGGGCAAGTGCGGCTACCGGTAAGATCCACCGATAGCTCCAGCGACGGGCCGGTCTGACAGGAAGTCCGTCTTGCTCAGCCAAGACTTCCGGCAATTCCATGTGGACCGCGGCGTGGGACCGATAGTGGTCCCGCGAGGCCGGGTCGCGGCGCAGGATCTCATCGAGTTCCTCCGCCTCCGACGGATCCAACAATTCATCCGTCAGCCTCGAAAGAAGATGGCTGAGGCGCGGTGATGGAGGCTTGACGAACATGGATAGAATCAGATGGAAAGATTACTCCCCTCGCCCGCCAGTTTACCCCGGACACAGAGGGCGAGCAGCGTGCGGGACTTCTCGAGATCCCGATAGAGTCGATAGGGTGATTCGTTGCGAGTTTTCGCAAGGTCGGCGATGGAACTGCCGCTAACGTAGCGGGCATTCACGACTTCCCGCTGACGGGGAGCCAAGCGCCCGAGACACCCGTCGAGCGCTTGTTTCAGGTTTTCGCCGAATGTCTGATCAGACACTTCGTCAGCCAGGATTTCAATCAGCTCGTTGGAAAACACCAGTCGGTCCCGGCTGCATTTTTTCCTAAAGCGCAGGACTTCGAAATACGCGAGGCGGAAGGCCCACGGAAGAAACTCGCGGGTGTTATCGAAAGTTTCAAACTTGTCCCACAGGCTGAGTGCCGTGTCCTGCATGATGTCGTCCACATCCCCGGCGCGCGGATGGATGCTGAAAATGAACCGCCGGATGGCTTGCTGGCTGGGAAGCATTCTGGCAAGGAAATCACGGTTCAGTTCTTCGGGATCGGTTTTCATGGGTGCGGATGCATGCGGTGGCTAAACTTTCAAGATTTTGCCGCGTTTCAACAAGCATAAGCACATGATTGCGGAATTCGCGGATTAATTTGCCTGAATTCTTGAGCACATCCAGCAAGGGTCTCATCGGTGAATGGTGGGAAGCCCAAGGCACGGTGAAGCCGGCTGACCGGGTGAGGATTGTTGGATGATTCGAAGTGATTCCAATGCCCGTGAATATGGAGTTCGTCGAAAGATGGGACACGAGTGCACGCGGCGTCAATCCGCTAGGGTCGATCACCTTAACACTCGATTTCAGATTCGAGAAACTCCGCCGCCCGCGCTTCCGACCAATACTCCCCACCGCGCCCAAAGGTCGGGAATCCGACATGACCGCTGGTGGCCGGGCACTCGAAATGAAACGACGAACTCGCCGCCGCCTCTCCGCGAGGATAACAGCCCGGCCCGAGAAAGGAATCGTTCGCCGCGTTGACCAACAAAGTCGGGTGAACGATTTGTCAGCTGAAATGTCCCGAGCTGTTCCGCGTCCAGCAGTCCTCCGCGTTCTAAAATCCCTGAATCGGCGCTGGAAAGCGGTCGTCGAATTCCTGAAACGTCCGGATGCGGTCAAGGCCGATGAGGTCGAGATGGTCGGGAAACATCGCCTTCTTCTCCCGGTTCTTCACCCGCATGGCAGCGAGAAACCGGTCCATGTAGATTCTGTTCGACGGATAGGAAAGCTGCCGCACGGAGCAGGCGAAGTCGCAGTGCATGGAAAAAGCCATCGTGCGGCGGAGGCGTGGCGGCTGAAAAGGTCCATTTCAGCGGCCAGATAGACCCAGTCCTCGCCGGTGGAAATGCAGATGATGCTTAAGGAAAGCAAAGGAAGCGTGCTGTTCCGGCGTTATGCGGATGACAGCATCGTTTGTTTCGAGAGAAAGGACGATGCCGAGGCCTATCTGAAAGCATTGCCCGAAAGACTGGCCAA
>JBEGOB010000486.1:0-3600 GCA_041182265.1 Verrucomicrobiota bacterium | reverse complement strand
GGCCCAGGTTTGGCCGTGCGTTGCCCTGGGATTGTGACGGAAGATCGGCTGCGTATCATCCGCGAGTGCGATGCGATTTTCATCGGCAAGCTCAAGGAGCACGGCTGGTATGACAAAGTTTGGCAGGCGTATGCAGGGCTGATCCCGGTGAAAACCGTGGGGGTCAAGGGCGACGAGCGGAGCTACGAGTGGGCGATCACTTTGCGGGCCGTGGTGTCTGAGGATGCGATGACTGCTGATTGGGTCGAGCTACCGCCGATTTTATTGCGCGAGACCAGCCACCGGATTTTGAATGAGGTGAGCGGGATTAACCGCGTGCTTTACGATATTTCCACCAAGCCACCGGCGAGCATCGAGTGGGAGTGATCCGCAGGGGATCTGCGGGATTAGGCGAGTGAATATTCGCCATCGTCATCCATTCCGTGCCAGCCCAAACGGGCGAAGGCGCGGAAGATGGATGCGGCTGGCTCGCCCTCTTCTTCACCCTCGCCGTGCTCGATGCTTGCGGAACTGCTGAGCCCGCGGTTGCACTCGATGCTGATGACGGTGGTGTAGCTTTGAAGATAGATCCAGTCTCCCCATGCCTTGGCCTCGTGGCGAGGTTCGAGATGTTCCTTGCGGAGTGAGGCGAGGATTTCAGCGATGGTGCTGGGGGTGTCGGATTCCGGCAGTTGAATGAGTGTTTCCATGAATTGAAAGGAGAGTGTTGCTTTGCGGGAGGGTGGAGATTTTCGGGGCTTGGGTCGAGAATCCTTTGCGAAGGATTTCTAACGATGATGCGTTTGCTTGGCTTGCTGTGGGCTGGGCGCTGAGTGCAGCTTGTTGAGGGGGTTCTGCACGGTGGCGCGTGACTGTGCAATCACGAAGCGGAGAGGAATGTGCGGGAAGATTCTCAATTGCTTGTTGGGCAGGGACTTCGGGTTTTGAGAAATCTTGTCGGATGGGATGCGCGAACGGTGAACTTGGCTGGAACTGGAAATTTCTTGTCGCTGGCGCTGATCTGTTGATGGTTTTGCCCGGAATGCTCGCGGATCCGACGGTTTATGCTTTGGCCTTGTTGGCGGCGCTTTGCATTGGATTGTCCAAAGTGGGATTCAGTGGAATTTCGATGGTTTCGATCATCATTCTTGCCGATATTTACGGGTCGAAGGCGTCAGTCGGGCTAACGTTGCCACTGTTGATTGCGGCGGATCTGATGGCCTATCCTGCGTTTTTGAAACATGGCTCGTGGCGACCGGTTTGGCGATTGTTAGGGCCGGCGTTGTTGGGGATCTTGGGGGGCTGGTGCTTGCTCGGCTATGTGTCGGAGACGATGGCCCGGCAAATCATCGGTGGCTGTGTGCTGTCGATGGTGATTTTACAAACGATGCGACGCTGTGAGTCTGTGTGGTTTGCGCGCTTGGCGGCATCGGGCGGCTTTGGGATGGGAGCCGGAGTGCTGGGGGGATTCGCGACGATGCTGGCGAATGCGGCGGGGCCGGTGATCCAGCTTTATTTGATGGCGAGAAAGATTCCGAAAATGGAGCTCATTGGGATCGGAGCCCGATTTTTCCTAGTGGTGAATTTGATCAAGGTTCCGTTGAACGCGCGGCTGGCCTTGATCAGTGAGGAGAGTTTGTGGGAAAATCTCCGCTTGTTGCCAGGGGTGGCGCTGGGGGTTTTAGGCGGCAAAACCTTATTGCGCCATGTGCCGCAGCACGTGTTTGAATGGATGGTGGTGATTTTCTCAAGCATCGCCGGCTTGAGAATGATTTTCAGTTAGAGGGCGGCAAGCTGCGCTCAACGCCAATTGTTTTCTTTGAGCCCTTGGAAGGCTTGCCAGGCGAACATGCCGAGAAAAATCGGGAAGATAAACGAACCGGTGAGCATGAAAATCGTCACTGCGCTGGTGACGGCGACGAGGATGGTGATCCACAGTGTGATTTTGATACGTTCAGGGCCGAGCAAAGCGTGGAGCATCTGTCCGCCGTCTAGGGGAAGGACAGGAAGGAGGTTGAGCAGGGCCCAGAAAAAACTGATGTAAATGAGGATGACGAGGAAATAGCGGCCGTCCTCATTGACCGAAGGCGCGATTTTCATGATTCCGAGGACGAGCAGGCCAAGCAGGATTTGGATGGCTGGACCCGCGGCGGTGACGAGGAAACTTTGTTTGCGATTCAGCCGGACGCCGCTGAAGGCCGCATATCCGCCGAAGGCTTGAAGAACGATGCGGCTGTCGGCGCCGAAGGATCGCGCGGTGAGTGCGTGGCCGAATTCGTGGGTGAGAATCGAGATGAAGCCGGCGATGACGAAGAGGAGAATTTCAAAAACCGCTTCCGAGCTGTCAGCGCCCGTCGCCCCGCCAAGGATGATTAGGGTGAGCCAAAAGAACGGCTGAATTTCAACAGGGATGCCAAATAGGGAAAAGCGAATCATGCAGGGGAGTGAGTAGGGGAATGCTGGGGACTGTGCAAGGCTTGGAATGATGGCAATGCGCGTCGGTAGGTGACTTGACCGACTTGGGTTCTGGACTTAAGGGTGAAAGGTCTGGCACTCCGGGGCTCTTTGGTGTCTCGGACATTTCCCCTCATTTTTCGATCCGATGTGTCTGTTTTACAAATCGTCTGCTGCTCTGTCGTGCCTGCTGTTTCCTATATTGCTGGTTTCTTGTGGGCTGAATGAGCGGCCGGTTCATGTCTCACAACATTCTGAACGTGAACGTGTGTTGTATCGGTGGAACGATGATGGCGGGGAGGGCGTGGTTTCCATCAAAATCAGTCTAAGCGATCAGATCGCAGAATTTACGCGAGGAGGGCGGGAAATCGGATGGTGCTACGTGGCGACGGGCAAAGAGGGCTATGGGACGAGGCCGGGAAATTATCGGATCACGGAGAAGATTGTGGACAAGTATTCGAATCGCTACGGCTGGATTGAGGACTCTTTGGGAAATGTGACTGACGGTGATGCGAAGTCGAGTGATCGTGTTCCGCGCGGGATGGTGTATGTGCCGGCCCCGATGCCTTATTGGATGCGGCTGACTTCGTATGGAATCGGTATGCACGGTGGGGTGATTCCAAGTCCGGGCGAGCCAGCATCCCATGGTTGCATTCGTTTACCGAGAGCATTTGTGCCGAAGCTATTTGCCGTGGTGACGGTGGGCACAGGGGTTTCCATCACGGATGAGCCGAGTCGGCAAGGGCCGCAGCGTGAGCTTCCGCTGGGCGAGGAGCGGGTGTTTCGCACCGAAAGTTTCGGTGCAGGGAGTGTGGAGTCAGTGACTTACCGGAATGGGATTCCAGTGTTGTTCCGTTAGGGCGCTGCAGGTTCCGAAGCGGCTGGCACGTAGAGCTCAGAGCCCTTTGCGAGGACAGTCGATGGAATGAGTTCAAGTCCATTGAGCGCGTTCAAGCGATTGGTATCGGTCTGATATTTTGCGGCGAACTCACTGTAAGTCATTTCTGCTTCGATCAGAACTGCGACAGGTTTCTCCGAGCGGGGTGCTGCTTGAGCGTTTGGTGTCACTTCGCTGGGTGCGGAGGGTATCGACTCGGCTGGGGGTGGCGTAGGAGTTGGGGTTGGCGTTGGCGTTGGCGTGGGAATTTCGCTTGGGGGTGGAGTCGG
>JBEGOB010000485.1:0-4269 GCA_041182265.1 Verrucomicrobiota bacterium | reverse complement strand
CCTTCGTCCAGAGACACCGATTGGGACTCCACTTGGCTCGATGCACTTGCGGAACACTGGAGCATTTGCGGCAGAATTCTGTTCAGCAGCACGCAAGCTGGCGAGCCAAGGCCCGTATCGCAGCATGACTCGTTAAGCTTCAACAATTTGAACGGGCGGAAGCCGTCACCCACCGGATCCGAACGCAGCCTCTTAAATGCATGAAATTTTCACTCAGGAAATCCGCGGGCCACACGGTCAGATGATCGGCCTCACCGGCACGCCGCGCTTGGCAAAATGACGTTTGGCCTCGCCAACCGTGTGTTTACCAAAGTGGAAAATACTCGCTGCCAGCACCGCATCCGCCTTGCCCGCCTCCAGCACATCCACCATGTGATCCAAATTTCCCGCACCGCCACTTGCAATGACGGGAATGCCGACGGCTGAGGAAACCGCCGCCGTCAGCTCAATATCGTAACCTGCCTGCGTCCCGTCCGAGTCCATACTCGTCAGCAAAATCTCCCCAGCTCCACGCCGCCAAACCTCCTTCGCCCACTCGACGGCATCCAATCCCACCGCCGTCCGCCCGCCATGCGTGTAAACCCCCCATTTTCCCGGACCTTCACGCTTCGCATCGATCGCAACGACGATGCACTGGCTGCCAAACAAGCTCGCACCAGCATCCACAAGCCCGGGCTTGGTCACAGCAGACGTATTCACTCCCACTTTATCCGCTCCGGCAAACAGCATTTCCCGCATGTTGTCCACCGTCCGGATCCCTCCTCCCACCGTCAGCGGAATGAAGCACTTTTCCGCCGTCCGACGGACCACATCAACCATCGTTTCGCGCTGATCCGACGAAGCTGTGATGTCCAAAAACACCAACTCATCCGCCTGCTGCAAATTGTAGGCAATCGCACATTCCACCGGATCACCGGCATCAATGAGATCCACAAAATTGACACCTTTGACCACTCGACCGGCAGTGACGTCGAGGCAGGGGATGATTCGTTTGGCAAGCACGCCGCCAGCAAAGCGTGAGTTCATTCCCCCGCCAAGCAAAACGGCGGAATCTCTCAAAAACGCATGCCTCACCTGCCCATCCCGTGCCTTCACCCCCGCAACTCCACAACCGGGCGCCTGCGCCGGATGGAAAGACAGATCCCCGTCGCCACTAGGGTGTAAATCGCCGTCGATGGCTCCGGAATCGCGGCGACCCACGCGCTGCCCTGACCTTTACCCATGGTGCCTTCAATATGCGCAGCCATGACGAATGGCCCGCTCCCTCCTCCCGGTTCACTTAGAAATGAAAACGAAGTTTCCTCAAGCTCACCTCCCAGATAGCTAACTTCATAGCTCAACTTTTCACTCGCATCGAAGCGATCGCGACTCTTGGTGCTGAAAATCAATTTGATATCATAAAATCCGTCACCACCCGCCTTGTTCGCATCCAAAGCGATTGCCAGCGTTGGCAAATCGAAATCGCCTGTCTTGATCGGATTGGAAAACACCAAATTCCTCGGCTCAAGCGCTGGATCAAGATTGATATACCACTCGGAAACAAACTCGGATCCCGTGAGATTCGCCTGAAATTCCACTTTCACCACCTCTTTCATTTTCGTACTGCTGAAAGTCAGCCACGGACCATTTCCCGCAGGTGCCTCCGCAACATCACTGAAAATAGTTTCGAGCTGATAGGTAGCAGCATGAACTGTGGAGCACAAAACTCCTGCACAGGAAATAGATCTCAACAAATGGCGAACAAACTCGTTTTGGTATTTCATAAATCTGGGGGGATTATTTTCAAAATGATGAAAAGTTAGACTCATCATCCATGGGCATCACCATCGCCTCCGTCCGGATTTTCCGAAATAAGTCATGCCATGGTCATGGCATCGGGCACACCATCTCGGTTTGTGCGGAGGTGGCCGACACAACCGCGCAGAAAAACGAGGACGCCGCCGGGTGGATTGGCGTACGCGGCGCAGAGCGGATTGCAGAGGCAGGCCCGCCCGCTCGCCACTCTGTGAGATTCGCAGTGGACCAAGACCGCCACGACGTGAATGCTCGCGGCATGTGCACAAACAGCTCAGCATGGATCAGGATCGCGGCAGCCGCCGCGAGTGGCTTGCTGGTGGCCGGACTTTTTCCTCCTTTCCAATTTCAACAACTCGCCTGGGTGTCCGTGATTCCGCTGCTGGCGGCCCTGCTCACCCTCGAGGGAAAACGCGCCGCTTGGAAGGGCTTCGGCATCGCCTACCTCGGCGGCACGGTGAGTTGCCTGATCCAATTCAATTGGCTCGCCACCGTTTCCTGGCTTGGAGCCGTGCTCCTGCCACTCTATCTCGCACTTTTCTGGGGCTTGTTCGGAGCCTTCGCCGCCACTTTCGGAAGTCCAAGAAATCATCCCAGCGCGTGGCGGAACCTGCGACTTGCATTCTGCCTCGCGGCGGTCTGGGCCGGCACGGAGTGGCTCCGTGGCTGGCTCTTCACCGGATTCAGCTGGAATCCACTCGGCGTCGCTTTTCACGAATCTCCCACACTCGCCCAAGCCGCAGATTTAATCGGCGTGAACGGACTCTCCTTAATTCTCGTGTTTTTCCAAGCTCTTGCCGTGCTGTGCCTGCGGGACCGCCTTCACGGGAAATCATCCGCTCGCACCGAACTCGGGATCGCGGCCGTAATCCTCATCTCACTTTTTGGATATGGCAAATTACGCCTCGCACAAGTCACTGCCGCCGAGTCAGTTCGACTGAAGGCGCTGCTTGTGCAAATCAACATTCCCCAAGATGCGGCGCGTGTCTTGTGGACCGATTTGCAAGTTCATCAAGCGTATGAGGACGAAACTTTGGCCGCGCTCGAACGCTTGAAATCTCCCGACGGCACGCTTTCTCAACAATGGCCGGACTGGGTGGTCTGGCCTGAAACCGCACTCACCGGACGCATCCTCCGCACCGCCGAGGGAGAGTGGGGAACCTGGCAAATCAACCTCGACACGCTCTCACAAGTCCGCAGCGCTGGACCGTTTTCCCTCGTCTATGGAATCAACGAGCTGGAGGCGGAGAAATCCGGCGACGCACTCGTGATAAAACCTCAAGGCCGCGCCTACAATTCCATCGCCGCCATGTCTCCGGACGATAAATTACAAACCTTTAGGAAACACCACCTCGTCATCTTCGGCGAAACAATCCCATTTGTGGACTCGATCCCACTCCTGAAAAAAATTTACGAACAACAAGCCGGCGTCGAATACGGCGGCTCCTTCACGCCCGGCGACTCTCTGGAACCCCTGAAAATTCAAGCTGGCGAGACGCAAATCGGGGCAATTCCCGCCGTATGCTTCGAAGATACGGTAGCGCGTCTCACCCGAAAATTCACCCGCCCCGGTCCACAAGTGATTCTCAATGTGACCAACGACGGCTGGTTCAAGGAATCTGCCGCCGCCGCCCAGCACTTCGCAAATGCTCGGTTTCGCGCCATCGAACTTAGACGCCCAATGCTCCGTTGCGCAAATAGCGGAGTCAGCGCCGCGGTTGATGCCAGCGGCTCAACCGCCCACCCCGACACACGTGCGCCTCAAGTCTTGGTGAATGAAAATGGCAGCCATTTCACCCGTGGCTCCCTACTCACCGAGCTAAATGTCCCACTCAACGCGAGTTTCTCACTCTACGCCCTCATCGGCGACACCGGCGTGGTCTCCCTCGCGCTCTGCGGAATCTGCCTAGCTTACGCCACGCGAAAATCTTGAGATTTTACGGAACAAAAGCGATTTTTCATAAAATTTACGGCTTTTCCTGAAACGGCACACCACAGAATACCCGACTCACTTGCAAGGAATGAGGCACCTCCAATCTCGCAAAATTCGCACGATTTCGGGCTTTTTTCCTTGTCGCACCCGCCTCGTCTGCTTTGTTCCACCGAAATTCATCAAGCGCCGGAAGTAAAAAATGTGATTAGGCACAAATTACGCTTTCGGCGGTATCTCACTCTCCCTGAACAGCAAATGATTTTCCCTGAAGCGCCCGACTCCACATTTTCCCACGACCCGATCACGCTTCCGCGCCGCAGCGTCATCAGCAGCCTTGGACTTGCCGGACTGGGACTGCTCGCTTCAGCCACATCTTCAAGTGCGTTTTCTTTTCAAAAAAAATCGCCAACTGGGCCGAAAGTCTTAGTCCCCACCCAGGCACACGACGCTCCTCGCGAGCGCATTGACCTGACAGAACTCCCAGCCGACTGGACGCGCGCCCAAGGCGCACTGCTCCCAGAATACACGCGTTACCTCTGGTC
>JBEGOB010000484.1:0-3666 GCA_041182265.1 Verrucomicrobiota bacterium | reverse complement strand
CACCTCCGTTATCGTAAGGAATAGGACCGATGTCCCACTGCTGGTTGAGTCCGCCATTATAGGTATTCTGCCGGATATTGTCTCCATTGTTGATTCCAGATCCGGCAACTTCCATCACCTTGCCGCTGTGTCTCGCGACAAGAAGATAGCGGCCATTGATGGGGGGGGGCACATCCTCGCCCCAGGTGATATTCACGACTTTCTCGAGGTTTTTGTGGGATGCCGACCAGTAGGTCGCGTCACCCGACGTTTGTACTGTGTAGGTGCGCTGGGGGCCGTTTCCGTCGAAGAACACACTGCGGTCCTTGGCGACGAACTGATAGGTTCCTGCGATGGATTGCCGTTCCGATTCTCCGACGAATCCTTGAACCTTGCCGTCAGGTGCGCGGTAAACCGCCGCCGCCGACCACTTGGGACGGTCCTCGGCATAAGCGAGACGCACTCCTTTGTTAGCCTTCACAAACTCGCCCCGGGCCAATTCGGCCGTGCCCCACCAAATCCCGGTTTGCATGCCATACTCCACGCCCACCATGGCTTCCATCACGTTGTGCAACTCGTCATTGCTCGCATGGTCGCCGTTGGCACGCACTGTCTGGAAGTAGTTCGCATAATTGTCAAAACTGCCCGCGAGTTGGTGAGTCACTCCCTCATCGAGACGGGATTTGTTGGAGTCATACCATGGATTGATACCAGCATCCGGATTCAAGGTGCTTACGTGAAGCCGGGTGGCGTTCAAGCGCGGGTAGTTCAGTGCTTCCCCAAGGATGGCGAAATGGGTTTGAGGGGAGCAGTAGGTTTGGAAGTCGGCCTCATTGACAGGCCCAACCGATACAACGGTCCGTCCCGTCTCCTGATATTCCCGAGTCGTCACGTCCAGGAGCTTCGCCCAAGTCACAGGATTGATCTGACCATCGCCCAGAAGGTAGCTTGGGTGAATTTCCGAAAACTGCGCACGAGACTCGTTGAGGTATAGGGTGGTTGCGGGATTCGACCATCGATTCACCCATTCCAAGGACCGGGTGACGTAGTCGCTCGGTGCGCCAAGCTGCAATTCATCAGCGACGATCGGAAAATCCGGTGTAAACGAAACACGCACGATTTCAAGTTTTTGTGGACCCCCCATGTAGAAAGAGCCACGACGGAGGTTGGTCTCGTCATGCCATGCCGTATCCAGGCCCCATTCAGCGGCTTTGGAGACTCCGGCAGAGGTGGTGTCAAAGAACACTTGGCGGTCTTGGGCCGCCGAGATTCCCGGCAGAATGGACGAAAAAAGAATCGCCAAGCCGGTCTTCCACAAGGGAGGACAGAAGGACGATCTGTTTTGAGGCCCGCTTGGATTGCGAGTCATGTTTTGATTGGTTTTTTTGATAGCGAAGGGAACTACGGAAGGATTCGTCGTTTTTTCAAGAAACCAAAGGTCATGATGAGGTCACGAAATGCCATGACCATCGATCGGGTAGCTTTTTCGTAGCGAAGAATCTGCGTTCACCGGGGTGGCGAGATCATGCCGCAGATTCGCAGATGATTGTGATTTGGTGCAAAGGGTGGGCCACGTCCGATGCGCTGCATTGGCGTGATGGGAGAGCAAATTTTTAGACCGGACTTGAATGGGGCTCCTTGCTTGGATCGTATTCCGGATTTTACGATCTTGGACAATCCCGTTTATTTTCACATGTCATTGTGATTGAGAGCTTTGAATCGGTGGTGGTCATGGATGCCGCCAGCTCCATGTGCCTCTCAGGGGAGGAGCTCGGGCATGACCTTAAGTGATGCCTAATTCTCGCGCTTTGAGGGCGGCTTGGGTGCGGTCTTGAACTCCGAGCCGTGAGAATACTGAGGTGAGGTGGTTTTTCACCGTTCCCTCGCTGATATGAAGGGCGCTGGATATTTCCTTGTTGGTGCGGCCGCGAGAGACTTGGCGGAGGACGTCGAGCTCACGGGCGGAAAACTGGTAGGAATCGAGCACGGAGCGTTGGTCGGGCAAGCCAGACAGCCGCGAGAACTCCTCGATCACACGCGAGGCCACGCCGGGTTCGAGGTAGGTTCCTCCTTGATAGGCTGTCCTGATGGCGTCGGCCAGTTGGTTCGCCGGGATGTCCTTCAAGAGGTAGCCACAAGCTCCGGCACGCAGAGCTTCAAAGATTTCCTCATCCTCTCGGAAGGTCGTCAATACGATGACGCGTGTTTGTTGGCAGGCGTTTCGGATGCGGCGTGTCGCCTCGATGCCACTCATCCCGGGCATCCGCAGGTCCATGAGCAGGATGTCCGGTTGCAAGAGGAGGGCCGCCTGGATGGCTGTATCGCCATTCTCGGCTTCGCCGACGACCTCGAGGTCGGGGTGCAATGAAAGGAGCATGCGCAAGCCGTCGCGAAATAGCGCCTGATCGTCGCAAAGGAGAATTCGGATGGATTTCATGCTGGGAGAGTGAGGGTGAAGGAGAAACCGGCACCGGAATCGTTTTTAAGAAGCAGCGAGCCGCCAATGAGAGCGGTCCGTTCACGAAGTCCGGTCAAGCCGAATCCGGGAGTGAAATTTTCAGGTGGTCCCGGTCCGTCGTCGGATACATTGAGAATCAATTCGTTATGGGGTGTGTATGCGAGCTCGAGGATGACCCGTGCATTCGGCACATGCTTCCTCGCATTGGTCAGTGATTCTTGCGCTGCACGGTAAACGGTTAGCGCAGTCGCGGCGCTGACCGGTCTTTCTTTCCCTTCGACGATGAGGTGAACCCTTTGCCCGGAACGTTCGCTTTCCGTAACAAGTGCGAGCAGCGCCTCGCAGAGGGATCTGTTTTCCAGAGGACCCGCGCGGAGTGACTCGACGGAATTGCGGATCTCCCTGAGGCCTTCACCCGCGCATTCGCGAGCGTTATATACAGCTTCCATTGCCTTCAATGGATTGCTGGCATGCAGGCTGAGTGCAGCTTCGAGTTGCACCCTCACGACAGTTAGGTAGTGGCCGATCAAATCATGAATTTCGCGCGCCAGCCGGCTTCGTTCACGTGCGGCGGCAAGTTCCTCCGCCTGCAATGCATGTGCGGCCAACTCCGCGTTGGCGGCCTCCAAGCGGATTGCGATCCGGCGTGCCTCAGTATGGCTTCGTTCCGTTGCGACGACCATCTGGACGCAGACAATCGTGAACACGGCCTCAAGAAAAAAGTCCATTCCGGGACGGGAAAGGAGAGCAAAATGGATCGCAAAACAAGCGACGACCGTCGTCACAAGCCATGGGCCACGGACCAGTAGAACGGCGTGTGCCATCACGGGAAGAAGCAGTGCCTTGAGAATGCCGTGCGGATTGCTCGGAAGGACAAAGAGAATGACGCTGGTGACCAATGCGAGTTCTACTGCGATGAATGGCATGCCTAGCCGCCAGTATGAGTCTTTGCTGCTTTTTTGCTCCCCCGCTTCGGAATCACGGATCATACGGCCAAGAGCTGGGACCACCCCCCAGAGCATCCATGCCATAGAAAAAGTGAGAAAAATGATCAGAAAAGGGATGTCTCTCTGCCTTCCTGAATTCAAGAAGGCATTTACAATCATAACGCCAATCCACCCGATAAGGACAACGAGGATGCTGTTGAAACCCAGGACCGCGAGTTTACGGATGCGAGACGGACTCGGATCAAAGCCATCAGAAGTTCCGCGAAGGCCTTTCATGAATTT
>JBEGOB010000483.1:0-3884 GCA_041182265.1 Verrucomicrobiota bacterium | reverse complement strand
CCCGAACGCCGGGGTGGCGGAATTGGTAGACGCGCCTGACTTAGGATCAGGTGGATTCATCTGTGCAGGTTCGAGTCCTGTCCCCGGTATTTTTTGTGAAAACTTGGGTTCTAAACCCAAGTTTGGGGGGTGGCTGGATTCAGCCACATCAGCGCTGATCAGCCCATCGTCGCGGTTTTCTAGCGGGAAGAATCCGCACACGTCACGAGCATGGCTACGCTGGAGTGGTTTCATGCGAACGGAAACAAGGTGGACATAGTCTTTGCGATGGAACGTCGCCGTGATAGCATTTTGGCATGCATGTTTGTGATCTGACTGCGGACTCGCCAATGGGCTTGATTCTCGAAACCTTGCCTGGGGCGCGACGGGCGATTTTTGCGCGGTATCACTTGGGTGGCTGTCAGAGTTGTGCGTTTTCTAACGATGAAACCTTAGCGGAGTTGTGCAGTCGCTCGGAAATTCCGGTGGACGAGGTCTTGGCGCATCTTCTTGCTAGCCATGCGCATGACTCGGCGATGTGTCTCGAACCTTGTGTGCTGCGCGAGCGTCTTGCGGAGTTTCGTTTGATTGATCTCCGGACGCGTGAGGAGCATGAGGCGGTGGTGATCGCTGGTTCGGAGTTTTTCACTCAGGAGCTTCAACAGCAGCTTTTTGCGGGGGATCCGCTGGTGAAAATTCTGCTCTATGATCACAGCGGCCGCAATGCACTGGATCAAGTCGCGTGGTTCCGCGGCCATGGCTTGCATGAAACTTACGCCTTGCGCGGCGGGATCGATGCGTGGAGCCAAGAAGTGGATCCAAGCATCCCGAGGTATCGCTTGGAGATGGACTAGCCGAATCCTAGCAGGATTTGTTAGTTCGGCTGGAATGATGAGCTGGAGAGCCTTGGGTTAGAAAATTCATGGATTTTCCAATCGGGGCGTGAGTTGCCGGAGAGCCGTTGAGTCGCCTCCTCATCGTGCGGGAAACGCTCGGTTTGCGGTGCCCTACCCGGGCGTTTGTTGCGTTGGATGGCGATGGGGCCGACAACTGCATGGGAGTTGGCGCTGCTGCGTGCGTGAAGTGACTTGAGGGAACACCGAGGGCGGCTCAGATGATGACTGCGGAGGTAAGTGGTTCAAAAATCTGGCTCGCTTCATCGGAGGTATTTTCCGTGGACTTGCCATGATGCCACGTCTTGGATTGTAATCGGTCATGAATCATTTGGCGCTTGCACGGCAGGTTGTAGAAACGGAAGTCGAGGGGCTCCACCGGATGGCCAGTCGGCTCGATGGCAGCTTTGTCAAAGCCGTGGAGATTTTTCAGCGCACCCTTGAGAATCGGGGGAAAATCGTCGTGGTGGGAGTCGGGAAATCCGGCAATATTGGGCATAAAATTGCGGCGACTCTCAATTCGACAGGAGCCACAGCGGTGGTGATGGATTCGCAAAATGCGCTTCACGGAGACTTAGGGCTTTTGTCGGATGGGGATGCGGTTTTGGCGCTGTCCTATTCCGGGGAGACGCGCGAGTTGTTGAATTTACTGCCATTTATCAAACGATTCGATGTGAGAGTGGTTTCGTTGACGGGAAAGGTGGGTTCCACTCTTGGGCGCTTGAGCGAGGTTGCATTGGATACATCCGTGCAGCGGGAGGCGTGTCCGCTCAATTTAGCGCCGACTTCATCTTCGACGTGCATGTTGGTGATGGGCGATGCATTGGCGATGGTTCTGCTGGAGGCGAGAGGTTTCACTGAGGCCGATTTTGCACGTTTTCATCCCGGCGGATCACTCGGTCGTGCGTTGTTGACGCGTGTTTCCGATATTATGAGAGACGAGACCGCCTTGCCGACGGTGGGGGAGGACGGGAATGTTTTTGCTGCGTTAGACGCGATGAATCGAGTTCGTGCGGGTGCGTGTCTGATTTTGCGTTCTGATGGGTCACTGGCCGGGATATTCACGCACGGAGACTTCGCACGGAGTTTCCGCAGTGATCCTCAGTTGGGAGATCGTCTGGTTGCAGAGTTGATGACGAGAAATCCCGTGACCGTTAAAGCCGATGCGCTCGCCGTCGAGGTTCTTAAGACGATTGGTGAAAAGCGGATTGATGACATCGTCGTGTTGAACGGGAGTGGGAAACCGATTGGGCTGGTTGATACTCAAGATTTTGCGCGCTTGAAGCTTGTTTGATGCATTCCACGTCAGCGTCTGTGGATTGCTTGGGTCTAATGAGTCCACAAAAAAACCGCACTTCGCGAGAAGTGCGGTTTTGAGATTGGAATGATTTCCGGATTGCGGATTAGCGCTTGGAGAACTGGAAGCGCTTGCGTGCACCCGGTTGACCTGGCTTTTTCCGTTCCTTCATCCGTGGGTCACGTGTGAGGAAGCCGAGGGGCTTGATCAACTTGCGGTTTTCTGGGTCAACTAGCGTGAGTGAACGAGAAACTGCATGACGAATTGCGATGGCTTGCGCTTGCTTGCCGCCGCCTTTGACGACGATGTTCAGGTCGAACTTGTTGGAAAGCGAAACAGCGAGGAACGGCGCAAGAACGGCGTTTTGAAGTTCGATGGTCGGGAGATATTCCTCAAAGCTGCGAGCATTGATGATGATCTGTCCGGTGCCTTCGGTCATCCAGACGCGGGCGACAGCGGTTTTGCGGCGGCCGGTGGCGCTATGGGTGGTGGTGGCGGTCATTTTTAGAAAATGGTTAAAAGCGAATTAACGAATTGCGTGAGTGGCAGGCGCTTGGGCTTCGTGCGGATGGGATTCACCTGCATAGACCTTGAGTTTGCCGAATTGCGTGCGGCCGAGACGAGTCTTAGGGATCATTCCCCAAACGGCGCGTTCGACGAGAAGGATTGGGCGGCGCTCACGGACGATTCGTGGAGTTTCCACCTTTTGGCCACCAACGTAGCCAGAGAAGCGGGTGTAAATCTTCGACGTCTCCTTGGTTCCGGTCAGGACCACTTGATCAGCATTGATCACGATGACAAAGTCACCGGTATCAACATGTGAGGTGAAAATAGGCTTGTGCTTGCCGCGGAGGAGGCGTGCAGCCTCAACAGCGACTTGGCCGAGGACCTTGCCCTTGGCGTCGATCACATACCACTTGCGCTCGACTTCGTGCGGCTTGGCGGAAAACGTCTTCATGTGCTTTTGTAAAAAATGGCTTCGGAACACGTGGCGTGTGCGAAGGGGGTGGCAAACTAGGGAGCGGGTTTGGCGCTGTCAACCGGGAAATCTCAAGAATTTCGGGGTGAACTTGCGGATTGAGGAAACGGTTTACGCGGGTGAGGTGACGGTCGTCGATCTTGGGGATTCCGGGCGACTTTTGGAGCGATTGAGTTCGCGCTTTGGGCCTTGGTTTGGTCTTGTCAGTGCTGGCTCGGGTGGTGGCTACGGAGAATGTGAAATGGGGCTGAGCGAATACGCGCTTGGCAAGCACGAGCCATGGTAGGTTGGCGCCGGCACGAGATTGGACTCAAAAGCGGGGTTTGGCAGGTGAAAATATCCCGGCAGACCCTGCCAAATCATCGGGGAAATTGTGAACTATTCTGAAAATTTGCGTCCGCGTTCTTCATCTTGGCGTGGGTCCCTTTGGCGTTGGCGCTGCATATCATTTTGCCGACGGCTCTCGTCAGCTTGTCGTGAACGTTGCTCATCGCGCTGGCGGCGGATTTCGGTTTCTTGTTGTTGCTGGCGCTTGAGTTGCTCCTGCTGGCGTTCTTGCGCTTCTTGCTGCGCGCGGCGGGCTTGCTCCTTTTCAGCCGTTTGTTGCTGACGCTTGATGTCCAGTTGCTGGCGTTCTTGAGCTTCTTGCAGCGTGCGGCGGACTTGCTACTTCTCGGCTGTTTGCTGCTGGCGCTTGATTTCAAGTTTCTGGCGTTCTTGAGCTACTTCCAGCGTG
>JBEGOB010000482.1:0-2558 GCA_041182265.1 Verrucomicrobiota bacterium | reverse complement strand
TTGCCGGTGGCGACCAATACGGCGAAATTTCGCTCAACGCCCCATCCGCTCGCGGGATGCTTGGCTCCGGAGAAATAGACTGCCGTGCCATCTTGTGGCGGGATCTGGTCAGCGCGCAAGCGGGCGCGGGAAAGCAGGCAATCGCACATCGGATCGCTGAATCCGCCGACGTGGCCGGATGAAACGAGCACCTGCTCCATCGTTAAAATAGCGCCGTCCATGCCGAGAACGTCGTCGCGTTCTTGGACGGTCTTGCGCCACCAATAGTCTTTTAAATTCCGCTTCAACTCGGCACCCAGCGGGCCGTAGTCCCAGCAGCCATTGAGGCCGCCGTAAATTTCTCCTGCTTGAAAAATGAAGCCGCGGCGCTTGCACAGCGACACGATTTTTTCCATGCGGGCGGGATCGGTGACATCTTTGTTGGCCATAAATTTAGAGCGGGTCGGGGCGCGGATGGAAGCAGGTGCGGCGGCGGGCGGCAAGGCCGTTCTTGATTGGCGGATTCCTGTGTTTCGCGGCTTGCCAGTCATCGCGCATTTGGCAATTTTCCGTCACGCGCATGGCCAGTCCAATTTCTTACCCAGAGAGCAACTCGCGTTTGGCGGTGGGCATGCTCATTCTGGTGGGTGGTTTGTTTGCGTTGGTTGCCGGTGGCGTCTGCCTAGTTTTTTCATTTTTGCGCGAGACTGCGGATTTTTGGCGCCACTCCGGCGGCTACCCCTTGTGGTTGAGAGATCTGGTAAAAATCGGCTATTACCCACTGCTTGTTGGTGACTTGTGTATTCTCATGGGGCTTACCACGGTGCTGTGCGCGCGGCTCAAGCAGGGGCGCGATTTCTTGATTTTCAAAGGCATCTTGTTTTGCGCTGCCTGGGCGCTTTTCTGGGCGGCCATTGGGATTTCCGCGAAGAATAATGTCGCGAACTTTTGGCACAATCGGCCAATCCACCACAAATCCGCGGTGCCGCGGTGAAGAGAAATTTCAACTCATGAACCCGCCGCGCTGCCCATGGCTTCCGCTGCAACATGCACTTTATTGCGACTATCACGATGCCGAGTGGGGCGTGCCATCGCGTGATCCTCGCGAGTTGTTTGAGGGCATTTGCCTGGAAGGTGCGCAGGCGGGCCTCTCGTGGTGGACGGTCTTGCAGAAGCGGGATCACTACCGCCGCGTGTTTCATAATTTTCAGCCTGAGCTCGTTGCGGCGATGACGGATGGCGAGTTGGAAAACTTGGTTTGCGATCCCGGTATCATTCGCCACCGTGGGAAAATTTTCTCCGTCCGCCAAAATGCTCGCGCTTGGCTGGCGCTCGACTCGCCCGTCGATTTGTTGTGGAGCTTCGTCGGTGGGACGCCGATCATCCATGATTTCGTCCAGCTTTCCGACTACCCATCGCGGTCGCTTGAGTCGGACGCCATGTCGAAGTCCTTGAAAAAACTGGGGTTTAACTTCGTCGGCTCCACCACCTTGTATGCATTCATGCAAGCGGTTGGGATGGTGGACGATCACAGTCGCGACTGTTTTCGGAAGCAGCGGTAGATTGAAGTGCTCCGGCTTCGGGGATTGCTGTTTCCCGTAAAAATGCAACATTTCGGTGTGAACCGATTCCGAGGAATTCAAATCACCGGCCTGCTCGTCTGGGTCAGCGTGGTTTTTTTGGCGGCCTGCGCGCCCCGCGACACCCTCGTTAGCTATCGGCGGGCACCCACGCCGCCGGTGGTGGATTCCTTTGGATACCGCAAGTGGCTTTCGCAAAAATCCGAGCCAGACCTCGTCGTCATCGGGATTCACGGGTTTTGTGGGGCCTCCATTGATTACGCGAATTTAGGCAATCATCTCCTCAAAAACCAGCCTCGCACCGCTCTTTACGCTTACGAGGTCCGTGGTCAAGGCAGCGACCCGATCCATGAGCGCCGTGGCGATATTGGCGATCCTCGCGACTGGTATCAGGATCTTTTCGCCTTCACCCAGCTCGTCCAAGAGCGCCATCCGGAGGCGAAAGTGGTCTGGTTTGGAGAAAGTATGGGAGCGCTCATTGCGGCTCACGCGTGGAGCGAGGCTCCGGCGAGTGCCCCGCCTTGCGACGGGTTAATCCTGTCCTCACCCATCGTGCGCTTTCGCGATGACATCCCGGCTTGGACGCCTGGGCTCATTCAAATCGCCGCCACCACCTTGCCGCTGGCTCGGATTTCCCTTGAGACTCTTTCTGGCGCGCAAAACGTCCAAATGACGCAGACATCAAACCACGCCGAGCAGGTGAAGGGAAATTCTTACCACGTCGCGCAGCACACGCTCCGTCTCATCGGCACCTTGGCGCGGCACATCGGTAACATGAACCACTGCGCGACGACGTTTCAGGCGCCCGTCCTCATTTTGCACGGGGGGAATGACTATTTTAACAATGATTCCGACCTCCGCGGCTTCGTTGCGCGGATTCCGGATGAGGTTTCAAAAACCTACCACCACTACCCAGCCGCCTACCATCTCTTGATGTATGACGCCAAAAAAGACCTCGTTTTCCGTGATGTTGAGCGATGGCTCAACAAGCTCCGCAAA
>JBEGOB010000481.1:0-3236 GCA_041182265.1 Verrucomicrobiota bacterium | reverse complement strand
AGCCGGAGATCAGCCCGACGCCGGATGGTGGGATTTTCATTTCCATCCGGATCGATCACGTTCGCGGTTGGCTGTCCTCGGACGATCACGCGGTTTTGGAGGTGACGGTGAATTCCAAGGGGGCGATTGTTTCCGCGCAGTCGAACATTGCGATTCAGGGGCGGTCGATTTCGAGCGACGTAATTTTCGGGGCGAATGAGGCGGGCAAGGCGCTGGCCGCGCCGGACCGGGCGGTGCAGATTGGGACGGATTTGGTGGCGGATTTGTCGGCGAAGTTGCTGCGGGAAAAGATCGTTGAGGCGGGGCGTGTGTCGTTCCCGGCAGTGTTGCGTCACAATTACAACAAGTTATTTCAGTCGATCCGGGTGAAAGAGCCCGAGCCGGTGGTGGTTCCGGACTCCGCGCCTATGGGACCGGAGAAACTCTTGGATGCGCCGCCAGCGAAGCCGGTGCAAGTGCCGGTGCCGGACGCTGCGCCAGCTCCGGATTCTGTGCCTTTGCAGATCAAACCCTACGCGACGCCTGGAGCGGCGGGGATGCCGGGGAAGGAGTGACGGGAGCTTTGCTAGGCGCGCGGGTGGAATTGTTTGTGGATCGACTTGAGGCGCTGGCGGTCCACGTGTGTGTAAATTTGGGTGGTCGAGATATCGGCGTGGCCCAGCAGTTCTTGGATCACGCGGAGGTCGGCGCCGCCTTCCAGCAGGTGCGTGGCGAAGGAGTGGCGCAGCAGGTGCGGATACATCGTTTGCTCGATGCCGGCGAATTTTGCGCGTTCTTTGACGATTTGGCGGACGCGGTCGGGGGAAAGTGCGGTGCCGCGGACGCTGATGAATAGGTGCGACGAGGTTTTACGGGTGACGAGCTTGGGGCGCTCATCGGCGAGGTAGCGGGTGATGGCGTCGAGGGCTTTGTGGCCGACGCGGACGATCCGGGTTTTTCCGCCTTTGCCGTTGACGCGCATGAAGCCGGCTTCGAGGTCGAGCATTTCGAGGCGGGCTTTGCAGAGCTCGGAAAGCCGGAGTCCGGAGGCGTAAAACAGTTCGAGAATTGCTAGGTCGCGGCGGCCGAGGGCTTGTGTGGGATCGATGGAATTGAGGAGGGTTTCAAGTTCCGAGGCATGCAAAGTCTCTGGCAGTGAGGCCTCTGCGCGTGGGGCGAGGAGTGGCTCCGCAGGGTCCATTTCCAATTTCTCTCGGGCGGCGAGCCAGCGGAAGAAAATCTTGAGGTGGACGGTGGTGACGCGCAGCGAGGCGGGGCTGAGTCGCTCGCTTTTCCGTTGGGTGAGAAAGGCGGAGAGCTCGTCGGTGCCGATGTTGGCGATTGAGGTGCCGGTGGATTTCATCCAGCGGTGAAGCGCGTCCAAGCTTTGGCGGACCGAGAGTTGGTAGGCTTCCGAGAGGCCGCGCTCCGTGGCGAGGTAGCGGATGAATTGATCGCAATGCGCTTCCATGGGCTGGGTGGTGAGGGTGGCGGCGGATCAGAGTTGCGGCAAATTTAAAAAACAGGCGTCGGCAGTCAGGTTGAGGATGTCCTCGGCGGAGATGCCGCCTGCACGGAGGGCGGCGATGGACTGCGATTCACTGCGCTTGGCGAGCCGCTTGCCCGTCTCGTCGAGCATGAGCGCGTGGTGAAAATAGACAGGGGCTGGCAGGTGAAGCAGGACTTGCAGCAGGCGGTGGACATGGGTGGAGGGCAGGAGATCTTCGCCGCGTGTGACGTGGGAAATTTCTTGGAAGGCGTCATCGACCACGACGGCGAGGTGGTAAGCGGTGCCGATGTCTTTGCGGGCGAGAACCACGTCGCCGAGGAGCTCGGGGGCCACGGGGATCTCGCCAAAGCGGAGGTCGTGGAAAATGAGGGGGCCGGTGTGGGCTGCGGCTTCGCGTGAGTCGAGCCGCCACGCGTGAGGCAGGCCAGCGGCGAGTTTCGCGGCGCGTTCGGCGGGCGTCAGTCTGAGGCAAATTCCGGGATAAACGGGAGTTTCCATGCCTTGTGGAGCGGCGGCCATGCGCGACCATTCGTCTTGGATTTCCCGCCGGGTGCAGAAGCATGGGTAGGCTAGGCCGCGCTGGCGGAGCGAGTCTAGGGCGCTCTCGTAAGCGGCGCTGCGTGTGGTTTGGCGGAGAGGAACTGCGTCCCAGGCGAGCCCGAGCCATTCAAGGTCATGCTCGATGGAGTGGTAGAATTCCTCGCGGACGCGCGGGGCGTCGATGTCCTCGTGGCGCAGGAGAAAAACACCGTGAAGCGAGCGGCGGGCGAGGTCATGGGCGACGCGAGCGGCCAGCGCATGGCCGAGGTGGAGCCGCCCGGTCGGACTCGGGGCGAAGCGTGTGCGGACGGTCATGGGTGGGTTTTGGCAGGCCTTCGCCCGATGCGCAAGCGCCTCGGGGTGGGGCGTGGCGATGCTGCTTGTGAAAAATTTCACAATCCACTTGAGAGCGCGCGGATCTGCGCGCATGGTCCGCGCAGCAGAAAAGTATCATGGTCAGCCCTTCTACCAACACACTCCACACCGCCTACGATTCTAAAATCGAGGGAAATGTGATCGTCACCCGCGTGGATGCCGCCATCAATTGGATGCGGAAGAACTCACTTTGGCCGATGCCGATGGGTCTTGCGTGTTGCGCGATTGAGCTGATGGCGACGGCATCGAGTCGTTTTGACATTTCGCGTTTCGGCATGGAGGTGATGCGCTTTTCGCCGCGGCAGAGCGACGTTTTGATTGTTTCCGGGACGGTGACTTACAAGATGGCCTTGGCGGTGAAGCGGATTTGGGACCAGATGCCCGAGCCGAAATGGTGCATTGCGATGGGCGCGTGTGCATCGAGTGGTGGCATGTATCGCAGTTACGCCGTGCTTCAGGGGATTGATAAATTGATTCCGGTGGACGTCTATATTTCGGGTTGCCCGCCGCGGCCAGAGGCTTTGATCGAGGGCTTGATGAAGCTGCAAACGAAGATCGAGGGTGAGCACTCGACCTTGGACCAGAAGAAGACCTTCGTTGAGGAGATGGCCTGAATTCACCCAATCACACAATTTTAGAAAATGTCAGCAGCAGCCGATGTGAGTAAACTCCGCGAAGTGTTCGGGGAGAAAATCTGGGAGACTCTGGAATTCCGGGGGGAACAAACTGTGCGCGTTGAGTTGGCGAGCTTGCACGCCGTGCTTGCGGAGTGCCGCAACGAGTTGGGTTACGAGATGATTTTGGACATTTCCAGTTTGGATCATTTCGGGGA
>JBEGOB010000480.1:0-12028 GCA_041182265.1 Verrucomicrobiota bacterium | reverse complement strand
GAGTGAGAATCACTGCATGAGAAACGCTGCGAGAAACTGGCTTGGCGCGACTTGCTGGGTGTGCTTCTTTCCACGCAGCCTCGCAATCCGCCCATGACTGACCTCCGCAACTGTGCCGCCTCGCTCGGCATCGGGAAAATCCAACGCCACATCTTCCTCTGCGCAGATCAGACGGACCCCAAGTGCTGCGCGATGGCTGCCGGCCTTGCCTCCTGGGAATTTCTCAAAAATCGGCTCAAAGAACTCGGCCTTGCCACCGCCCAGAATCCTAGCGTTTTCCGCACCAAGGCGAATTGCCTCCGCGTGTGTTTGCAGGGTCCGGTTGCGGTCGTCTATCCGGAAGGCGTCTGGTATCACTCGTGCTCGCCAGAGGTGTTGGAAAAAATCATTCAAGAGCATTTGATCGGCGGTCGCGTGCTCACAGAGTTTGCTTTTGCGGAAAATGACCTCAAGAATTCGCCGTGAATCCTGCCCTTGAAACCTTGCTTCTCGCCTGCGGGCCGGACGCCGGAATACCCATTCCCACGCGCGCTTTATTCCTTGGCGCAGAGCCGCATCCTGCGCTGAAGGACTGGCCTTGCGTCGTCGGTTGGCAGCCGCTGAAGCCGCTCGCCACCGCATGGGAAAATGCTGGATTCACACGCATCGAGACGGTGGGGGATGAAAAGTGGCCGCTGGTGATGCTGCTCCCCGGGAAATCACGCGACGAGGCGCTCGCGGCCTTCGCGACCGCTCGCGACTGCCTCGCACCCGGCGGACGCCTGCTCGTGGCGATGCCAAACACGGCGGGCGCGGGCCGCTTCGAGAAGGAACTCGCACGCGCCGCCGGCAACATCGAATCGATCCAGAAAAACAAGTGTCGCGCCTTCCACGCCACCTTGGACGGCGGTGCAAATGAGTCGCTTTTCGACGCGTGGCGCGGTCTTGGCACCTTGCGGGAAATTTCCGGATTCACCGTGCAAGCCGGCGTTTTCAGCAGCGAGCACATCGATCCCGGCTCCCAATTGTTAGCCGATCACCTGCCGGCACATCTTCACGGAAATGTTGCGGATCTCGGTGCCGGTTGGGGATTCCTATCCGATGCCGCCCTGCGTCGCTGTCCCAAGATCCAGCGGCTCGACTTGTTCGAGGCAGACGCGCGCGCGCTCGCTTGCGCCCGGCTGAATCTAGCGGCGCACCCGCAGGAAATCCGCCATCACTGGCACGACGTCACCACTGGCTTGCCGGCTGGCGGGTATGACGCGATTTTGATGAATCCGCCCTTCCACACCGGTCAAGCCACGCAGGTGGATCTTGGGCGCGCTTTTCTCAAAGTCGCCCATGCATCGCTCAAGCGCGGCGGAAAATTATGTCTCGTCGCCAACCGCCAGCTCCCCTACGAAGCGGTGCTGGAAGCAAGCGGCATGCGGTGGCGGAAAATCACAGAGGACCGCATTTACAAAATCCTCTTCGCCGAGCGCAGCTAATCCACCCTCATGAAACTCGTCAAACTCCTCGCCAATCTCGGCTACGGCTCACGCAAAGAAGTCCAGCGCCTCATCCGCTCTGGCGCTGTCACGGACGCATCCGGCCGCATTCTTGGCGAAAATGAAGTGCCGCCGCATCACGAAATTCTCTTCCGCGGCGAGGAGTTGGACCCACCGGCGCCCCTCGTCATCATGCTCAACAAGCCGGACGGTTACACGTGCAGCAGTGAGGACCCCGGCAGCACGATTTATGATCTGCTGCCACCGCGCTACGCCTTGAGAAATCCTGGATTGAACCCCGTCGGTCGGCTCGACAAGGACACCACCGGCCTGCTGCTGCTTACCGATGACGGCAAGCTCTTGCACCAAATCATCCACCCGAAGTCGAACTGCCTGAAAGTTTACCACGTCCTTCTCGACCGCCCGCTCGCAGGCCATGAGGGCGAGCTTTTCGCCTCGGGCACGCTCGTTCTCAACAGCGAGACCAAGCCGCTGTTGCCCGCGAAAATGCAGGTTTTAGGCGAGAAAGAAGCGCTCATTACGCTGCACGAGGGGCGCTACCACCAAGTCCGCAGAATGTTCGCCGCTGCCGGAAATCACGTGCTCAGCCTGACGCGCCGCTCAATCGGCGGCCTCTGCCTGCCGGACGAGTTGGGAGAGGGCGAGTGGCGTGAGCTCACTGCGGATGAACGGGTGGCGATCTTTGCCCACTTGAAATAAGCCGGTCACCCTACGCGGTAATGAGATGATGCGTCCGCCACCCTTACTTTTTCTGCTCGCCACGCTCGCCATGATTGCGGGCTATTTCGCCGTCCGTCAGAATCCTGCCGCGCCTGCGCCGGTCGTTGCGCCGCCCGCCGCGCCTGCCTACACCACCGGGACCGCCTCGCCTGACGGAATCGGGAAATTTTTCCACGGCCGCGAAATTTCCCAAGTCATGGGGCACCCGGGTATCGGTTGGCTTGAGCGCAATGAACGGGAACGCGAGGAGGCGCCGCGGCATGCCATCGACTCGCTCGATCTCGCGGAGGATGCGGTCATCGCGGACATCGGTGCCGGCTCGGGCTACTACGCCTTCCGCATCGCCCCTAAAATCCCGCGTGGCAAGGTGATGGCCGTGGACATCCAGCCGGAAATGCTGGATTTCCTGAAATCACGCGCCACCGAACTCGGCATCTCCAACGTCGTCCCACACCTTGGGAAAATCGACTCCACGCAGCTCCCGGCCGCCTCGCTGGACGCCGCGCTCATGGTGGATGCCTATCACGAATTTTCCCACCCGGCCGAAATGTTGGCCTCGCTCCACCAAGCACTCAAGCCGGGTGGTCGCATCTACCTGCTCGAGTTCCGGGCGGAAGACCCGCGCGTGCCGATCAAGCCGCTCCACAAAATGACGGAAGCGCAGGCACGCACCGAGTTCGAGAGCGCGGGATTTCGCTTTGTTTCAAATCGCCGCCACTTGCCTTGGCAGCATTTCATTGTTTTCGAGCGCCCGTGAGGCAACTTGGTGTTGCACGGCATTCGCGCATGCTTTCAAGTCTCGCATCATGAAGCAAGTGTCCGTGGGATTTGTCGGTGTCGGAAGAATGGGAGCAAACATGGCCCGCCGCCTTGCCGATCTCGGCTACCCGATCGCCGCCGTGCATGACCGCCATGCGCCGTCCGCCGCGGCTCTCGCTCTGGAACTTGGCGCCACCGCCTGCGAGACGCTTGATGCCGTCACTGCACTCAGCGACGTGATTTTCACCGTGGTCACCGATGATGCCGCGATGCTGGAAATTTTCTCCCACGGCTCACCGCTGCTGCAGGGAGCGAGCGGGCGGACCTTCATTAACTGCGCCACACTCAGCCCCGCGACGCATGAGGCCGCCGCCGCTGCCGCCACGGCCGCCGGCGCATCCACCCTCGCTGCGAGCATGGCTTCCAGCATCACGCAAGCGCGCCAAGGCACGCTCTACCTGATGATCGGCGGCGAGGCGGATGTTTTCGAAAAAAACGAGCCCATCCTCCGCGACATTTCCTCCTCGCTCCGCCACGTCGGCCCCATCAGCCATGCGGCGAAGATCAAAGCCCTCGTCAACATGGTCATGAACATCAACACCGCCGGTCTCGCGGAAGGCCTCGGTCTCGGTGCTGCTCTCGGCCTCGACCTCAACATGCTCAAGGAAATTTTCTCTCAAACCGGTGCGAACTCACGCGTGCTAGAAACCGATGGCGACGACATGATCTCGCGCGAGCACGACTGCTATTTCTCAGCCGCGCACGCCGCCAAGGACAGCGGCATCGCCAACGCCCTCGCACGCGCCGCCGGAGTCCACATGCCGCTCTCTCAAGTCGCTGAAAGCCAATACCTGCACCTCTGCGAAATTGGCCTTGGTGAGCTGGACAAGTCCGGCATCGCCGAGCTCACATTCCCCGGCCGCGGCGACTCCTCACCCACCTGACATGAACTCACTCCCCTCTGCGGAAATCCGCAATCCCGCTGGCGAACGCATCGACCACAGCTTCCACCCTGCCACGCGCACCCAGGCCCTCGTCATCCTCGGCCACGGCGTGACGGGCAACAAAGATCGCCCGCTCCTGCTCGCGCTTGCCCATGGATTGGCCGCACGCGGCTGGCCCTGCCTGCGGATTTCCTTCACGGGAAATGGCGCTTCCGAGGGAAATTTCGCCGATTCTAATATCACCAAGGGCTGCAGCGACCTCCAAGCCGTGCTCGACCAACTGCCGCAAGACATCCAAGTCGCCTACGCCGGCCACAGCATGGGCGGGGCCGCTGGCGTGCTTGCCGCCGCTCGGGATGAGCGCATTCGCACGCTCATCTCACTCGCCGGCATGACGCACACCGCCGCCTTCGCCGCCCGCGAGTTCGGCTCGGTCACCCCGGACGCCGGCTGCATGTGGGACGATGAAAATTGCCCGCTTTCGCAAAAATTCACCGACGACCTCAGCGCCATCGGCGACACGCTCTCCGCCGCCACCGCCATCACCCAGCCATGGCTTCTCATCCACGGCAGCGAGGACGACGTCGTGCCCATCCAAGATGGAAAAGACGCCTACGCCGCCGCCATTTCGCAGAAACGGTGGCTGGAAATTCCCGGTGCAGGCCACTCGTTTGACGAGGCCAGCTACCCGACCCTCATCGCCGCCATGGACGCTTGGCTCAGCGAAGTCATGGGTTGAAAAATCGCCTCAAATCCCCAAAGAGAGCTGTTGCGCAGGCACACCCGCCACCAGCCCGCGCTTGACCAGTTTTTCCCAAAATTGGAAAAATCCGCCGTTGGCTAAGGGGCGTAGCGCCACGTCTTCTGGCCGGTCCACCAGCACCAGGCGGATTCCTGCGGCCTCCATGCGTGCCCGCCCAGTCGCCAACTCGTCCGCCAAGGGCCCGACTTCAGGCCGCAGCGCGACCACCTGCGCCAAGCGCTGCGCCTGCGCCCATTCGATCAAATCGCCCACCAAATCGAAGCCATCCTGCCGGGTCACCGCCACTTGCCAATGCGCCTCCGCACGCCGCGCCGCATCCGCCAACGCGCGTTTTAACCAATCCTGCTTCGGCGCCGGAAAGTCCAAGGCGCTCCATGCCGCCGCCTGCCCCGCCACCCAGATGCACTCGAATTTCATCCCCGCCGCGAGCGACGTTTCCGCCGATAGATCGTCTTCATGAATCCACAAGCCCGTCGCCAAGCTCGCGTCCAACGGGAAAATCTCCAAATCCGGCTGGCTCACCGGTGTCCGCGCCGCCGCAGCAGGCACCAATGCGCGCGGGTTTTCAAGCGCGGCCAAACCCTCGCCCAGCGCCGCCAACTGCTCTGGGGCAAGGTATTTTTCCAAATTTGCACGGCGCGTCAGATACGTTTTCCCCGGCGTTTGCAAGCCTGCCACCCACCGCCATGAGAGCGTGTTCGACGCCGGATCGCCATCGAGTAAATGCGCATGAAAGAACGCTGCGCCCAATTCCCACGGCCAGCGCGCCTCATGAATCCACCACCCCGCAAACCACATCCGCGCGTGGTTGTGCAAATACCCAGTCTCCACCAACTCGCGCGCGAAGTGATCCATCACCGAGTTCCCCAACTCGCAGCGATCCGCCCGCTCCAAAATCTCCCCGCCACCGCCACGCAGCACATCCGCCAAAGCCGCCCGATACCCCGTCCACAACTCCGGCCTCAGCGCCAAATACGCCTTCCAATACCGCCGCCAATAAACTTCCTGCACAAATTTTTCCACACGCGCCAACGGATACGCCCGCAACACCGCCTCCGACACCTCGCTCTCGCTCACCACGCGATGCCGGATCGCCGGGGACAAGCGCGACACCGCCGCATGCCCCGGCACCACCGCATTCCGGTCCCGCGCATAACGCGTCACCCAAGGCAAAAATTCCGCAAGCTGACCCTGCGCCGCAGCGCGCTCCGATGGACAAATCATCCCAAAACCTTCCGACACCTCGATGCCCGCGCAAGGCGGATTTGAAATTCACCAAACGCGCCTCAGCCCGCTCTCCCAGCAAAAATTCCACCCGACTCACCCCAGCGCGTTCAATTTCTTGCCAAGATTGCCAAGTTCACCTTCACTTCGCGCCGTTCCACCCATGGCCCTCATCGTTCAAAAATACGGCGGCACTTCCGTCGGCACGCTCGACCGCATCCGCAACGTCGCCGCCCGCATGAAACGCACTCGCGACGAGGGCAACCAAGTCGTCGCCGTGGTCTCCGCCATGTCCGGCGTCACCGACGGCCTCATCAAAATGGCCAAGGACCTCTCGGAAAATCCGAGCGAGCGCGAGCTCGACGTCCTCCTCGCGACGGGCGAACAGCAATCCATCGCTCTCGTCAGCATCGCACTCCAGGAAATGGGCGTGGACGCCGCATCCATCACCGGACGCCAAGCCGGCATCCACACCACCGGCTCACACACCCGGGGCCGCATCCTCAACATGGACCCCTCGCTCATGCAGAGTTTCCTGGATGCCGGGAAATCTCTCGTCGTCGCCGGATTCCAAGGCGTCACCCCGGATGGCATGATCCACACTCTCGGCCGCGGTGGCTCGGATCTCACCGCCATCGCCGTCGCCGCCGCTCTCAAGGCTGACGTCTGCCAAATCCTCACCGACGTGGACGGCGTTTACACTTGCGACCCTCGCATCGTCAAAAACGCACGCAAACTCCCCGAAATTTCCTACGACGAAATGCTCGAAATGGCCTCGTCCGGCTCCAAAGTCATGCAATCGCGCTCTGTCGAATTCGCCAAAAAATTCGGCGTCATTTTCGAAGTCCGCTCCTCACTCAACGATAATCCTGGAACCCTTGTGCTAGAAGAACATCCCAACATGGAACACGTCGTCATCCGCGGCATCTCGATCGAGCGTTCCCAAGCCCGCGTCACCATCACCGGCATCCCTGATGAGCCCGGCATGTCCGGACTGATCCTCGGCGCACTTGCCGACTCGGAAATCAACCTCGACATGATCGTCTCCAACATCGCGCACGACGGCTTCGCACGCCACTCGTTCACCATGCATTCGAGCGATCTCGGGAAAGCGCAAGCCGCGCTCAAAACCGTTCTGACCGACCTCGCGCCCAACTCGAAAATCGAGACTGAAGCTGGGATTGCCAAGCTTTCCGCCGTTGGCATCGGCATGCGTTCCCACTCCGGAGTCGCCGCCACCATGTTCAAAGCCCTTGGCGATGCCGGCATCAACATCGGCATGATTTCCACCTCGGAAATCAAGATCGCCGTCACGGTGGACGAGGTTCACATCGAAGACGCCGCCCGCGCCGTCCACGACGCCTTCGGCCTCGACAAGGCTCCGGCGTAAGCCCCGCGACGTGTGCGTGTGTGCGGAGCGCGTCCCAAAACGGACGGCGCTCCGTCATTTTGTGACGAAATCACGGCCTTCCGCAGCGCACCAGAGGCGATAAATATTCGTTAGGTTCTGGCGAGCGCCAGTGACCGGAATTTTAAGAAAACCACGGCGCTTGGCCGCTTCGAAGAGTTCGCGTTCCTTCTGCGTGAGGCGGTGACCGATTCTGCGGCTGCCGATCTTGGCGCGGGTCGCATCGCCCCGGCTCAGGCGCTCGACGTCATCTTTGCTAGGGCGTTGCATGATCCAATCTTCTTTGAAACATCAAACGGAGCGCTCGGCGTAGCGATCAAAGCGATTGGATAAAATCATAAAAGTCGGAGCCCAGAGGCCCACGAAAATTCCAAACCGTTCCGCGTGAGCCAAGGATTCCGCGGTGGTTCCACCCGTAAGAAACCAAATTGCGATCGAGCCGACAATCGAGGCGAAGCCCAAGATGAAACATAGATTGCTGAGCTGTTTGAGTTGTTTTGATTTCACCTAGCACCTTTCGCACCGCTTGTTTCTGGCGCAAGCTGGAATCCCACAAAGCCTGCGGAAATCAGGCATTTCGGGAAATTTACGCTTCGAGCGCCCACTTCCGAGTGCGGCGGTGGCGGTATTTGAAAAGAAGCGTTAAGTAAATTCTCACCGCTGTCTCAGAAACGAGACGGCCCCACCATGAGTGTCCCCACTGATAGATGATGGTGTCAAACATGATGCAGCCATCTTTCCCTCGCTTTTCAAAGCGATGCTCGTGAATGAATAGCGTGAACGGTCCTTTCACGATTTCATCGACCAAAAGATGAGGTGGCTCCACCCTTTTCCAGCGGCAGGTCCAGCGCATCGGGATGATCCACCAATCCCGGCAATGCAGCTCAATCAAGCGGCCTTCTTGCGCCGGGCCATCAGTTTTTAGGCTGACGAGTTTCAAAGTGGGCGGCATGACTTCCGTCAAATTCGCAGGATCGCTGTGGAATTTGAACATGACTTCCGCGCTGGCCGCGAGGGGAGTGCTGGTGTGAAAAGTGGAGGGCATAATGAGCTTATTGAAGCCTTAGAATGAGCTGGATGGCAAGACAAAGACCGCGAAGCGTCCAAGCAAATGTGCGCCATAGATTGGTCGATACCAGCCGATCGAGCGTGGTAATGTCGTGTCCTTGCGTCAATTTTTGATGCAGCGGAACTTGGACAAACCCCGTGGATGCCCAAACCACCGCCAAGGGAATTAAACTGACCACAAACCCGAGCGACCGCTCGCCCAAGAGAAGCAGCAAGCCGGCACTGCCGATTTCCACCAGCATCAAGGGACCCACCACCCACGTGATGAGCGCCATGTGCCGCTCATGGTAGCGGATGAATTCACTCCGCCCGACATCTTTCAGCAAGGGGTAGTGCACGATTTGAATGACCCAAATTAGACCGACCAAGCCCCAGGTGGCCGCCGCATGGATGACGAAGCATGTGTTCATTTCCGCACCGCCGTTGTGGTGGGTTTCCCCCTGCGGCAAGCCTCGCTGCAATAGCGGACCTGCTCCCAATCCCGCTCCCATTTTTTCCGCCAAGCGAAAGGTCGTCCACAGTGGAGACAGATTTTTTCCGGCAAATTCGCCTTTTTCACGCCTTTCATAAGATTTGCATCGCGGGGTCCACCGTCACGGACGCATCGCGCATGCAATCCGGAAATCCTAGGGAAAATTTCACGGATCAGGGATTTTCAATCAACTCTTCGAAACGCTGCGCCGCCGCACGGCCGAGTTCGAGCTCCAGCGATGAATTCCGAAAGCACAGCTTGATGCCCGGTCGATAGGGCAACCACGAGCGCACGAGATCAAGCCGCAGCAAAGTTGAGCGATCGAGCTGGGCAAAGCCCTTGCCATCCAGCAGCCGCACCCACTCGCTGAAGCGCCGGTAGTCGGGATACTCACGGCTGCCACAGAGGACGATGCTGTAGTCGCGATCCGCCTTGATCGCCGCCACGGCCTCTAGCGCAAGTTGGTGGCGCTGCCCACCTGCCCGGTAAACCTGCACTTGCGTGAGCGGGGATGTTTCCGGCGTCCTCAGACGGGCCAAGGCACCGAGCAGGCGCTCCTCGGTGATCGGTTTGACGAGGTAATCCACCGCATTCACCTCGAACGCTTTCGCTCCGTATCCCGTGTGCACGGTTAGGAAAATCACGCGAGTTCCTTCTGCCAGATCATCGATCAAGTCGAAGCCGTTTTCCGCGCCGAGTTCGATGTCAAGGAAGACAAGATCCGGGACGTGCTCAGCGGCGGCTTGCCGCGCGGTGGGCAGCGTGAAGGCCTCGGCGACGATCTCCATGTCCGGGATACGCTGCAAAAGCGTGCGGAGATTGAGCAAATCCTCAAGACTGTCTTCAACAATAAGCGCTCGCATACTCAGATCATTGAAAAGGTTGTGTGCCTCCGCCAAGTGGATTCATGGACCAAGCGGCAGTTCCCGGAGATGATGCGTCTGGCGGCAAATCAGGAATTTTGACGACGAAGCGCGCCCCGCGTGAATTTCCGGAGGCCACCGTCACCGTGCCGCCGAGCAGTTCGGTATTGATTTTCACAACGGATAGGCCGAGTCCCACGCCCTCATCCAGCGGCGAAACTTTGCCTCCCGCTTGTGAAAATTCGCCAAAAACCGCCTGCAAGCTTTCTGCGCCAATTCCCGGCCCTCCATCCTCGACCACCAAGTGGAAACAATCACCTAACTTTTCCAAAATAATGCGCACGGGAACTCCACTTCCGGCACCAAACTTCAGCGCATTTTGCCCGAGGTTGAGAGCGATTTGCGTCAAACGGACTTGATCCGTGCGGCAGCGGGCTTCGTCATCCTCCGGAAAACTCCACTGGATGGACCCGCGATGGTATTCGGCGATGGGCTCGAGAATATTCCGGATCTCGTCTGCCCAATCGGCAAGATAGAACTCGGTGGCGCTCACCGGCACCCGTCCGGACTCGGCGGCTGAAACGTTTAGGATATTGCGCAGCAGCAGATTGAGATAGTGGCCGCCAGAGCGCACGCGGTTGAGAAATTGGCGGAAATCCGCCGCCACCTCTTCGCCCTCACTGCGCATCCACATGACTTGAGCCAGGCTAACAAGCGCGCTCAGCGGGGTGCGGATTTCATGGCTCATTTTCGCGAGGAACAAGCTTTTCGCTTCATGTGCCTTTTCCGCCTCTCGCCGCAGCGTCTCTGCTTCTTCACGCAGACGCTGCTCGATCTGCAATGCCTCTCCCAAGCGTTTTTCTGCCTCCACGCGTGCTGTGATGTCAGTGACTAAGCCGGACCAAACAAGCAAGCCGCTGCTCTCTCGCCGCGGTGTGGAAGTGATGACGTAGGTCCGCGTCTCCTCACGTAAAACCACCCGGCCCTCCCAGTGGAAACCTGTTGCATGATCAATCGCCTCGCTGTTCGCCGCCTTCAGACTTTCTCGGTCTGCCGGATGGACGCGGCGGGTGACTTCCTCGGAATCATGCATCACCGCCTCTCGCGTGAGTTCGAACATTTCAAGGAATTGCGGGCTCACAAAGCGGAAACGCATCGTGACTTCACCTTGCGCATTCTGCTCGCGTGCCACTGCAAAGGTTCCTGCTGCGATGCTGCCGATCAGCTCGTAAGCCTGCTTCTCCGCCTGATGCAGCGCGTCGCGTTGTATTTGCTGTGCTTGCAATTCACGCTGCCGCGCAATGACTGTTAGAAAGAATGCAACCAGCATTCCCGGCAGCAGCCAGCCTTGGAGTTGCTGATTCACAATCAACATGGGGATCAATGCCGCAAACTGCAAACCCATCAGAATGATACCCGCGCCAAACAGAGCCCATGCGAGGAAAAACCAAATTTCCGCGCCGCGTGGCAAGCGGCCTACGTTCCGACAAATCGCCGTGAGGCACAGCGCAACCGACAGCACCACGATGGGGTGGAACGCTTGGGTGGCGATGGGAAAATCCAGCACGAAGAAGCTCGCGATGGCGCAAAGCATCAAAATCTCCGCCGCTCGCTGCAAGCGCAGTCCGCGCTTGGACCGCTCGCTGCGTACGGCGTAAGTCCCGTTCAAACGAAAGAAAACCGCCATGCCCAAGGCCGCGATGATCAACATTCCCTGCCTTTGCAACCACAGCGGAAATGCAGGAAAATACAAGGTGGCATACCCGTTGAACACGGAGTAGTAGCCTGCAAATGATAGGGAAATCGCCGCGATCTGGTAGAACATCTTTTGGCGAAGCAAGCTGCCTAACATCAGATTCAAAAGCATCAGTGCCAGGAAAAATCCGATGATCAACAAATCACGTGCCATCCGAGTTTGATCGAATTTCACAAAAGCCACGGGCGAGCCTGCATGCAAGGGCAGCCAGATCGCGGTCTCGGAGACGGCTCGTGCATAAATCGTCCGTTTTCCTCCCGGTGGCACCCTCACTTCCAGCAAGGGATAAAGTCCCTTTCGCGCGCGATGTCGGTCGGCCTGGCCTGCTTCCTGCGTGTGCAGCACCCGCTCACCATCGGTCACATACCAAGTGAAATGGCTGAGACGCGTGGTCGCCAACTCGACCAGCAAATTTTCATCCAGCGGCGAGTCGGAGCGGATGTCAAAGCGCAGCCAAAGCGCCGAGCGGATGAAACCGAAGGAAGGAATTTTACGCGTGTTTAGCTTGAAGTTGGCGCTCTCCGCCATCACATCCTCGATCCGCAATGCCGCAGTCGTGTCCTC
>JBEGOB010000479.1:0-3262 GCA_041182265.1 Verrucomicrobiota bacterium | reverse complement strand
AGCACGGCCGCACCGCACAAAAATTTAAGAATCAGCGCGATGCCGCCAATGCGGAGTTTGATGGGAGTTCTCTTGGAATGGAAATGATGCATCGATCTTGCCTACATCTATCTGACGCGGCGGATGGCGTGGCGGTCACAAAATATTGCGACTCACTGAGAATGTCGGGCTTACGGTGAAACTTCGCGACGCGCCCGATAGAATTTTTTTTCCAGAGGCGCTGTGGCGTCGGTGAAAGAAAGCGGGCCGTTGGTTTGGATGCTTGGGAGCGAGGCGCCGGGTAAGTCGTTGTGCCAGATGATGAGATCGGAGGAATGCTCGATTTTGTAGTCGAAACCAGGATTTCCGGGCCAAGTGAGCGTGGTGCTACCGTCTGGATTCTTGGTGATGGAGGAGATCGAGAAGGGTTCGCTGCCAACGGGAACGGTGCGTAGGTTCCAGTCTGCGACAAACAACCAGTTGTTGCCGGCTTCGAGTGTGGGATTTGTTTTAACGACTTCCCACTCGGCGGCGCTGGCTCCGAGGATTCGTGCTTGGCCGGTGGCGGTGAAGGGCGCGTCCTTGAACAGCGTGATGCCGTCCAAGGCGGCGGACCATTGGTTGGTGACTAGATTGATGCGGGCGCTTAGGACTTGCAGGGTGATCAAGCCTAGCAGTTGGTTGCCACGGAGGAATTCGACATTGGTTCCCGAGCGGATCGAGCCATCGTCACGGCTGACTTCTCCTGTGGTGTTGTCGAAGCAGATGCCGGCGAGAAAGAAATTATCCGAATTGTAGAAAGAGACATAAAAGCGGTCGCGGCGACCGTTGCTTGAGTCTTGGATTCCTAGCAGAGAGTCGAATTCGATGATCGGGATCTGCGTGGTGGAGGGATCGTAGTGGATGGGTTTGTAAACCGTGGTCCAGTCCGAGGCGGGCGGTTCGTAGCCGAGATAAGCGGTCTTGCCGAGTTGGAGATTTTGTGCGGCGTTTAGCAAGATGCCCTGTGCGCCGCTGGTGGTGTCTGTGGAGAGCCAGTCCTCGGTGCCGGACCATTGATTGTCTCCATGGGTGAATGCCTCGAAATCGGTCGAGTATAAATTTCCAGCGTGGAGTTGGACTCCGGTCATTGCGAGCAGGTGGATCAGGCAAGAAAATGGGCGCATGAACGAAAAAATGAGACGATCCGCGGTGGCGGACTGTCTCATGAGTTTGAGGATGGAAATTTGCTAGAAGCTTCTAAGTGAGTGCAGGGTGGGTGAGTGTCAGTCCGCGAGGGGTTCGTCTATTTCGTCGTCGTCAGTGTCGTCGTCAATTTCCTCCGAGCCCGCTCCAGAGCCAGCAGCTCCGCCAGAGCCGCCGCCAGCAGTTCCACCGGAGCCTCCGCCAGAGCCTCCGCCAGATCCTCCGCCGGGTTTGTCTTGTCCTTTGCGGAGTCGAGGGCCGCCGGTGTTGGTGATGAATTCGTCCAAGGAGACGAAGCCATCTTTATCGGTGTCCAGCAGATCGAACAGAGGGTTGATTTTTTCTGGAGAGAGGTCTGATACGGCGGGAATGAGAGTGAATTCCTCGAGTGAAAGGAGTCCGTCATCACCGGCGACATTTAAGAATAACTCGCAAAGTTTTCTGCGTGCGCCTTCGGCGAGAGCATTCATTGCGGATTCCTGTTCATTCTCGTCGAGGTCATCGTCATCGTCTTCGTCCCATTGGTCGGTGAAACTCTTGCCGCCGTTTTTGCGGGCTTCTGCGAAGGCATGGCGTTCGAGTTCGGAGACCACGCCGTCGCCATCGGTGTCGAGCCAAGCGGGGATTTGAGCGATGGCACCGCTGGGCAGTTGGGGAGCGGCACTGGCGAAACTGACGCCAATGAGGAGAGCAAATAAGAATTTGAGATCCATGAGATGATTTGGGTTAGCCGTTGATGAGTTCACTCATCGAGTTGCGATTGATGGAGAGACGTTTGTTGTAGGGGTGGCGTCACAAATTTTCTTTTCAATCAATCAAGAGTCGGCGGGGTGGGGATTGATAGAGTGCGGCGTGGGCTGCTTGCGGGTGGTGTGGGAGCGGGTTCTGGCAAGGGGGTGACAATTTCCGCAGGGGTGGTTTGCGGGGATTGCTCGGCGAGTTGGCGCTCCAGGCCGGCGATGATTTCCTGCCAGATGAGAGAATCTGTGAGGGCGTTGTCGATTCTTTCTTCCTGCTGCTCGGGTTCGAGAATTTCTTGGATCGCAAGCTCGCCTGTTTCGGGTGAGAGTGCGGATGCTTCGGGGGCGGATGCTTCCGAGATCAACATGGCGGGATCGTAGCTTTCCGAGCTTCTGGCGAGGATGGGAAAGAGTTTTTCCCGTTGTTCCTCGCTGAGTTCCAGTTGCTTGGTGAGTCGATCCAGATTGCGGTTTGCGTGGGCTTGGACGCGCAAAGCCATGGGCATAAGCTGTTGTGCGGCGGGATGCTCGGCGGGGATTTTGACGGAAAATTGGGGATTGGTGGCGGCGCTGGGAGTGGGTTTCCGGCGTGGGAGGCGACTGTCGTTCTTGGCCGTGGTGCGAGACTCGGGAACGGAATGTGTTGCTTGCTGCGGGGCGCGTTGGGCCGGTGTCGAGAGCGTGGCGAGTGACGAATCTGGCTGAGGCGCTTGAGGCGCGAGTTCTGGTGCGGAGGACGCGACGGAGAGTGGCTCAGTGACCTGCGGGGTGGTGGAAAAGGCAGGGCGGGAAGTGCGCGGTGCGGAGGTCACCGTGAAATTCTCTTGGGGAAGCGGGCGCGTGCTGATGGTCACCGCGAGCGTGGCGGCGACTACCAGGAATGTACCGGCCAGAATGAGGCTTACACGGTTCATTTATTGCTGAGGTCTGGGTTTGGCGAGAGGACTGCGTTGCGCATTTGAATTTCTGCTTCGAGTGATTTTTTCTCGTTTTTGAGGCGCTTGGCCTGGGATGCGTCGAGTTGGAGGATCAATTGCTCATAGAGATTGTCAATGTGACGAAGGTGTTCCAGCAGAATTAGATCATTGGAGTGGCGAATGGCTAGATCAGTTTTTGCCAATTCTGCCTCGACGCGTGGAACTTGGGCGGGTGTGAGAGAGAGGTTTTGTTGGATTTTAGCGAGTGTTTGGTCGCGCCAGACAGGGGACGAGGATTCCCACGTGGTGTGAGATTTCCGTTGTCCGACGATGTGGCCGATGCCGTAGCCGCAGAGGAGGACGGCGGAGAATGCCATGAAAATTACCAAATAGTCGCGTGCGCTAGGTTTCATCGAGTCAGGGGGAGGCTGGGTTTGGGGG
>JBEGOB010000478.1:0-4130 GCA_041182265.1 Verrucomicrobiota bacterium | reverse complement strand
GGGCTATCCGTGATCACCGGTGTGAATAGCGGCAACCGCTTGGGATTTCAGAGCGCTGGGAAAATTGGCAATGAAGACTTGTGGCTGGAGCTTGAGTTTTCCGAGGCAATTCCATTGGATCAGGTGGTATTAATACCTCTGTTAGGCAAGGGTGTTGACGGACCCGTGGCAGGTTTTGGTTTTCCCAAACGTTTCATTCTGGAGGGATTCGATGAGGAGGAACAATCCCACCATCTCATGGATGAAACTGGCGGGGATTTTCAGAATCCTGGATTTTTTCCGGTTTCCGCAGTTTGTCCGGCAGGAGTGGCCCTGCGCCGAATTCGGCTCACTGCTACCGAATCATGGGACAGTGATGGGCCGCCTGTGCTGGGCTTGGCAGAGGTCATGGCCCTTCGGGGAAGCCGAAATATGGCACAACAGGCGAAGGTGCGTTCATCGAGTTCGCGGGAAATCCGGCCGGCATGGTCGCGGAATAATTTGGTGGATCAAGTGACGCCGCTGGGCCTGCCTTTGGCGCAGGACAAGCAGACGGTGATGGGTTGGCATGGTGAGATTGCGGGTTCGATGCATGATGAGCAGGCGGTCATCGTGGATCTTGGCGCCGTGCAGCAACTTGATGAAATTCGTTTGCTGCCTGCATGGAGGAGTTCGATGGCGTGGGATACTTATTATGGTTTTCCGGCTCGATTTAAGTTAGAGACTGCACTGACAGAGGATTTTAAGAATCCAGAGATGATTTATAATCGCACCACAAGTTCCCTGCAGTCGCCGGGAAGGAATATGCAGTCCTATGTGGGGATGGAGAAACCTGCGCGCTACATTCGGCTAACGGCGACGCGGCTTCGTGAGCGAACGGGGGACTTCGTGTTTGCGCTTGGAGAAGTTCAAGCATACGTGGGCGACGTCAATGTTGCCTTGCGCCAACCCGTGATCGTGGCACATTCGATCGAAGATCAAGAATGGTCGCGTGCGGGGTTGACCGACGGTGTGTCCGGTGGTGGAAGTTTACTTGAGCTTCCGGAGTGGTTCCGGCAATTGGAATCTCGCAAAGTTCTTGAGCAACGCCGCGCGGTGCTAACGATTCGACGGCGTGAGGTTTTTGCCAAAGCGGAACATCGCTTGGTGGCGGCGAGTATCAGTGGTGCGGGTGGAATCGCATTGATTGCAGGCTTATTTTCTTGGCGAGGACATCGGGAACGGGTGTTGGACCGCGAGCGGCACCGCGAGAGATTGGCGCGTGATTTGCATGATGAGCTAGGCTCTAACTTAGGAAGTATTGCGTTGATATCCTCGTTCGCAGGTCAGGAGAGCGCAGAGCAGATGCGTTTGGATTTGGCGGAGATTGAGCGAGTCGCGCGTGAGAGTGCGGATTCCATGCGGGACATGGTTTCGATGTTAGGGGGCAAGCGTGGGGGAATTGCGGCGGATTGGCTCAATGTGATGGCGGGGTTGGCCGACCGCTTATTGCGAGGGGTCGAGTTGGAGTGCGCGTTGCCGACTGGGCCCTTGAAGTGGGAACCAAACCTTGAGACACGGCGTGAATTGTATCTTTTCTGCAAGGAAGTGTTGCACAACACGGCCAAGCATGCGGGGGCTAGCCACTTGAAGTTTCAGCTCAGCCCGACGCCTGGAGGCTTGCGCATTGAGATTTCCGATGATGGTTGCGGATTTGCGATGGATCGTGTGTTGAGCGGTCACGGGTTGGGAAACTTGCGTGAGCGTGCAGCGATGATGCGTGCGGATCTGCGTTTGGATTCTCAGCCAGGTGTGGGGACTGCTGTTATTTTGGATGTGCCGAAAAGCCGACGATGGACCAAACGTTATTAAAAATTTATGATGCCAATTTCTGAAAACTTAGGGCCGGTGGTACCAATTGTATGGATCGTGGAAGACCATGATATTTTGCGGAAAAATTTGCAGCGCTTGTGTGCGCCGACGCGGAATGTCAATTGCGCGGAGGCGTTTGCAAATGCGGAGGCGATGTTGCTGAGTTTGCGGCAAGCGAAGCCGGAGAAGTTGCCGCATGTGTTGTTGCTCGATGTCGGACTGCCGGGACGGAGTGGTTTGGAGGCGCTGGCCGATGTGATTCGTTTGGCACCCGAATGCCGGGTTGTTATCCTAACTGTCTTTGAGGATGAGGCGAAGATTTCTGCGGCAATCAGTGCGGGGGCTTCGGGATACTTGTTGAAAACGGCGAAACCTGATGAAATCGTTGAGGCGATTCATGAGGCGGCGCGTGGAGGCTCGCCGATGTCTCCGCTCATTGCAGCAAGTGTTGTTAAATTATTGGCGAAGTTGACCAAGCGGATGACACCTGTTTCCTTGTCGCCGCGTGAGCGTGAAATGCTGTCTTTAATTGTGGATGGATTGACCGCAAAGGAAATCGCAGAGCGCTTGGGAGTGAGCATCCATACGATCGATACGCACACGCGGCATCTCTTCAAAAAATTGGATGTTAGGTCGCGGGCAGCGGCTGTTGCGCGGGCTTTGCGGGAGCGGATGATCTAGTGGGAAAATACCTCAAGTGGACCGGGCGCGTGGTAGGGCGCGGGAGCTTGGTATTAGGGTTTTAAGTGCCGGTTGAAAAAATTGATGACGGTGGGAATGTGATCAAATTTTGGGGTTTTCAGTGGCCATGCGTGATTGGCATCCGGGACCATGATGAGAGTGGATTCTACCCCGGCGGCTTTGAGCGAGCGGTCGAGTTCTTCGGATTGTGCGCGGTCCACGACTGTGTCGCCGATGCCGTGAAGTGTGAGTGTTGGAGGAGATGACTTCCGAATGTGGCTGACAGGTGATGCTAATTTCCACTTGGCGGGAGCCGCCTCACGTGACTCGGAGAAGAGTTGCGTCGTCGGGCTGAGCTTTCCGTTAGGCATGCCTGTTGGATCGGTGCCTTGGCGGGTTTCGAGGTTTGAAATGCCATACATATTGACACAGGCTGAGACGTGGTCGGAGACGTTTGGATAGAGTGGCTTGGGGTCGATTTCCGAATTTCCGGCGGTGTAGGCGAGCATCAGTGCGAGGTGACCACCGGCAGATCCGCCGATGACACCGATCTTGGTGGGGTCGATTTTCAATTTCTCCGCGTTCATGCGTAGCCAGCGGACTGCATTTTTACAATCCTGGAGATTGGTGGGCCAGCGGTCTTTGGAGCCTTTCCAGTATTCGATACTGACACAGAGGTAGCCAGCAGCGGCGAGCGCGTTGCCGGTGATGATTTCGCGTTTGGCGGCTTTGTCGCCGCCGACCCAACCGCCGCCGTGGATGATGACGATGGCGGGAGCGAGCGTGCCTGGAGCAGGCGTGCTTGGATGATAGATGTCGAGTTTTTCCTTGCGGCCGGGAGCGAGGTAGCTGACGTCCTTGGTGATCGTGGGTGAGGCGACCGTGGTGCTCGTTAGGGCTGCGAGAAATACGCAAAGTGCGATGAGCCGGGAGTGCTGCTTTTTCAAATTCGTGATCGCGGGTGCTGATGATTTGGCGCGGTGGTTTGGGAGAATCACTGTGTGAGGGGGGTCGGTTTCAGATATTTATTAAGAAACCCGATGACGGCGGGTTTGAGATCCATCTGCCGGGGATTGAGGTCAAAGGTGTGGAGTCCGCCATCGACGAGGATGAGTTCGTGCTCGCTGCCAGCGGCTTTGAGTTTTTCTGCGAGAGCGATGCTTTGGCTGGGTTTTACGACATCATCCGCCGTGCCGTGGACGATGAGAAGGGGGGCGTCTGAATTTCCTGCATAGGTGATGGGGGATGCTTTGATGTATGCGGCGGGGTCTTGCTCGCGGGTTTTCAGGAACATTTTCATGTCGTGGTAATTGATGAGATCGACGGCTCCGTAGAGGTCCACGGCGCAGTTCACTTTTGCGGAGATCTCGGCCAAGGGTGAGGCCGGGTCGAGTCCATCTTCCGGGGCAGTTAGTGCGAGCATTGCTGCGAGATTTCCGCCGGCCGAGCCGCCGAGTGCGCCGATATTGTTAGGATCAATGCCGAGGGAATCCGCATTTTTTCTGAGCCAGCGGATGGCGGTTTTCGCGTCGTGGAGAGATTGTGGCCCAGTTGGGTTGCGGATGCCCTTGCTCCAGAGACGGGAGTTGATGCTCATGGCGGCATAGCCGTGGCGGACG
>JBEGOB010000477.1:0-12715 GCA_041182265.1 Verrucomicrobiota bacterium | reverse complement strand
CCTTGCCCTCTTTCTCATCCTTGCCCTCGGAGCCATCCTCCTTCCCATCCTTGGATTCTTCGCCGTCTTTGGATTCCTTCCCATCCTCACCTTTTTTATCCCCGTCCTTCTTATCCTCGTCTTTCTTATCCTCGTCCTTCTTATCCTCGTCCTTCTTATCCTCGTCCTTCGAAGGATCCTGCTTTTTCTCCTGCTCCTGCTGCTTTTTCAACTCATCCAATTTTCTAGCAACCAATTCCTTATTGAAAAGCGCGTCTGAATCGCCCGCATTCAGGGCCAAAACGTCATCATACGCCTTCACAGCTGCCTCCCACGAACGAACCGTCGCGTCCGGGTCTTTCTCCAAACTCCCTTGACCCGCCCGATAGAGTGAATTTCCCAAATTGTAGTAGGCCCGCTGTTGCAATGCGAGATCCGGAGTCCGCAACGAGATGCGCAATGCATCCGCCGCTGCGGTAAAATCCCCTTTGCCATACGCATCCGTGCCCTTGTTATAGGACTGCTGTGAGTCCACTCCGGTCTTCGCATCCGCAGCGCGAGTCTCGGCAACTTGGGAGAAAACCAGCAACCCGATCCAAGCCAACGACACCACGCGCGGCAACGGATTGACTCGGCGCGCCGCAGACGGAAGTTCACGCGCCGGCTTTGCCTGACGCCTCTCGCCCATGAAGAACTCGAAAATCAATAAGCCAAGCGCCAACGCCAATGGCCACTCAAAACGCTCCAACGCAACACGCTCCATCCGCTGGTCCAACTCACTCTTCGGCACCAAACTCAATCGCTCCTGATAGATCGTATCCAGACCCTCCGCACCCCGCCCCAACGGCACGTAGAGCCCACGCGTTTCCTCAGCGATTTTTTTCAAGGTTTCTTCATCCAACTGCGTCTTGACCACTTGTCCGCTTGAATCACGCACGAAGTCCGTCCGGCCATTCTGATAGCGAATCGGCATCGTCGCACCATCCGGACTGCCGACACCCACGGTGTAAATCGTCATTCCCTTCTTCGCCGCATTTTTCGCCGCATCGATCACCGAGCCCTGCAAATCCTCACCATCCGTTAACAAAACCAGCACCCGTTGATTGTTCCCTCCCTCATCAAAAAGGCGCTCCGCTTCTTTGATGGCACTTGCGAGATCCGTGCCCTGACGTGGGATCAAATCCGTATCAAGTGCATCCAAGGATTCTCGAAACGAATCATAGTCCAAAGTCAGCGGACAAAGCGCAAACGCACTTCCAGCAAAGGGAATCAGTCCCACGCGATCGCTCTCCAAACGCCCGACAAAGTCCACAATTCCCAAGCGCGCCCGCTCCAGGCGGTTCGGAGTTAGATCTTCTGCCAACATGCTGCGCGAAGTATCCACCGCGAATAAAATATCAATCCCCTTCCGCTTCACCTCGTGCCACTCATAGCCCATCTGCGGGCGCGCAATCGCAACAAACAGCAGAAACACCGCAAGCAACCAAAGCACGCGCTTCAAATTTCTCCGCCATGGCGAAAACCCCTCAGTAAGACGCTGCCGAAATCGCGGATGAATCAATTGCGCCAAGGCCGCCTCCCGCCGCCGATCAAACAGAATAAATAAACCAAACGCTCCTCCGCAGACCACCAAGCCAGCGAGAATCCATAGAGGTTGGGCAAATTGCAGGGATGTGTCGTCCATGAGATTAAGGCAGACGCCTGAAGCGCGTTTGTTTTAGAAAAAGCTCCAACAAAATCAAAGCCAGTCCGGGAACGAGGAAGTAGAGATACAACTCGTCGTATTGCTGATACTTCTTGAGCTTCCGCGTCGTTGTTTCCAACTGATTGATCGATGCGTAAATGCTTTCCAAAGAATCCGTATCAGTGGCGCGATAGGATTGCGCTCCGGTGGCGACCGCAACCTCCTTCAACATCTCTTCGTCAATCTCCACTTTCATGGTCTGAAAATGCGTCCTGCCGAATGCATCCGTGACCGGCACCGGAGCCTCACCACGCGTGCCGGCTCCAATGGTGTAAACTTTGATTCCTAACGCCTTCGCCGCCTCACCCGCCGTCAGCGGATTCACCGCACCCGCATTGTTGACACCATCCGTTAGCATGATCACAATCCGCGACTTCGCATCGGAGTTTTTCAAATGCCCCACGGATGCCGCAATCGCAGATCCAATCGCCGTCCCATCCTCCACTTGGCCCATCTTCAAATCACGCAAGCGCTTGCCAAGCCATTCGTGGTCAAGCGTCAGAGGACTCACCAAATAGGGCCGCCCTGCGAAGGCGACCATGCCGAGACGGTCGTTCGGGCGCTGGGCAATGAACTTTTCCACAACATCCTTGACGGCTTCCAGACGGTTCACCGGCTTCCCGCCAAGCTTGAAATCCATCGCTTCCATCGAACCAGAAACATCGATGGTTAGGATGATGTCAATTCCACTCGTTTCAACATCAGAAGAGCCCTTGCCATGGCGCGGCCGAGCAAGGGCGATGATCAATAAGCCGAATGATAGAAGCCCAAGAAACATCAACACGCCACCCGCCTTTGAGCGGGGTTGCGCACCGATGCTCCGTGCATCAAGCGTCGAGGGCATGCGCACTGCGACGGGTCGTCCCCAGCGCCCGCGCCAAATCGCAAGGAGCGGCAGCACCAGCAGAAACCATAACACCCAAGGATGCAGAAACTCGAAACTCTCTGTCATGATTTTTCTGCGTGTGGGTTGGCTCGGGTAGCGGCGATCAACCCGCGCGCCGCATCCAACAGTTTTTCTCGCTGCGCCGCATCCAGCGTGGCTCCCGCAAATTTCGCGAGGTCACAGGATTTCAAAAACCCGCGCAAGTGCTCACTTTCACCGATCAAAGGATTTTCAGCTGACTCAGTTAGGCCGATGAAAAACTCCTCAGTCGTCCGTCGGGTGGCCGCCATGCTGAAGCGTTCGGAAATGTATTGGCGGACAATCTGCGCGGCACGGTTGGCAAACGCTTCTGCAGCTAAAGTGCTGTGATTCCGCTCCAACTCGGCGAGTGTGGCCAAAGCGACCTCCGGCGGACTTTTACGATGCTGCTTGCGACGGCGCATCTTCCAGAACGCATAGGCAGCGCCAGCAAGCAACAGACCACCACCGATTCCCGCCCACAACGCGAGCGGCAAGGGTTCCGGTTGCGCGATCTCGATCAAGGGTTTCGGTCCACGGATATCCTCCTCAACCGGTGCCGCATCTTGCGCCGACAGTCCGAATGCTAGAAAACAAGACGCAACAAGACCGACGATCCAAACTCGCCCGCCACCATGAAATTTCCGGATAGAATACATATCTAGCATGGGTGAAGATCAACCGGACTTCTGGCGACGATTGCGGAAAAAGCCGATGAGTGCCGGCATCCAATTTTCCCCGTTGACGAACTCCAACAAATCCACGCCAAGCGAGCGAATGCGCGTCGCCGTCATTTCACGTCGCGCGCGCGATTGCGCGGCGTAGGCCTCGCGAACTTTCGCACTGCCCGTGTTGATTTCCACGACCTGTCCAGTCTCCGCATCTTCAATGCAGATGCGCCCGACATCCGGCAGCGTTTCCTCACGCGGATCCGTGACGGAAACCGCGATGACGTCATGCCGCCGGTGCGTGACTTGCAACTTGTTGCGAAGTTGTTTCAAACGATCTTCAAAGGCGTCTCCCAAACAAAAATCCGAGACTAAAAAGATCACGGATTTCCGATGCATCACTTGATTGGCAAAGTCCAAGGCATGGGTGATGTCCGTGCCGGGATTGGCTGGCTGAAAATAGAGAATTTCACGAATCAAGCGCATGATGTGCATGCGTCCTTTGCCGGGTGGAATGTATAGCTCGACTGCATCGCTGAAGAGAATCAACCCAACTTTATCACGGTTCCGAATCGCCGAGGCGGCCAGCACTCCTGCGGCCTCCGCTGCCAACTCTCGCTTGGAATCCACCACGCTGCCGAAGTCTGATGAGGCACTCACATCAATCATCAGTAATATCGTCAATTCCCGCTCTTCCGTGAACAACTTGACGTGGGGATCCCCCGTGCGCGCCGTGACATTCCAATCAATCGTCCTAACATCATCGCCCGGGACGTAATTTCTAACTCGGTCGAAGTCCATGCCCCGGCCTTTGAAGACGCTGGCGTAGCGCCCAGCCAGCGAGTCATCCACCAAGCGGTTCGTACGAACTTCCATGCGGCGGACGCGCCCGAGAATTTCCGCCGCGCGGGTCTCATCCGCCACACTGATGGGCGTGCTTGGCTTGCGCGAAATCATGGCACCGGCAATTCATCAAGAATACGGCTGACGATCTGCTCGCTGTCCAAGCCTTCCGCCTCCGCCTCGTAAGTAACAGTCACGCGGTGCCGCAGAACATCCATCGCCACGCTTTTCACATCATGTGGCGTGACGTATGCACGGCCATTGAGAAAGGCGTGCGCACGGCTGGCAAGCGCTAGATTGATCGTCGCCCGCGGCGAGGCCCCCACACGGATCAGTGGCGCGATGTGGACACCGTATTCATCCGGGCGGCGCGTGGCATGCACGAGGCGGACGATGTAACGCTTCACTTTATCATCCAAATAGAGCCGATTCACGACGGTGCGCGCCTGTTGGATCGCCTCCAAACTAACGATTGGCACGGGGACCGGCATTTCTTCCGTGGTTCCAGCGAGGTCTAACACGCGAAGCTCCTCATCTTCCGTGGGGTAATCCATGACCACCTTCATCATGAAGCGGTCGAGCTGCGCTTCAGGCAGCGGATAGGTGCCTTCCTGTTCGAGAGGATTCTGAGTGGCTAGAACGAAAAATGGGGATGGCAGCGCGAATGTCTGCTCGCCGATGGTGACTTGTTTTTCCTGCATCGCCTCAAGCAGGGCGCTTTGGACCTTGGCGGGCGCACGGTTGATCTCGTCCGCTAGAATGAAATTTGCGAAAACTGGCCCGTGCTTGACGCGAAAACGCGCCTCCTTGGGGTCGTAAATTTCAGTCCCAACAATGTCAGCTGGGAGCATGTCCGGGGTGAATTGAATGCGGTTGAACTTCGCATTCACCAGCGAGGCAAGCGTCTTGAGCGCAAGTGTTTTCGCCAAGCCCGGAACGCCCTCCAACAGAATATGGCCCTTCACCAACAGCGAAATCAGCAAGCGGTCCACCAAATCACTCTGACCAATGAGGTAACGACCAATCTCGGCTCGGAGTGGCTGAATCCAATGGGATGCCTCGCGGACGAGTGCCTCGGCTTCCGCGGGATTCACAATCTGCGGCGGTGGATTTTCCGTGTGGAGTGTCATGTTTCGTTGTCGTTGATTCTGAAAATTTGTGAGGCGGTGAAGCACAGTCGGCATCACGCCCATTGCAGCGACGTGGCGGCAGCAGCTCGTCTAAAATCCACGCGGGATCTTTCGCGCGAAGCGTCCACGGCGCGCAGACTGCACAGCCCATCCGCGACATCCAAGCGCCAACTGCACGATTTCCCGGCCACTGTGGCCATGACATTGGCCCGGCTTTTGCTTTAACTCGACAGCAGCGAGCCACAGCGCCTCACATCTTCCCGCGTGACGGGCTCACCGCCCCATTTTGCATGAAACTTTTGCGCGTCCTGAAACTCGGCTGGGAATTTCCTCCCCTCATCAACGGCGGTCTCGGAATCGCGTGCCTTGGCCTATCACGCGCCCTCTCCAAGCGGGTAAATCTCACCGTGGTGGTGCCGAAATCCGCTCCCGGCACTCACTTTGATGGATTTGATCTCCGCGGCCTCAATGAATTGAGTGTCGATCAACTGCAACAGGTCGAGGCGCACTACCGCTATGAAAGTTTCGCCCAAGTCCGCAAGGTCCCGATCACGCTGAACCCCTACGCGGACGGCGAACTGCTCGAGGAATCTCAGACTCTCGGAAATACGATGACCGACCACGTCGCATTTTCACGCACCACCAGCCGCCAGCTCGAGGCATTCAAAGTCGGCGAACTTTATGGCCCAGACCTCGGCACCAAGATTGTCGAATTTTCCAAAGTCGCTGCAAAAATGGCGATGCTCGAACCTTTTGATGTCGTCCACGCCCATGATTGGATGACCTTCCTCGCAGGTGTGGAGGTGAAAAAGGCCAGCGGCAAGCCACTCGTCGTGCATGTCCACGCGCTTCAATACGACCGCGCCGGCGCAAACGCACGCGGCTGGATCTACGATATCGAAAAATACGGCATGGAAATGGCCGATCGAATCATCCCCGTCAGCCACTACACCGGCGAAATTATTTCCACGCACTACGGCATCGATCCCAAGAAAATCCGCCCTGTCCACAACGGCGCAGACCCGGTGACCGCCTTCAAAACACGCAAGAAATTCCCGGAAAAGCTGGTGTTGTTTCTCGGCCGACTCACCTCGCAGAAGGGGCCGGAATTTTTTCTAGAAACCGCCTCACGCGTCATCGCACGGAATCCATGCGTCCGCTTCGTCGTCGCAGGCACAGGCGAAAAACTGCGTCCACTCATCGAGTCCGGAGCCTTCCGCGGCCTTGGCGCGCACTTCCACTTCACGGGTTTTCTCGATAAAGCGAAGGTGAATTCCCTACTTTCCATGACCGACGTTTACTGCATGCCATCGGTCTCCGAACCCTTCGGTCTATCCGCCTTAGAAGCCGCCCAATTCGGGATTCCAGCCGTGATTTCCAAACAATCCGGCGTCGCAGAAGTCCTCAAAGGCGCTCTCAAAGCAGATTTTTGGGACGTCGAGCTCATGGCCAAGCACATCAACGATCTTTTGACCGACGAGGAACTTTGCACACGCGTCAGTGAGCAGGCAAAACTCGATATTGAGGCTTCCACATGGGACGCCGCCGCCGCAAAAGTGATGAAGGTTTACCAAGAAATCACTTCCCCGGCCCCATCATTTTCTCAGCTCCACTAACCCATGCCCGACGTCTGCCTCTACTTCCAGGTCCACCAACCAAACCGCCTGCTGCCCTACGACTTCTTCAAAATCGGGGAAAATGCCGTCTATGAGGACGACGCCATGAACCGCGAAATCCTCAATAAAGTCGCGGAAAAGTGCTACCTCCCGGCCAACCGGATGTTCAAGCAACTCATCGAGGAAAACGCCGGACGTTTCCGCATGGCGCTCTCGATCAGCGGCACCGTCATCGAGCAAATGGAGCGCTTTCGGCCGGACGTGTTGGCCTCCTTCCAAGATCTCGTCGCCTCGGGTGGCGTGGAGTTGCTCGCAGAAACTTACTACCACTCGCTGGCCTTCGTTCACTCCAACAAGGAATTCGACCGCCAAGTGGAACTCCATCTCCAAAAATTGGAGGAGGTTTTCTCGGTCAGGCCCCGCGTATTTCGCAACACCGAGCTGATTTATAACGACGCCATTGCCGCCAAAGCAGAAACCATGGGCTTCGACGGAGTGGTGGCGGAGGGCGTGGAGCGGAATCTCAGCGGCATGTCGCCAAATTTCCTCTACCGCGCGCCCATGACCGCTCGCATCAAGACTCTGCTGAGGAATGTCCCACTTTCCGACGATCTTGGCTTCCGCTTTTCAGACTCAGACTGGAATTGCTACCCACTCGGCCCCGAAAAATTTGCCGATTGGCTGGCAAATTGCCCCGGCGATGTGGTGAACCTGTTTCTCGATTACGAGAGCATTGGCGAGCACCACTGGGAAAGCACTGGCATTTTCCAATTCTGGAAAAATCTCCCCGCCGCCTTTGAAGACGCTGGCTTGCAGTGGGTTACACCCTCCGAGGCCGTCATGCTCTACCGCGCATCTCGTGAATACAGCAGCCAAAGCCTAACGTCTTGGGCGGATTCCGAACGCGACTTGTCCGCGTGGACTGGCAATGCCATGCAACAGGAGGCCTTCGATAAACTCCACCGCCTAGAACAGGAAATCATCGCCGCCAATGATCCGGATCTCACCGAAATCTGGGCAAAAATGCAAACTTCCGACCATTTTTATTGGATGTCCACCAAAGGCGGCACCGATGGCGGCGTCCACCGCTATTTCACCCCCTATCCCAGCCCCTACGACGCCTACATCTATTTCATGAACGTCCTCGCCGATCTCCAAATCCGGCTGCGACGGAAACTGCAAAGCCCGAGCGACTAGAAATCAATGGCTGTGCCCCTTAACGGTGAAAGTGCTCAACTCGCCTCGACCGACACCATCGGCAGCTCGCAGAAAAATTCACTTCCTCCGCCAGCAACATCGTTCACACCGATCTCTCCTCCATGCGCCTCAACGACGGACTTGCAGATCGCCAAGCCGATGCCGAAGGATGTCATACCCCGCGGACTTGGCGCGGAACCTTTTTCGAATTGTCCAAAAATTCGCGCCTTTTCCTCGTCCGGCACACCCGGGCCCTGATCACGGATCGTGATCCGACACATCGGGGATTCAGTTGATCCGGCGGCTTGGATTCGCACAGCCACCGTCCCGCCACACGGCGAATACTTGACTGCATTCGTCAGAAAATTCAGCAAAACACGTTGGACCATCGGTTCATTGACTCTGAGAAACACCAAATCATCGGGCATCCCCATGTCTAAAATCACCCCGGCATCATCCGCAAATGGGCGAATCATACGCGCCGCTCGCCTCAACAGCAAGGAACAAGACAGCGTCTGCGCGTCCAGTGTGCGCGCGTCTCCGGGTGAATGCGGCCCCGCCACCAAGATGCCCTGAATCATCTCCAATAGCTGTTTCACGCACTCCCGGCTGAGTTGAAAAAGCTCACTTTGCTCTGGATTCCGCCCTGCCTCAGAATTCTCCAACATCTCAAGACAAGTCAGAACCGCGCCCGCAGGAGTCCGTAAGTCATGAACCAACATTCCCAACTCCTTCTCTCTCTGAGTTTCATAACGGACTGCCGCATCCAACGAGTCCTTCAAGGCAAGCGAGCGATCGACCAACTCAATCTCTCTCATCACCGCCCCTGCCAGATCCGATAAATTTTGCTGATCGCGCACCGACCACTTCCTTGGATGCCCCTCGATCACACACAATGAGCCTAAAATATGACCATCCCGCGTCGCCAAAGGCATTCCTAAATACGCAACGACCCCAAGATTCTCCACCGCGGGGTTCCCCTTCACTCGCGAGTCAAGATACGCGTCCTCCACCACAAAAGGCTGCCCACCCTCGACCACATGCCGACAAAAAGATTGGGAAATGGACGTTTCTCTCAAACTCCGATACGGCTCACCCAAACCATCCTGGCTCTTAAAAAACTGACGATCGCGCGCAACCAGCGACACCAACGAGACCTTCACCCCCAACAAAGCCGTGGCCAAGCGCGTGAACCGATCAAACGATTCCTCAGGCAGCGAGTCCAACAAACGCGTCTCTTCCAGCGCTTCAAGACGACCCGGGTGATCCACCGATTGGCCAGACAGGGGGAGGACATTCATACGCAGACACTTTCCCTTTCCACACCTTACCGCAAGCAAGAAACCCAAGCCTGTCGGCGCTGAAATTTCACACAAATCCACCATCACAAGAATCGCAATTTCAACAAAGCTCCCTCATTGTCCTGCCCAGCCACACTCACGACTCATGAAACCACTTGATCCGCCACGTCGCGGCCCCACCGCCATCCTCTCCTTCGACTTCGACGGCACACTCCATGACCCCGCGGAAAACCCGCCCGTGCCCCACGCATTTTTTGAAATCATCCGCAAACTCCGCGAAGAACAAAACGTCGTCTGGGGCATCAATACCGGCCGCTCCATCCCACAAATGCTCGAAGGTTTTCTCGAGAGCCGCTTCCCATTCCTTCCCGACTGGGTCATCGCACGCGAGCGCGAAATTCACTTCCCCAACGCCTTCGGCCGCTGGGTGCCCGAGTCGAATTGGAACAAAAAGTGCGAAAAAGATATCCACAAACTCTTCAAAAAATCACGAAAACTCCTCGCCCATATCCGCGCTGAGGTCCAAGAACACACTGGCGCACAGTGGATTGAAATGGAAGGCGAGCCCGCTGGCATCATCTCGCGCACCGAGGAGGAAATGGAATGGATCGTCACTCACATCACCCCCATCATCGCAACTGAGCCCCATTTCTCTTGGCAGCGAAATTCAATTTATCTGCGCTTCGGACACCGCGAATACCAAAAAGGGACCAGCCTGAGCCACGTCGCTGCCCACTACGGCCTCCCATCCGACCGCCGCTTCGCCATCGGCGACAGCCACAATGACTTGGAAATGCTCGACCCCGCACACGCAGGCATGGCCGCATGCCCCGCCAACGCCGTGGAGGCAATTCGCGAAAAAACACGCTCCGTCGGCGGACTCATCACCCGCGCCAGCCATGGACAAGGCGCGGTCGAAGCACTCAACCACTACTTTTTCACAGCTTGAATCCTCGGAATTCCGGAGTCCTGAAATTTAGCGATTTACATGCTCATTGGATCCCCTAGCGTGCCCAAAGTTTCGCGCAGGCAAGCACGCAAACCGATTTCCGGGGGGATATAGGTTTGCTTCAAGTGCCCCTTGCTGCGGGATGGGACAAGTGCAAGGCGCGGAATCTGGGAGGGGTCCGCGCCTTCCGCATTTAAGCCCGCTTCAGAAAGCCAAACGTCCCAAACTTGGCGGAACCCGCCCTGCGGAGGCGTAAAAAAGTTGCCGCAATGTCTCCAATAGCCGCCGCGCACTCACACTGTCCCGGCACAAGGCACGCACCAGATAAACTCCACCTGTCAATGGACCATGCCCAAGATAGCAATCCTCTGTGTTGAGCGCATCCAAAGCATCCGCCGGCCAGTTGCGCGTCATTTCACCAGCCGCATAAACCGCCAAGTAATGCGCCGCCGGAAACTTGACTCGCAGTGACTCCAAGCTGTGATCATCCGACCGCAAACTGTATCGCTCCCGCGCAATCAACTCTCCCTCCAACATCAAATCCATCTCCCACCGCAAATGATCGTAAGCGAAAATCTCACCCATCGCCACACGCCCCGGAGAAATCCAATCAAAGTATAATAAACTTGAATCCGCCCGCAGCTCAATCGTCGTGGACTGCCTGTAACAGGCTCCCGCATGCGGAATAAACGGCTCAGGAATCCATTCAAGAAACGCACCCCCCTCAACTTTGAATTTTTGCAAACTCACCGCCGCCGCACCCGACCTTGTTTGATAGACTCGCGCTGATGAAGGACTGCTGAGCACCAAGCCCGCTCCCGCAGAAACAGACACCTCAGCCTCCAACTGGTCACCATCAAAAAATCCCGCAGTCGTATTCACCAAGCTCAGCACCAAGCGCCCCTGGTCCACGTGCGACTTACTCAGGTGAATCGGCGCACGGAAATACTGCTCCCGGATGAACGGCACGCCATCTTCGCGCACATCACAACGGAGATGCAATTGCCCCCTCAACGAGGAGCCGGAAACGTGTCCCTGCGTCATGGAACAAACAAATACTCATGCTTTAACCAACCTATCAAGTCATCCTTTCCCTTCTCAGACTTTAAATCCGCAAACAGAAAAGGACGCTCACCACGCTGTATTTTCGCATCCCGTGCCATCACCGCCAAGTCCGCTCCCACATACGGCGCCAGCTCGGTTTTATTGATCAATAAGAGATCACTCGTTCGAATCGCCGGCCCGCCCTTTCGCGGAATCTTATCTCCTTCCGCAACGTCAATCACATAGATATAAGCGTCCACCAACTCCGGCGAGAACGTGGCGGACAAGTTATCCCCACCGCTTTCAATCAGTATCAACTTCAAATCCGGATGGCGGTTTTCAAAATCCACGACCGCCGCCATATTCATGCTTGTGTCATCTCGGATCGCCGTGTGTGGACAGCCTCCCGTTTCCACTCCCGTCACCCGATCCGCAGGCAATACACCTGCCTTCAACAAAAATTCCGCATCCTCACGAGTGTAAATATCATTGGTAATCACCGCCAACGAGATCTCATCCTTCAGCCACTGGCAGAGCCGCAGCACACACATGGTCTTACCTGAACCAACCGGCCCACCAACACCTAACCGAAATGGACGAGCCGTGGAATTATGAGATGAAAAGTCGGGAATGAGCGCGGGCATGACGGAGTGAGGCGATTTCAAGAAGCGGATTGAACCATGCATCGGGCGACTGGCAAAGCGCACAATCGATTTTTTCACCCAAACGCATCAATGAGCGACGCGTCATTTGCTGGCAGGAGTTTTGACCAAGTCGCATCAACTTCATCGAAGCCGCTGCTAACCCGGACACGGACTGAAAGGCAAAGGCCCGTGCCGCCATCTCAATAGGAAGTGCTGACAACTCTAACGCTGTCACCACCAAATGATGACTCCGCGGCGAACTGGACTGATGGCGCAATACCACTGGCGACGGATCAAGCTGCGCCAATAGACTCAAGCGCTGCGACCCAATCCTCCGCGACGCGTCACGCAATTCCGCTGGCAAGCGCCATGCATCCAGCTCCCGATCCAGCTTCAATAAAATCTCGGAATCCCCAGCCACCGCCGCCGAATGCGCCCGCACGAAAAATGGAATCTCAAAAACCAACAAAGCGGGAATCACCTGCTTCTCCAAGAAGGTCTCCAAATCGCCTGCCGTAACAATAAGACCAGACTCCACCAATTCCTCCAAACCATACGAATGCGCATACGCACCGGACGGGTAAGCGCTGTCATTCGCCTGAAATAGCCACAACAGCGCATCACTCTTCATCGTCGGATCAAAATTCATAGACCGTGCGCCATCGCTTTCATCGGCGTGAAAACCACTTCAATTTC
>JBEGOB010000476.1:0-17844 GCA_041182265.1 Verrucomicrobiota bacterium | reverse complement strand
CGTAAATATGGCCCACGTGACTCACCACCGTTGTGAGGCTGATGTGGAGACCTTCAGCGATCTCTTTTTTTACGCGGCCCTCCGCAAGCATGGAGAGCACTTCCAGTTCCCGCTTCGAGAGTAGGTGGTCGATTTCGCTCGAAGGGAGCTTGGCTTTCAGTGTTTTGAGAACAAACTTTGCCAGCTTCGTATCCAACGAGGCCCCGCCCTCCATGACAGTTCGTATCCCTTCCGTGAGTTGTCTAACAGTGGATGATTTTAGCAGGTAACCGGATGCGCCGAGCATGATCGCTTTAAGCACATCCTCCTCCCGATTCGATTGGGTGAGGATGATGATTTTAGCTTGAGGGATCTCATTGTTGAAGTGGGCAATAGCCTCTAAGCCGCTCGTGCCGGGGAGATGGAGATCGAGAAGGATGATGTCCGGCTCTTGATACTCATCGCGATCCCGAAGGCTGCGCAGGGCTCGCTCTGAGGTTCCAAACTGACTGGTCACTTCCATGTCGGACTCTTTACTCAGGGCTAGCCCGACGACTTCCCGGTATTCCGGGTGGTCTTCGATCATCATGATGCGGGTTTTTCGATTCATTGGATTTTTTTGATTATTTGCGAAATCCCCATTTTCGGGTTTTGAGATTCAGCTGGATGGAAGTTCCCCCCTCGGGAGGATTTGTGACACTCACCTTTGCTCCCAGCAATTTTGCCCGGCGCTTGAGGGATGCCGGCACGCCATCTTTCTCAGCAATGTCCACGCCCCGTCCATTATCGGAAATTTTCATGTGCACGTGATCCGTCTCGCCCATCAACTCGGTGGTGTAATGGGTGGCTGCGGAGTGGCGGCTAATGTTCACCAGGCACTCCTTATAAAACAAAAACAGATCGGCTCGGGTGCGAGGAGGGAGAGCTTTGAGATGTTCCTCGCCTGAGATTGAAATTTCGTGCTCTAACTTTGCCATTATTCGATTAGACGCCCGCTGCATGTCAGCGAGGATGTCGGTGTAAAGGCCCTTGGCGGACAACATGTCGCTGCAATGCCGCACGGCGATCCCCGAGCGCTCGGTCTCCGAGCGGATTCGCCGATAGAGCGTGGCCATTTCTGTCGGGGAGTCTCCGGCATCTGCCGCTAGATCGCTCAGCAAGCCGATGGTGTGGAGGTTCGCGCCAAGTTCGTCGTGCAGATCCGCTGCAAGACGTTCGCGAATTTGTGCGATTTGGCGCATCCGCCTGATACGCTCAATGAGAATGACGGAAACGATCCCTGCGGCAAGGAGCACAGCGAGCCAACCCAACCGATTCAGATTGGCCTTCTGCCGCAGATATCTGCGGTCCAATTCCTTGGTGATGACAGGGCGTTCGGTTTCTAGATCATGACGCCTTGCCAGTTGGTTCATCCAATCTCTGACAGGTAGGATATTGCCATAGAGATTGCGACCATCCGTTAGCGAGGCAGGTGAGCGCCCGGGGGTGTTCACTGAAATGTCCGTTTGCGGTGGAATTGCGAGCGCCACATTGCGACCCTTGGAAAATAATTCGATTTCTGCCGCTCCAAACTGAGTGCCTTTGTTCAGCTCAAGGGTGTTGATGAATGGCTCAACCGCGATCAAGCGAACATGGCGACACGTCTTGGCGGGAAAGCGACGGATGATGATCGGGCCCACATCATAGGTTGATTCCATTTGGTATTCGACCAAGTGCACTGCATCTGAGAAATCCGCTTGGTTTGCCCCCTCCAGCACAAAGCTGCGGGGGACGCCGAAGCCGTCGCTGATGGATTGTGGAACCGTGTCACTGAGATCCGTAACATGATAGTGAATCCGATCAAGCGGCAGGCTTTCGCCGAGATCGAAGGTAATGGCAGGTTGGTCACCAATGTCGGCTTTGCTCAGGAACGCCAGACTTTGCGCGCCTTCGGCAGCGTCCATCAGATAGGGAACAAAGCCGTCCACCATGTAGTTCTTGTCCCATCCAAGACCACCGGATCCCTCGGCCGATGTGATTTGCACGGGGCGATGAAGCGCCACATTATCCTCACCGCTGAAAACAAGGATTTCGGCGAGTTGTAGGATATAGTTTCCGTCCCAGGCGCGTGGTGACATGACCACGGCTTCCACCATCACCCAGGATGCGATGGTGCCAGGGCATGACACCACGAGCGGGGCGATCCGTGGCAGTAGTCGGCTTGTGGGGCCATAACTTGCCACCACGGTGCCAACCGTATCAACATCGGTGCCGACGATGATTCTGAACTCGCGAGGGAAACCATCCGCACGGAATCCGGTCTTCGTGTCGCGCCAGATCGTCGGAACCAATACGATCTGATCGATGGCCACCTCGTTGTTGAGATCGATCCGGATCGATTCCGATTCGGTGGGAGATGTGTGGATCTGCGACCGGTAGCCCACCGAACCGATACCGCTCAGCAGGCTCAACGAGGCTAACTGGTTGAGTTCACCATCCACCGTCACGAGACGCTGTTCGAGGTCCGTCTGAGAAAGCGCATGGACCCGAGATTCTGCATCTTCGGTTGGGGGGGCGGCAGGGAGAATTTCGGTGCTCAGCAGCAGAGCCAAGACCATTTTGCAAGCGCTGCGGATTGGACCAAGGCCACGCCGGGCAAGACTAGACCTCGGTGGCGCATGCCTGGCTCTGAGGAGTGGATTGTATTTCATAAAACTCCAGGTCACTGGGCGGATTGAAGCGTAACTGGGCCGATTAAGCCAGATGGAACCAGCGGTGAGTCTTTGGTGAAGTAATTCCAAGTGGTGAAACAGTAGCGGCCTTGCGATGGTCGTGGCTTATTTTCCACGAACCAATCCGGAAAACGTTTGAGAAATCCGCCCTGCCCCTTGAAGTGGTGGCCCGGCGACCACTCGCAATCCGCTGGCTCCTGCTCGTCGCCGATCAAGCGGTTGGCCCAGACGTTGGTGACTTCGATTTCGAGTTGGTTACCCGTGAGCTTGAGCAGACCCGCCGGGATCTCAACGCTCCACGGAGCGGTCCAAACGACACCGAGGTCGCTGCCGTTGATCCTGACACGCGCGATGTGGTTCACGACGCCGAGATCAAGGCGCTTGCCAGCAGCGCCATCAAAGTTTTTTTGATAGGTAGCGGTGCCGGAATAGTAGCGGATGCCGGGCTCCGGTCGTTTCGTCCAGTCGGTGAGCTTGTCGAATTTCACGGACGCCGGGCCACCCCATTGCGGATCGAAGTTCACTTTCCAAGGTCCGGTGATTTCCGCTGCTTGGTTGAGTGTAGGAAAGTTCGATCCGGGGGAGGGGATTCCCGCTTTGCGGAAGACCACGAAGAAGCTTTGTGCGGCACCGAATGTTAGGTTTATCTCCGTTTTGCCATTGGCGTTTTTAAACTCCGGCAAATCGCGCATTTCGCCTGTCACCGGATCCCATAACTCGGGTTGTTTGCCGGTCACCTTGAAAACACAACGAGCCTCGCCAGCCGCCCGCTGAGGATTTGCCACGAACCAAAGATCCGCACCTTCCGCCTGCCGGTGAATCGCGGTGACGGGCAATCCATCCGCCGAAAAATCCAGCGGCGCGATTTGTCCCCATTGCAGTAAGGCTTGGCAGCGCTGCCAGTATTGCACGAGCGCCTTGCCGGGTTCCCACCACGTCTGGGTGCGGTCGAAATGCGTGCCCCAACAGCCCATCGTCGCTCCTGGCCTGTATTTCCCGTCCCACGGTTGTTGCACGAATCGGTGAAGGATGAAGCGGTTGATCCCCGCGCAGTAGGCGGCGTCACCGATCGGCTTCAGCCACGCAGGTGTCTCGGTCCAACGGCTGTCGCCCGGTAGGCCGGTGAATGCTTCCGCCTCCACAATGTTTTGGCCGGACTTGCGCAAGGCGGCGATGGTTGGGTCCACCTCAAACGGAGCATAGGTGCCCTCGTTGGTCCAAAACTCGGTCATCACGCGGTCAATCTTTGGTAGGATCTCATCCTGTCGCCACGGCCCACCATAAGGTTCACACAGAAATGTTAGCTTTGCCTCACGGATCGTCTGTTGGACTGTGGTGAAGTAAACATCCCGGTAGAGGTCTTTGATGGTATCGAGAAAATCTGACTGGAACTTTTTGGTTTCCTCCTCGCTGCCGACGGTGCGTTTCGCCAGAGTCGCGAGGAATGGTGTTAGGTCGTATCCCCTCCTTGCGGAAAATTCCTCGCGCATCCGTGGTGTCCAGCCGGGCACTCCGGCTTCGTAACTGTCCAGATGGACGTGGGTGAAACCGGTGCCGATGAGATCGCCGAGGTGGCTTTGGATTTCTCGGATCACATGATTCATGTGAAACTTCACGGCTTCGGGACTCATCTTGTCGCACTCCAAGCCAATCGCTTTCCACTGCGCAGGTTGCATCAAGGTTCCCATCGTCGTGTGTCCGAACCGATAGATGGTCCATTTTCCGTCCAGTGCGTCCCATTCGGTTTTGCCTGTCAGGTCGATCACCTGGTTCTTGGCCACAACGCCATCGGCGGGCATCGCAAGCACCGCGATGTCACGGTAGAATGTTTTGCGGGCTGGGGTTTCCGGGTTTTCGACCTTGCCGGTTCCGGGATTGAAGACGGGGTAGGCCTGCACCGCCCGCGGATCGACTGTCGGCTGCGGGAGATTCAGGACGATCTTGCCCGGTCCGTTAGCAGGTGTCTGGGAGAAACAGACTTCCTGCATTGAGAGTTCCGGAGTGATCCATGGGCCGCCGCTCGATTCATAACCGGGTCCGTTGAACATCCCGAAGTCCATCCCAAGCCGCTTGGATTCAATCGCCGCGTGTCGGACCAGTTTCCACCATGGCTCCGTCCACGAAATCATGTCTGGTGTCGGGCTGTTGCCGATTTCACCCGCCCAGGGAGTGGTCGTATCCGCAAGGCTAAACATCGTCGTGCGATTGAAACCAGCGTCTTTGAGCGCCTCAAGATCGCGGGTGATTCCCTGCTGGCTGAGATTGTTTCCCATCCACATCCATAAGACGCCGGGCTTTGCGGATTCCGGTGGATTGCGAAATTCGCTCTCAGGGTCGTCGGCGTGACTATCAAGTGTTAGGCAGGCGAGGGCGAGACACGTGGATCTGAGGAAGGTGCCTGCTTGGAATTTCATAACAGCCTGATTCAGCGGGGAATCACAACGGATGTGGGGTCCATGCGTTTCATATCAGATCCGGTCGGGCCGCCACCGAATTTTTTCCAATACATCGCTTTGAATGGATTGATGGTCGGCCCGATGGCAGTCTCATTGACGAGGTAGGGTTGGACGTCCGCCCACCATTGGTCATAGGTGGTGCGCAGTGATGCCACGACATCGGGGTGATCGGCGATGACGTTGGTCGTCTCACTGGGATCGGTCTTCAAATCGTAGAGTGCCGTGTTGTTCACGAGAGTGAATCGCGAGTTCTGGATCGCGCAGGACTTGTACTTCGAACCCTCGGGTGATTCGCCCTTGCCCCAGCGGCCGACGTGATGAACGAGCGTGCGCTCGGGCCATTCGGCTTTCGCGTTCTTGAGCAACGGCAGCAGGTTTCTGCCTTCGACTTGTTTCTTCACTTCATCGGAAGCGGTGGCTCCGGCGATTCCGGCGAGCGTGGGGAAAATATCGATGTGTGCGGCTAATGCGTCGCAATCCGTTCCTGCCGAGATGCCACCGGCGGGCCAGCGGAAAAAGCATGGCACCCGAGTCCCGCCCTGATAGGGCATTCCCTTGCTGCCGCGCATTCCGGCATTGAAGATCTCGCAGGCCGGTGCGGAGCCGCCGTTGTCACTGCCGATGTAGATGACCAGCGTATCGTTAGCGACGCCCCGTTCGTCTAGCAGCGCGAGCAACTTGCCGAAGTTGGCATCGACGTTTTCGATCATTCCGTAGAATTTTGCCACGTCCTTCGACACGCCCTGCTTGCCAAGGTGGTGCTGGTAATATTTTTTCGGAAGGACCAGCGGCGTGTGCGCGGCATTGAGCGGGATGAAGGCGAAGAAAGGCTTTTTAGCAGCAAGATTTCCATCGATCCAATCCATGGCCTGCTCGAAAAACAAGTCGGTGCAGTAGCCCTCGGTCTTCACGAAATCGCCGTTGTGCCACAGCGTCGGGTTGATGTTCGTGTTTCCAGGAACGTCGCCACAAGATCCCGAGTAGGTCTGGCCGATGCCGCCGCCGCCGTGGATGTAAACTTCATCGAAGCCGCGGTTTTCCGGACGATAGGCCTCCTCGTCGCCGAGGTGCCATTTCCCAAAGATGCCGGTGGTGTAGCCGGCGGTTTTGAGCACCTGCGGCAGGGTAATGGTCTTCAAGCTCATCCGCTCCCGCTCGAAGATGGTGTGAGTGACTCCATTTTTGAACTCATGGCGGCCACTGAACAAAGCGGCGCGCGTGGGCGAGCAGGTCGGGCTAACGTGAAATTTCGTTAACAACAGGCTTTGCTTTTTAAACCCATCCACCGCAGGCGTTTGCAGGATCGGCGCGCCGAGGCCACTGTAGTCGCCGTAACCGACATCGTCGGGCATGACGAGGATGATGTTCGTTCGGGAGCTCGGTGGAGAATCCGCAGCATGCAGGTCACCCCAAGAAGTCACGAGAAGACTTAAGCAAAGAAATCGGGTGATAGGGGCGATCATGCGATGGGGCGGATCAATTCGAGGTGACTTCTTTGACGGGCGAGGCGGCCCCTGGGATGGCGGTAAATGCGATGGACTTGAGGCTGGCGGTCGCGGTGTTGCCCTCGATGCAGCCGACACTCACCTTGTATTTTCCGGGCTTGGGGAAATGCAGCCAGCCGATTGGAAACGACTGATAGTTGTGAGAGGCGTTCTGCTGGTTTTGGATAGTTCCGCCGCCCTCCATTGCCACGGTCCACACCAAGCGGGTTTCGCCCGCATAGGAGAGATCCACCTGATAATTGCCAGGCTTCAGCACGTTGACTTCCCAAGTGGCGGAACCCTGCGGTTCCCACTTGAAGATCTGGTTGACGTGTTTCCATTCGCCGAATTTCTCCATCCACTGTTTGGTCTCCTTGCTCGCTCCCTTCACGGTGGCGAAGTGGGATAGAATCTCGGTGGTGGCATCGGGGTCAAGGCCGAAGCAAGGGTCCGCCTCGGGTTTGCCTTGCAGTTCCACCTGAATCACAGAGATCAGTTTTTCGGGTGCGGCGGATGGAACGCGGAAACAAGTCCAGCCGTTCTCCGTGCTATGTTCTAGCGGTTCCGTCTCCTTGCCACTGAGCAGTTTTACGGACTTGATGGGGGTCTTGAGTCCGGGCAGGTAGAGTTTGCCAGAGGTTGGCCATTTTGAAACTGCTAGGAAAAGCGTGTTGTTCTTCACGGTGACGTCGCCCCATGGGAGGGCGTGTTTCCATGGGGATGCGTCGGTACTATAGACGACTTGCGGATAGCGGTGGATCCACTCGCCAGATAGACGCAGGGTATTGGCAGCGTGTTCCGGCACCGAGCCGTCACCGCGTGGCCCGATGTTGAGCATGTAAGTGCCACCGCGCGCGACCGTGGCAACTAGGCGCTCGAGGATGAGTTTGGGTGCCTTCCAATTTTCATCGTAATAAGCGTATGCCCAGGAATCATTGGTGGTGTCCACGGTTTCCCATAGGCCTTCCTCGTTGGCAACCGGGACTTCCATGTCGCCAAGCGATTGGTAGTCGCCGAGTCCATGACCGGCGCGACCGCAGATCATGGCGTTGGGCTGGTTCTTGCGCACCACGGCGACGAGTTCCTCGACGTATTTCTTGGGCATGTCACCGGGTGTGTCGAACCAGACGATTTCGATAGGCCCGTATTCGCTGGTGATTTCCTTCACTTGTGGCAGGCACTTTTTGGCGAAGTAATCGTCGAAGTTAGCAGGCTTGCCATCGGCATCGGTAGCAGGACCACCGTTTCCGCCAGGGAAAGTCCAATCCTGATTGTGCGAATAGTAGAACCCGAAACCGATTCCCTCGTCCTTGCAGGCCTTGGCGAGGTCTTTCATCGGGTCGTAGTTGTAAGGAGTGGCCTTGACGACGTTGAAGTCGTTGGACTTCGAGTCATACATCGCGAAGCCGTCGTGGTGCTTGCTGGTGATGACGACATATTTCATCCCGGCATCCTTGGCGAGTTTAGCGATCGCCTTGGCATCGAATTTGTCGGGGTTGAAGGTTTTGGCGAGTTCCTTGTATTCTTCGACTGGGATTCCAGCCATCCGCGGGTTCATGATCCACTCGCCGATGCCGTAGTAGGTCTTGTCCTTCACTTTGTTCGCCAACTGGGAGTAGAGGCCCCAATGGATGAACATCGCGTAATTTCCTTGTTCGAAAAGTTGGCCGCGTTTGGCATCTTCGGCGCGAAGTTTGACAACGGATTCACCCCACATTTTGTCCATTTCCTGAGACCGGGCGAAGGATGAGAGCCCCAGAGCGGCAAGCGTCAGCAGGCAGGTTGTTGTGATTTGGTGGTTTGCTTTCATTGTCAATTAGGTTGCCTTCCGTGGTTTTACGGGGTGAACCGGTGCGCCCGTGAGCCCGCAAGCTTAGACCTTTGGACAAGCCTGCCTATCCTCATTTTTTAGGATGATTCCCGAATTTTCAAAGGTTTCATGGAGCCTGGCATCCTAAGAAATGAGGATAGCCAAGGTGCGAGAAACCGTCTTGAGTGAAGGCTGTGTCTACATCTGAAACTTGAAGCTGGTTACTTACCAAGGATGGCGGGTACAGCCAAATTCCTGCCAACCCTAAAACCCAAATGAAATCATCTTTTTCCCCCTATTTTGGAGTCTCCGACCATGCACGGAGCACATCCCGGCAGCTCTGTCTACCTTTCACGTTAGCGGCGCTCACCCTCTGTATTTCAAACGCTTACGGTCAGGATGGCAGTCGAACGTGGACAGGCGCAGTCAATGGCGATTACTACAATGGCGGTAACTGGTCCGCCGTCGGAAATTTCCCCAATGGCAATGCGACATTCAGCGGGACGGTGCCGAACTCGACCATCACGAAGACCGGCAATTCTTACGAATACATTTTTGGGCTGATCTTCGGCAATACGTTGAGCACCCAGTCAAGCTTCACATTTTCCCCCGGTGGCACCCGGTTTTTCGTGGGTGGTTCGTCCATCTCGACCGCCGCGGTTACCTCGGGCAGTCTGACGGATGAAATCGGCGTTAATGTTTACCTTGCAAACGCAGCAACGACTTTTGGCATCGGTTCGAACCATGATCTCAAGATCAGCGGGAACCTTGCTGGATCTGGAGCTACGGTCACAAAGAATGGTTCCGGAAACCTGATCCTCTCCGGCATCAATACCTACGCCGCCACGACAACTGCGGCGGCGGGCACATTGCTCGCGACTCGTGCGGTTTCATTGTCTGGCTACAATTCCGCAGGAAAGGTCATTTTCAACGGTGGCACCATCGGCGTGCAAGTCGGCGGAAGCGGGTGGACTACGGCGGAGGTGGATACTCTTTTGGCCAATGCCACTAAAACCAGCGGCGCTCTGGGAGTTGACACGCCTAATGGAAATTTCACTCAGTGGACGCCCTTCACGGCTAGCAGTTTGGGAGCGCTTGGCCTCACCAAGCTCGGCAACAATACCCTCACACTCGATCAGGCCAACACCTACACTGGGGCCACCAGCGTCACCACGGGCACGCTTAGCCTCACCGGTTCACTGACCGGCGGCGGAGCGATTTCCACCAGCGGCACCAGCGTTTTCAGTCAGAGTTCAACAGGGGTCATCAGTGGGACTTCCTCCTTCACCCATGGCAGCTCCGGCACCAGCATCCTCGCCGGAAGCAACACTCACACCGGTGTCACCAGCGTCAACGCGGGAACGCTGCAAATCAAAAACAACACCGCTCTTGGCACCACGGCTGGCAACACGATCGTCGCCACTAACGCAAAATTGCATTTGGATGGTAGCGCCGGAAATCTCACCATCGCGGAACCCTTTACCATCGGTAGCGGTGACGGAGTGATTCGTAACCTGTCCGGGAATAACGCCATTACGGGCTTGGTGACCCTGAGCTCCGTCGTGGATCTGCGGAGAAATAGCGGTAGCCTGACTTTGTCGGGTGGAATCACCAGCGGAGCGGCAAGCCATGGACTGGGCCTGAACCTAAGAACCCTCGTTAACAACAATCCGATTAGCATCAACAATGGTGCCTTGACCCTAACCAGCAACAGTGGTGCAGCCGACGCGACCGAAATCAATGTCGCCGGAAATACGTGGGGCACAACATTGATCAATTTCAGCGGCTACCTGAAAACTGGTGTGGCCAACGCCCTGCCGTCCACGACAAACGTCGAATTTGGCTGGTCCTCGCAATCGTTTTCCACAGGCACACTCGACCTCAATGGATTTGATCAAACGGTGGCATCCATCGGAATCAATTCGAACAGCGTTGGACTAGGTGGGAACCAGAACATCACCGGTGGCGGCACGCTGAGCGTCAACCTGACTTCCGGAACCAAAACCTACGAGGGAAGGATCACCGACGGAGCCACCGCCACCGCCTTGGTGAAAAACGGCAACGGCACGCAAGTTCTGAAAAACCTGAGCGGAATCGACAACAACTACACCGGCGGAACTACGATAAACGGCGGCACGCTCCTGGTGAACAATACTAGCGGTTCCGGCACTGGCACAGGATCGGTCACTGTGGCGACGGGCGGCACACTTGGCGGCTCCGGCAGCGTCATCGGCGGAATCAACGTGAGTGGCGTGCTTGCCCCTGGCAACTCGATCGAGTCTCTCGGCACCGGAGCCCTGAGCTTCGCCACCGGCTCCACCTACGCCTATGAATTGAGCACTCTTGCCCTCAACGGCGACCTGACCTACTCCGGCGGCACGCTGAACATCGCCGCCGACACCATTCTCACCCTGACGGATATGGGTGCCAGCACGGCGCTGGCGAATGGCTCCAAGCTCACCCTAATCAGTTCGGTGGGAGCATGGAACCTCGGGCTCTTCAGCTACGGCGGCACACCCCTAACCGATGATTCCAACATCACCCTCGGAGCCAACATCTGGAAGTTCAACTACAACGATACCACCGCTGGCAGCAACTTCACTGGAGACACCACGGGTGCGACCAGCTTCGTCACGATGACGGTGGTTCCCGAGCCGAACATCCCCGCGCTGCTAGGTGGCCTCGGCACGCTCCTGCTGTTGCGCCGCCGCCGGTCCGGCGAGTGATGAGTCACGCCAGCGACTGTGAGGGTCAGTTCATCACGGGGAATCCCGCAGTCAGAATATTTCGTGAAAATTTCAAACAATCCAAAAACACCAACCTGCAAATCCAATGAAACCATCCCTGTTTTCTATCTTTAGAACGTCCTGCCTCGCCCCATGCGCATCCAGGCCCTTGAGCTTTCCAACCGCGCTCGCCGCGCTTTCCATCTGTATGTCATCGGCCTACGGCGCAAGTGGCAGTCGCACATGGACAGGCGCAACCGACGGCGATTACTACAACGGCGCCAACTGGAGCCCAAGCGGAGATTTCCCCAATGGCAATGCGACCTTCAGCGGGACAGTGCCGAACTCTGCCATCACGAAGACCGGCAATCCCTATGACTACATTTATGGGCTGATTTTTGGCAATACGTTGGATACTCAGTCAAGCTTCACCTTCTCCCCCGGTGGCACCCGGTTTTTCGTGGGTGGTTCGTCCATCTCGACCGCCGCGGTTACCTCGGGCAGTCTGACGGACGAAATCGGGGTTGATGTTTACCTGGCTAACGCAGCAACGGCTTTTGACATCGGTTCGAATCATAATCTCAAGATCAGCGGGAACGTGACTGCTGGTGGAGTTACCGTCACGAAGAATGGTTCAGGAACCCTGATCCTCTCCGGCACCAATACTTACGCTGCGTCAACCACGATCACTGCGGGCACCCTGCAACTGGGTGATGGTTCTAGCAGTGGTTCACTTAACCCCGCCAGTCCGGTCAGCATCACTGGCGGCACTTTCGCAATCAATCAAGATGACACCGTCACCCAAGGCACGGATTTCAGTGGGGCCGCCATCACCGGCAGCGGAACCTTCGCGGTGAAGGGCGGTGCCACGGTGGCACTAACCAACCCGGCCACATTCAGCGACCTCCTCACCGTTTCAGTGGCGGCGGACTCGTTTCTCGATCTGAACTTCACCGGCACCGACACGATCGCCGGGCTCAATCTGGGAGCCGGCCCAGTTGCTCCCGGTGAGTGGGGGGCCAACGGATCGGGCGCGGCCAATCAAAGTGCTCGTATCACAGGCAGCGGCAGGCTTTATATCCCGGGCGCTCCGACCTGGGACGGCAGCACTGACATGACTTGGACCAGTCCTGACTCCACCAGTTGGTCAGGCAATACCTACACGGATGGGGACTTCGTCACTTTTGGCGATACCGGTGCGGGCGCCGTCACGATCACCGGCATCGTCACGCCTAGCAGTGTCACCGTGAACTCCACGGTAGCCTACAGCTTCTCAGGCGGAGCAATCGGTGGCAGCACCGGTTTTGTTCATTCAGGTAGCGGCACCACCACGCTTTCCAACGCGAACACCTATACCGGCGTCACGACCGTGAGCGCGGGAACCCTGCAAATTAAAAACAGCACCGCGCTGGGCACCACGGCAGGCAACACGATCGTCGCGACCAACGCGAAAGTGCATTTGGATGGCAGCGCCGGAAATCTCATCATCGCGGAACCTCTCACCATCGGCGGTGGTTTGGGAGTCATTCGGAACCTGTCTGGTGCCAACAACGTTACCGGATCGGTCACCCTGAGCACCGGTGTGGATCTGCGGAGAAATGGCGGTAGCCTGACCATGTCGGGAGGAGTCACCAGTGGGGCCGCAGACTATTCCCTCGGCCTGAACCTGAGAGCCATCATCGATACCAACCCGATTGACATCAATAATGGCAGCTTGACCATCACTAGCAATGGCGGTGCCGCCGACGCGACGGAAATCAATGTCGCCGGCAATGATTGGGGGCAAACGGCGATCAATTTCAGCGGCTATCTCAAGATTGGCGTGGCGGATGCCTTGCCTGCCGACACGGCCATGGTATTCGGGTGGTTTGATCTCGGCCAACACGCCGGAGCCTTCGACCTCAATGGCAACAATCAAACCTTGGCATCGATCGCAACACGCCTGGATGCCCTTGGTGAAGTCCCCGCCGGCGGCGCGCAGGTGATCACCGGCGGTGGCACGCTGACCGTCGACCAAGCGACCAACACAGAATACCAAGGAGTCATCACCGACGGCACCACCGCCACCTCCCTCGTGAAAAACGGCGTGGGCGCTCTCACCTTGAGTGGCGTGAACAGCCACACCGGCAACACGACCATCAACGGTGGGACGCTGGCTCTATCCGCCACCGCGAACCTATCCAGTGATAGCGGCGTCCGAATTAACACCGGAGGATTACTCAATCTAGCCACCGGCCTCAACATCACCGTCAAATCACTGGTCATTAACGGCGGAGCTCCTCTGGCAAACGGCACCTATGGATCCAGCACCTCGGGCGCGACCAACGCGGGGCTGGCCTCACCCGACTCCTATTTCGCCGGCACCGGGATCCTCACAGTATCCTCCGGCGGCGACTATGGCACCTGGGCCATCACCAAAGGCATTCCCGGTGAACCTGCCTCCGGCGACTATGAGAACGATGGCATCAGCAACTTAGTCGAATACGCCCTCGGCACGGATCCAAAGGTTTCCACCCAACCTGCGGGAGTTTACTCTGGAAACACGATCACCTTCACCAAAGGCGCGGATGCCATTGCCAACGGTGATGTCTCATGGATCATCGAAACCTCGGAATTGCTGAGCGCCGGGTCGTGGACCCCGCAAGTCACCCAACCCGCTGGAGACGCGACTCCCACGATATCCCACACCTTCACCCTGGGCAGCCCGGCAAGGAACTTCGCACGCCTCAAAGTCATACAAAATTGACAAATCGGAACACCTCCAAGCGAATCCTTGACCCATGATCAAGAACTGAAGCTGTAATCCTATGGCCCCGGCTCTAGCAGCCGGGGCCGTTCTCCCATTAAATAACGTGTGCCGATTTGCATTCATTCTCGCCCTTCTCGTTCTAACTATCTATCCGCAACGTTCCAAGGCTGACCAGCCGGAGCAGAAGCTGAATTACTCTTATCTCTACTTCGAAAACGGCTACCCGACGCTGTCTCTGACGCGCCGTCCGCAAAGTGAGGCCAATCAAGCTGCACGGGCAAATCCCGATCTAATTTTCCAGACTGGCTACTACAGCCTGATGCTTGGCTGTGATGACCTGCAGATCAAAGGCTACGATGCGTTGCCCGGCACGGATTACCTCACGGCCTTGGATCAGGATGTCACGGTTTTCACTCCGGCCACGAGCTTGTTGCTAGAGGTCGTGCAAGGCGGAGTGAGCTATCAATGCACCCATGCGCTGACTCAGGGCCCGGGTGCGGAAAACCCGGTGCGCTTGATCGAAAGTGGTCAATACCTGCAGCGAATGGATCACCTGGGCCTGGTCTTCAAGGATGCGCAGGGAAATGAACTGCAAGTGGACGATGCGTGCCGCCTCGAAATTTCCGCATGGCCGGACCGCGTGACGTTCTTCCTCGATTTCTCCGCTGAGTCCGCCAATCCCATCACCCAGACCACCATTCGGCTGGTTTCGCCAGGTGGAATCACCCACCTATCGACAGAGTCGGGCAATCAATCCCGGCTCACTTTCAAACCGCATGACGACAGCGAACTCCAGCCGCTCGAAGTCGGCCGGATCACCGCGGCTACCAACCTTCAGAATGGAACTGCCCTAGCCGTCAGTCATGACGAGGACGTGCACGCCCTGAAGATCGATGTGCCGGCAAATCCAGTCTCCTATCCCTCGGCCGCTAACCGAGTGGATGAATACCTGATCGAGCTCAACAATCCCAGTGGCTCCGCTGAAAACATGCCGCTGGTTTTTGAGCAACCGATCCCCCGTGCCATCACTGGAACCGTTATGGTGCTTTGCGATGCTGATAGCGGTCGCCCGCTTGGAATTCCTGTGCAGATTTCTAAGAATTGGCATCGCAAGTATATCGATGCCGATGGAAATGGTTCACAGGAAACCTATGTTCCCATCGTCCACGACGGCGATTGGTTGCGCGGTTCAACTCTGTTGACACTCCAGTCCGGGGAAACCCGGCGCTTTAAGCTGCGGGTGATTTACGGCTACTGGGGTGGTGCAGGTGCGATTTCCCACTCGCAGCTTTCACTCATCGGCTGGGGCGGAAACTGGATGTGGGACGAGAGCGCTCTTGGCGCATGGGGCGAGTCCATGACTTATGATCCCACACAACACATCGGAAGCGCCTTTCTGGATGATATCCGCCCGTCGTTCACTCTCAGTCTCGGCGGGAGTAACAGCCCCTATGCGGATGCTCCGACAACGACTGAATACAACTGGACGGAAAACATCGGCGGCGGTGATTTTCTGATTTATCGAGATCAAGCTAACAAATACCGCTGGCTCAAACGACAGAAGACCTGCTACCTCCAAACGGGTCCCAACATGACCGAGGTCCACTATAGTGGGGTCACAGACGACGATAAAATTAGAGTGACCTATGTCAGTCGGGCGGTGTCGACACTCGACTATCATCGCCGTTTCCACGACTACAAGTATGAGTTCTTACAGGATGTGGTGACGCCCAGCAGGCTGGTCTTCCACCAGATGGCCGCCGATTTCTATCCCGCTGCGGCATTCACGGATTACAGCCTCGGCGATGCATCCGGACTTCTAAGCAGTGAGACGATCGAAACGGGCGGAAATGTTTATAAAGGATCGCCGATTCCGTTCGACGGAAAATGGCTAAGTATCGATGACATCACTGGTGGTAGCAGTCCGGCCCGCGCCCTGCGGGGAATCATTCCACTTTCATCCACTCTCAACGGCAATCCATTGCCACTCCACATTCACAAATACGGCCGCACATGGGGAGCGTCCACGATGTTGTTTGACCTCAGTTCCGACTCTGTCACGCGCTCCTATTCCGCGGGTGATGTGGTGGAGGGTGAGGTCGAGTTCATCATGCCTCCCCAGCATATTGACAACTACTGGGGAGGTGACGCCGAGTTGATCAACCGCCTAACACATTACGGCGACACCCGTTGGGAGCCGGTCCGGGATGAAATGCTCCACAACATCCAGATGAATGTTTCGATGCACGCAGGGTCGCAACTCCGCAACTATCCGTTGGAAATTCAGCCGTCTCCCTCCGGCAATGTCCTCGCTGATTTCACCATCCATGGCGGCGGTATCGGCCACATCCCGGTTGTGCTCAAGAATGCAAACTCCGGTTTGGCTCTGAAAGCGCAGCGCTGGGACAACGGATCTTGGGCCGACCTTGAGTCCGTCGATGTCGAAAACCACACCTACTATCAGGCATTGCAGAATGCCGACGGAACGACGAACTACACGTTCAGCATTCGCCGGCCGACAACGGATTTGAACGATACTTGGCGGGTGCGCGTGATGTATGAAGTGGTCTCGATCAATGCAGCAGATCTGGACATGCTGTTGCTGCTTCCGGAAACCAAAACCACGGGGGCCATCTCCTTGAGCGTTAATTCATCGGTGAATGTAGATATCACTGTTAGTATTTCTGAAGAATCCCACCCCGGATCGTTCAGCGTGCTTTTAGATACGACGCAAACGATCAATCCGTCGCTGAATCCAGTTGCCGCCATCCTGTTGCAGTTCGACAATGCGCTTGCCAATCTAGCACCAAATACTTCCGCCACCGGGCAGGCCACCATCCACTGGAGCGAGCAGCGTGAGGGAGGTGCCAGCGGTCAAATTGTGTTACCGGTCAGTGCGCTGTCCTTGTCCTCCGGGAGAAGCGGCGCATCCCTTATCTGGGATACGACCACAGGGGATGGATCTAACATCAGTGAGGGGGGTGGAAGCTGGCAAACCGGTGCCGGAAACTGGAATAACAACGGCGACGACCACGCTTGGACCGATGGCCAAGAGGCAAGCTTCGGCGGTGGAAGCTCCGGCAATGCGGGCACCGTCATGCTCAATGGCAACGTGGTCCCGACCCAACTTACTTTCAGTCCACCGACCGCCGGTCATTACACGATCGACCTAGCATCTTTCAAACTAACGACGTCCAACTCCATGGATGCGGTCGAAGTGATCGGCGGCACCAGCGCCACCATCAAGGCCACGGGCGGCGGTCATTTAATCATCCCCTACAGCGGCTCGGCTTGGAACTTCACTCTGGCGGGATCCCTGCTTATCGATGCCCCGGTCACCGGCCCGGGCGTGGTGTTCGCCGCTGGCGCAGGCAACCTGAATCTCACCCATCCCGCCAACAACTTTGCAGGGATCTTAGGGAAGCAGAATAGCGGCGACCTTGCGTTCTCATCGATCACCGGAAGCGGACTGCCAAGCGCCGCTGGTGCGGGTGACGAAGTTAGGATCGGTTGGAACGCCCGCGCCGTCTACACCGGCAGCGGAAACTGGACCAACCGGACCTTCAATTTTGTAGGTGGCAGCAACGGGACCCTCGATAACGACGGCACTGGCGCGCTCGTCTGGGCCGGTCCCTTCAGCAATACGACAAGCGCAGGTGGAATGAGGAAACTCACTCTCGGTGGCAGCAATACGGGCAACAATGATTTTCAAGGAATCCTGGCAGATCATCAAACTAACGGAAGCACACTTGATCTTGAAAAGAACGATGCCGGCACCTGGGTTCTTTCTGGCAACAACACCTACACCGGCACCACCACCGTCAGTCAGGGCATCCTCAAGGTCCGCCACGGAAACTCTCTCGGATCCGCCGCAGGTGCTACCACCGTGGCCAATGGATCCAAGTTGGAACTGGACGGCAGCGCTGGGA
>JBEGOB010000475.1:0-4754 GCA_041182265.1 Verrucomicrobiota bacterium | reverse complement strand
TTCATGGTCCTCGCTTACGCGAATTACATCCTTTGGGTCGCCATCCCCACCCTCCGAGGCACCGCCAAGCTGCGGGAATCCGTCCAACGGAAAAAGCGCTTCAATGCGGCAAAAATCGGCGACGGTGAGGCATTTCACACCTGCGCAATTTGTAAAAAAACCGAACGGAGCGATCCCAGCCTCGAGTTCCGAATCGGCCATGACGGCGAAGAATACTGCACGCAACACGTGCCCAAGTGAGCTTTACAAAATTTCCTTCACAAACGCCTCACGACGGAAAATTTCAAACGCTTCAGGCTCCTCACCCGTGCCAATGAAACGCGGCGGTATGCCAAGCTGATCTTGAATGGTCACCGCGATGCCCCCCTTGCCGGAACCATCGAGCTTTGTCACGATCAAGCCGTCGAGCGGGCTGGCTTTGTGAAATTCCTTCGCCTGCTGGAGCGCGTTCGAACCCGTCGTGGCATCCACCACCAGCAAGGTAAGATGCGGCGCACTCGCGTCCTGCTTGGCCAAGGTGCGGCGGATTTTCCCAAGTTCTTCCATCAGATTGTGCCGCGTATGAATCCGGCCCGCTGTGTCACAAATGAGAAATTCCGTCTGCCCGGCGATCGCCTTCTGATGCGCTTGAAAACAAACCGACGAGGGGTCCGCATTCGGACTGCCGGCCACCACGGGAAGGCTCAAGCGCTCGCCCCAACGCTGCAACTGCGCGACCGCAGCAGCGCGAAAGGTGTCCGCAGCCGCCATCATCACCGAGTGCCCGCGCTTCTGAAGCCACAAACCGAGCTTGGCGGACGAGGTCGTTTTTCCCGTGCCATTCACCCCCACCACGAGGATAACAAATGGCTTCCCATCCGGCCTCGGCACTGGCGCCTGGAAATCCGCCGGCAAGCGCGCTGCCAACTGACGGCGAGTCACTTCCACCACGTCATCCGCAGAAACTTCGCGTCCCAAACCACGCAACTCATCCAAGATTGAAGTCGTCAAACTGAGCCCTAAATCCGCGCTGATGAGCTCCGCTTCGAGATCATCCCACTCGATTTCTGCTCGATTGGTGATTTTGTGAAATAGCGATTTGAAAAAGCCTGCCATGGGTGAGGCCGACGCTAGCCGAAGCGAGCCGCCGGTCAACCGCATTGCACCGAGAACCCACGGGCACCCGTCTTTCTCAACACCTCATCGCTTTGAAATGACACAAACCCGCCAAAGGCTTAAAAATGAAAAGCCGATGGACCGGGCATCCCGCATTTCACCAGCATGCACACCCTACGGCACCACAGTCACACGGAAAAATCTCTTGCCGGGCGCAACGCCTCCAGCAAGAGCAAGCTCCGCTGAAGTCTCGGCGCCCACAGCAGCACTCACCTGCAACGGGAAACCATCTTGCCCGTTCTCAAACTCCCACGATACCAGATCATCGGAGCTTTCAATCTGGTAGGTCTTACCCGGAACACTGCTCCAAACCAAGCGCAGCATCCCGGCGCTCCGAGTGACCGACCGCACACCAAACCGCGAAACACCGTCCTGCGGATTCGTCCCCGCAATGAATTCCGCACGGTTGTTTTGCCCATCACCGTCCGCATCAGATAGAGCATCATTTCCATCATTCGCGTCCAATCCATTCTCCAACTCCCACGCATCCGGCATACCATCGGCATCACTATCCACAACGCTTGCCACACTCGTATCCACCAAGCGCAGATATTGCGCCTGATTCATCCCCGCCACGGAACCGCTGAGACTCACAGCGAGACCATTTTCTATCAAATCAGCGCCAGTCCGATCCTCCGCCCAAACCCAAGCATCGGGATTCTCAGCCAACTGATCGCGAAGATTGTAACTCTTCTCAGACTCAATCCCAAACCAGTTCGCACCACCCGCCACACTTGCAGATAGATCGAACACCGCACTCCGGCTCGCAGAAGCTACGTAGTCGGTATTTGCAAAAGCAAAAACCACGTTCTGCGCAGTAACAGGCGTCCCTGCAGACTCAAACTTCGCGACCGCGAAAATCCCCGGATCCACTCCAAGCCCATTTTTCCGACTCAGAAAATACTCGCCCTTCCCACGCAAGGCAGGATTGACCAGACGTGCACGATTGATCCTGCCATAAAGATTCTCCACCACCTCATCTCGATTCTGCCAAACCTGCGACATGGAATTCCAACGCTTAAAATTTGGTATGCTTTTCCCGAAATTCGACTCGTAACGCGTCCAGTTCCGCGAGTTGTTGACGATCCCGGAAAACCCATAGCTGGCAAAATCATTCTGCGCGGCTGCTTCCTGCCCATACATTAACATTGGAATCCCATCCAAAGCACCTAACTGAGCGTAGGCTTGCACCATCGCATACGCATCATTTGATGGAAAAACTTCATCATGCGACGTGAGGTTGTTCAACAACACAACCCCCTCATACGCCTGCCGCCGATCATTGTAGGCAGTGAAGGTCGAGCCGGTCGAACGATCTCCCACCCTGCCCGAACCCTCACCATTCGCAGGATACCCAAAATGCGTGTCACGCCAGTGAAACACAATGTTTTCATTCAACACATCAAACTGCCGTGCCGAGCGATACCCAACGCCATGTCGTTTGGATCCCGCAACTTCCCGGTAGCCATCAAGCGACTCCGCCATGAACACAAAGTTCCACTTCACCGAGCGAGTCTTGTTGATGCAATACTCCCAAAATTCCGATGGCAAACCTTGGGCAAAATCACAGCGCAAGCCATCGATTCCCAGCCCAGACTCACTCGCCGGCGTGCCGACCGGATGCCCGGTCTTCTCCAGCCAATACGCCGGATAGTAAGCGAAGTATTCCCACAACTCACGCGTCGCCGCAGACAGCGGCTCAGTCTCGTCGCGCTCCAACAGAAACTCTTCGCGGTGCGACGCGGAGGCATATTTCACCAAGCTATCATAGTTGCCAAAATACAAATCTCGCACATCCGACCATTTCCCGAAATCGGACCGATCCGGAGCGAGCGCCAACTCAGACGCACTCGTCGCTGGCAATGAATAATTTTCAGCCTTGGAAAACCACCCGGGCTTGGCATTCCGGATCTCAAGCGTCGCATCGGTCGCCCAACTGAACAAATCCACACCGCCCTGCCCTAGCACTGCATCCGGTGCGGAGTGATTGAAAGTCCCATCCATCATAATGCCAACTCCCACCGCATCAAACTGCGCGACCGCCACCTGAAACTCGGATAGAGCACCGGCTTCGGTGTCCGCCGCACCTAACGAAGGCGCGACCTTCCAGTAGTCACGCACCGCATAAGGCGAACCGGGGTCATACGCTGCTGAACTCGCGGGGTCATTCTCACGCCCCTCCACACCCACCGGATGGATCGGCTGCAACCACAGCATGTTCACTCCCAACGAGGTGAAATGCCCGACACTCACCGCATCCGGCCGATCCATGTTTTCCATCCAAAGATCCCGAAATGTGGAGCGCCCAGCTTTGGTATCAGAAGTCGCCTCCACAATCGCCGGATTGACCTCATACATATTCAAGTCCAATGCATTCTTAGGCGACACCACAATTGCCAGATCGCGCCTCATCCCATGATCGGTGAAGTAAAACGGCCCCTCTCCTCCGATGAAATAACGCACAGTCGCACGATACGCACCGCATTGATGAATCGGCAGAGTCACAGACCATACACCCGCAAGCTCCGTCATCGGATAGGCCCGATGATAAGTTTCCGAACTGGCGCTGACTGAATCCAAATCCTCTTGAATCACAGCATGTGCGCGGCGGTTAAGGTTACTGACAACTTCCACCCCAGTCACCGCCTTGCTCGGACTTCCCGCGACTGAAAACCGCAGTGTCAACTCCGCAGCATCTCCCGCAAGTTCATCAATGAAAAACCGGCGTAAGCCATAATTCGCATCCGCGACAGCTCCATCCACTTCTGAGAGAAATACCGGCGCACCTGCATCATGATAGCCATCCCCATCCTCATCGCGGATCGAGTCCACACGCACCGCAGCATACTCAGGTATCGTTAAATCATTATCCACAGACCATGCTGCCGGGCACTGGGACACAATGCCGCCACCGTCATCATCTCCATAAGCCAAAGCAGCCAGATAGATCACCTTCGGCATCGAGCCAAACTTCTCAATCAAATCGACTTCACCCTCCAACACATTTCCCGCCGATCCCATCGCCATGCGCCCCGCATCCCCCCCATGATTGAGCGCCGAATACGGAGTAGCAACAGCATCGCCCTCACCCGCCAACCATGGCCATCCGCCAAACCAAAAATTCGAATTTCCAGCCTTCGCCCACGGATGCGGCGATGGATTTCCAAAGTTGTTTGTGAGCAGAAGAAAATGATCACTCGTCCCACCCTGCGACGACCAAGTTGCAAAATAGAGTTTCGTTCCCTTCACCGCCGCCCAGATCCGCATGCCATTGTCCGCAACCAAATAGTTTGGACTATCCAACAGGCCGTTCATCGCAAATGCCTCAGTGGACACTTGTCCGGGAACCGACGAGCTATCATAGATATTGTAGTGAAACGCATTCCCGAAATCTGTAAAGCCGCTCACGACTTCCTGCAGGTTTGAAACACCATCGTTATCCCAATCCACATCGCCATCCCACGCCCCTGCATAATCCGTGTTCTCATTGAGCGGATTCGTCCGAGTCCAGTTTTCACCCTGATTCGGAATCGTATCCTCATTGGTATCCCCGGGAAACTTCTGGCTGGCATAAGCCCCGGAAGTGAAGCCCGGCAACT
>JBEGOB010000474.1:0-4819 GCA_041182265.1 Verrucomicrobiota bacterium | reverse complement strand
CCCCCTGCGGGCTCAAGGCCTCAGGACTCACGCAATGCATCGCTTTCGGTCAAAATCCATCGTCAATCGCTTCAGGCTCGTCTCGCTGCTTGTGCTCTTGAAATTTCTCTTACTCCCGACTGCGATCGCCCTTATCATCACATCCATCGCCCGCAGCGACATCCGCATGGTCATTCTCGCGCTCTGGCTTGCGGGCGCGGCATTCTTACTGATCATCGTGCAATGGATCACCGCGGCCCGCACTCGCTGCCCACTTTGCATGACTCCGGTGCTGGCGAAAAAAGGCTGCTCAAAGCACCGCCATTCACGCAAACTCTTCGGCAGCTACCGCCTCCGCGTCGCAACATCCGTTCTCACCAAGGGCCGCTTCACCTGCCCCTACTGCAACGAGCCATCCGCCATGGAAGTTCGCCACCGGACGCTCTAAGTCACGCAGCCTCAATTTTCAATCCCGCCCATTCGCGGGATTGACAGACCTGCGCGCCCAGTGAAGTTTCCGCGGATGAATTTCACTCAGAAATCGCTACGGACCGCCCTGCCGATGGTGGCAGCTCTGGCCCTAGGAAGTTGCAATAAATCCGAACCTACCTCCGGGACGGACGCTTCCAGCGCATCCAACACTCCTGCGGAAGCTCCTGCCCAAGCCGAGACGCCAACCGCGACACCCACCGAGGCACCAACACCGCCTCCAGCAACCGAAAATAACATGCCTGAAACACCCGCCGACGTCCAAGCCGCACCCGCTGATGCCATCAAAACCGCATCCGGCCTTGCATCCAAAGTCATCACTCCCGGCACCGGCGAGACTCACCCCGCCGCCGCGGACACAGTCACCGTCCACTATTCCGGATGGACCACCGACGGCAAACTTTTCGACAGCTCGGTGAAACGCGGCCAACCCACCAGCTTCCCTCTCAACGGCGTCATCAAGGGCTGGACGGAAGGCGTCCAACTCATGGTCGTCGGCGAAAAACGCCGCTTCTGGATCCCTGCCAACCTCGCTTACGGCGAGAACCCCGGCGGCGGTCGTCCCGGCGGACTCCTTGTGTTCGATGTCGAACTCCTCTCAATCAAACAAGCTCCCAAGCCTCCCACCGTCCCTGAAGACGTCTCCGCCGCCCCGGAATCCGCAGAAAAAACCGCCTCCGGCATCGCATCCCGCGTCCTCACCCCTGGCACCGGCACCACTCACCCGAAGGCAACAGACCAAGTGAAAGTCCATTACTCGGGATGGACCACGGACGGCGAACTCTTCGACAGCTCGGTCATGCGCAACGAATCCATCGTTTTCCCTCTCAACCAAGTCATCCCTGGCTGGACTGAGGGCGTCCAATTGATGGTCGAGGGCGAGAAACGCCGCCTCTGGATCCCCGCAAAACTCGCTTATGGCGAAAGCCCACCTCCAGGCGCCCCCGCTGGCACCTTGGTGTTCGACGTCGAGCTGCTTGAGATCGTGAAATGATCTTACGCCCTTCCAGGCTATGCGCCGCCGCGATCGCGTGCGGCCTCTCCTCGTGTGCCGATCCGGTGGCATCCCCACCGGTCGGCCCTTCCCCTGCGGCATCCACCCAAGCCGCGCCTCCCGAGCCAAAGCGCCCGCGCATGAACGGTCGTGGAGAAATCACATCCATTTCCCTCCCCGACGCCTTCGCTCTTCAACAAACGGACGCCGCGCTCATCCTCGACGCCCGCCCCGCTTTTTTCTACCACCTCGGCCACCTTCCCGGCGCCGTCAATCTGCCGAAATCCAACGCAGTCGCCGAAATCACCGCACGCGAAGCAGAACTGAAGAACGCAGTCGCCCACGGAAAATCCATCCTCGTTTACTGCACCAACTTCGCCTGCCCAGACGCACGCGCCGTCGCCAGACACCTCGCCAGCTTCGGAATCTCATCCGCAACTCTCACCGGCGGCTGGGAGGCATGGAATGACAGCGGCCTGCCCACCGAATCCTCTCTCCATCCCTAAATAAACCACTGAACTCAAACCAACACTCCATGTCCTCATTCTCTAACGTCACCGTCGATTCCAAAGCCAATATCTATTTCGACGGCTCCGTCGTCTCCCACACGGTTCACTTCGCCGACGGCACACGCAAGACACTCGGCCTCATCTACCCAGGGAAATTCCACTTTGGCACCGCCGCACCTGAGCGCATGGAAATCATCTCCGGCGCCTGCGAAGTCACACTCGACGGCACCACCGAAACCCAAACCATCGAAGCTGGATCCGCCTTCGACGTCGCCGGCAACAGCGGCTTCACCATCAAGGTCAACGACGGCATCTGCGAATACATCTGCTCGTTCCTCCCAGCCTAATGCCGCCTTCACGGCTCTGCATCCAGCTCTCGCTGATCCTGCTAGGCGCTCTATTTCTCAGCGCCTGCGGGATCCGCTTGCCGGATGCACCCATCCCCACTCCCCCCGCCGCTGGCTCCCCTGCTCCCACACCGAGCCGCTACGAAGTCGGCCTCCGCGCAACAGCACCCGTCCAAACCACCCCCGAGCCGGAAGTTCTCGTTTGGCTCATCGCCGATCAACTCCACACCGGCATGGTCTTCCCCTACCCCTGGCTCATCGAGTCTGGGTTCATCCCGCCCGACGGCTTCGGCACCCCGAAATACGTCACTCTCAGCTGGGGCGACCGCACCGCTTACGTGGAAAAAGGCCTCCACTCGCCCCTCAAATTTTTCCGCGCCCTCTTCACCCCCACTCCCTCAGTCATGGAACTGATCCCCACCGACTGGGAAATCGCGGAAGTCTGCCAGCAGCAACGCATCTGGAGAAAACGCGTCCCTCGCCATCGCGGCACCCAGCTCGCCGCCTTCCTCAACGACTGCAGTCGCCCCGGCCCTCAAGGAAAACCCCAAGTCGTCGGCACCTCCAGTTGGGGCAACGGCGTTCTCCTCGAATCCCGACACATCTACTTCATCCCGCGCATCTGCAACGTCTGGACCGTTCACGCCATCGAGGCTCTCGGCGGAAAAATGCGACCCTGGGGCGCCCTCACCGCCAACGGATTGATCCGACAAGCCGAGCTGCCCCACAACGACTTCGAAAAAATTTGGCCCGGCAACAACTGGCTCTAAGCCCCCCCGGCCTGATTTACGACACTCCCCAGACAGTCGTCGAGAAAACGACCGTAGCCCTAACTGGGAGCGATGACGGTTAAACCTAAATGGGAAGTTGAAACCGCGAATGAACGGGCATGGACGCTAATTTTCAAAGAGTTCCATCTATCAACAGCTTCACCCTGTTGATGAATGACGCAAATTTTACAACTGTCTCATTTTTAGAGTCTTATTCGTGGGCATTCGCGTTCATTCGCGGTTCCCAGGTCAAATCCACAAGTCATTAAAAATCAATGAATTGACAAATTCATAGCCTAACTAAACTTCTCCTGAAAACGGTTGTTTGATTGAATGGGGCACCTTTAGGGCGGGTATCCGAAGGTTGCGAGAAATCCGCCAAGGAGACTTTGACAGGACTGACTTGGTTGACACGCTTGAATCGATTGATGCTTGGCAAGACGCGGACGCGGGTGCCATGCATGAATCCGACCCACCGCAGTGTGCCCCCATTGTCTGCGGGATTCAATCCCCAAATCGCGGTTTGTCGGCAACTCGCATTGCGCCATGTAGAGTGACACCGAAGCGGAAGTGCACGGATCGGCTAATAAGTTCCATTGCCTTATCCTAGTGGACACCGTGGCCAATGCCCGCCGCAATGGGCAAAGAAAGCTTAGATGAATCAAGACCGGCAGTCGCAAAAAACGCCTCGTTCCACGCAGCGATTCGGCGATCAAGGCTTTGATCGCCGAGTCGCTGCGTGGACGGTGAGACACCAAGGAAGTCGGATGGACAGCAGTGGACACCGTTACCCGCTGCGGCGGGGACATGGGAGGCAGCTTCATCGGGTCGCTTACGAGTGTGAAACTCCTCAGCGGCTGGACTGAAATACGCTGCACCTAGAACCGCAGGCAGCACGCAACCCTTGCAGGGCCAAGAGAAATAGGCCAAGCCCAAACCTTTACCTTGCGAGGGATCGACAGCGATGGTGGTGGCGAATTCGGTGACGCCTTGTTGGATGAGGATAAGCGCGGCCCGCCAATCGTAGGCGCGGCGACGGGCGAAGTCGGCTTCGCGGAGTTTCAGCCAGAAAGCGTCATGGAAATCCCGGTGGTCAGGAGGAACGCCGATGATGGAGAGTGGCGTCTTTTCACAACGCAGGGCACGGCTGAATTTGAGCAAGAGCGGATTTCAGTGACGCCTTGGCGGTTTGCTGGTCGTGGTGAGATTGGAGATTGAGCCACACATCGGCGGGCCAGCCGAAGTAGCGTTCAAGGCGTAGGGCAGTGTCCACGGTGAGGGACCGCTTGCCTTTTACGATCTCATTGATGCGCCGGGGCGGGACGCCAATGTCCTTGGCAACGCGGTATTCCGAGAGGCCAAAGGGAATCAGGAAATCCTCGCGGAGAACCTCGCCAGGATGAATGGGAGCGTGTGTTTTCATTTTGGATTCAGTTATAATCGACGATTTCGACTTCATGGGGTCCGTCCGTTTTCCTGCGGAAGCAGACGCGCCATGGGTCATTGATGCGGATGGAGTGTTGGCCTTTACGCTTGCTCTTGAGCGTTTCGAGTCGATTGCCGGGCGGGACGGCGAGGTGGTTGAGTTCGGTGACGGCGTGAACTTGGGCGAGTTTCCGCAGGGCGACGCATTGGATGTCCGGCGGGAACGACCGAGTTTTCCGTTCGTCGAAGAACAGGGCGGTTTGCCTGCAAGCGAAGGAGCGGATCATCAGATCAACGCAACATTAA
>JBEGOB010000473.1:0-2977 GCA_041182265.1 Verrucomicrobiota bacterium | reverse complement strand
CAAATAGGCAGTTCAGCAACCTCACCACTAACTATCACAGATAACGAGCTTGTCGTTGGAACATCAGGACAGGATGCTGGAGTTGGTTGGGCTTCTACCAACAGCGGAAGTGTCTATCTTGGACTCAAATTAAAGGTAGATACCGCTCAAACTGGGGGAGACTATTTTACAGCCTTTAATACTGGTGCTTCCGCAACGAATTTTACGGGGCGCTTCTTTATAAAAAGAGGCAGTTCTGCAAGTAAATTTCTTGTCGGAGTACAGGTCGGCGTAACAGGTGCTTCGCCGATTTACGGGACTTCCGAATTGGATATTGGAGCAGAATATGCCTTGGTGCTTAAATACAATTTCAATGCAGGTGCTTCTAATGATACCGCAGTGGTTTATGTGAATCCGACTAACAACTTAATCGAATCGAATAATAATCCATACATCCCAACTGTCACTTGGGCGGGTACAAGTAACGAAAATTCAGCGTTGGCTGCAGTGAGTATAAGGCAAGGATCCGCCACATCAGCGGCTTCATTTCGAATCAGTAGACTGATTGTTTCAAATGATTGGTTGAGTTTGCAACCATTGATTCCAGCGGTGATAGAACCTACAATAACGGTAAATGGATCTTTAGGAACGTTTCTTACTTCAGAGAATGAATTTTCACCATCCCAAAGCCTCACGGTTACGGGTGCCAACTTAACCGAAGGAATCTTGGTTACGGCCCCCGAGAAATTCGAAGTGTCTGCAGATGATGTCACATTCAGCAGCTCATTCAGCATGTCCGCCTCCGGTGGGACGGCTTATGTGCGCATGGCGGCTTCTGCAGTAGTGGGTGATTTCTCCGGCAACGTGGTCCTCTCCAGCGCAGGCGCAGACAGCAAGAATGTTGCGGTCAGTGGCACGGTCCTTGCCGCAGGCACTCCGACTTTTGAGCTCACGGATACTCCTCTCTTTCCCTTCTTTGCGACTTTCGGCCAAGTTTCTTCTACGCAGTCGTTCACGATGACGGGCACCAATCTCACGGGCAGCGTGACGGTCACGCCTCCAAGCGGTTTTGAAATCTCATCCGATGGCACGGTCTTCGGCACTGCGCCTTTGGTTCTTCCTCCTACGGACGGTGCTCTTTCACAAGCGGTCAGTGTTCGCGTTTCTGCGGCAGCCGCAGCCGGTTCTTTGACAGGCAATATCGAGGTAGCCAGCGCGGATCTCACCTCATCACCCACGGTGGCTCTGACTGCCACGGTGTCATTGCCAAATTTCACTCTCGCTCTTGTTCCAGCCTCGATCCCAGAGAATTCCGCCAGCCCATCCGTTGCCACAGTCACCATCCCCTTCGCCCGCGCGGAGGATTTGACGGTCACTCTCAGCAGCGGCAACACCGCGGCCGCGACGGTTCCCGCCTCGGTGGTTATTCCTGCAACTGCAACGGCAGTGACCTTCGACGTCACTCCCGTCGCCAATCCAAGCAGCTTCGCCGCTCAGGCGGCAGTCATTATGGTGAGCGCAACTAACTTCAACAGTCGCAGCGAGACCCTCACAGTGACCAATGTTGATGTGGCTCCCATCGCGAGCATTTCGATCAGCTCCTTAGAAACACCTTACACTCAAAACTTCGACGGTCTTGGAACCGCAACGATTGCCGCAGCCATTCCTGGTGCCGTGGGTGAGGCGGCCAACCTTGGCGCAGTCGCCAGCTCCAGCCTCAATGGTTGGTATGCTGCAAAAATCGGTGGCACTGGAGCGGTTGCGACGGATTTGACCGCAAGCAATGGATCGGGATTTAGTGGCCTTGTTTATAATTACGGCGTGTCAGGTGCACCCGATCGCGCACTCGGCTTACTCGCCTCAAATTCCAATACGATGAGTCTCGGAGCACTGATCAAGAACGACAGTGCTGAAGCTTTTACGGGCCTGAAATTTTCATTCACCGCAGAATTTTGGCGGAATGCGAATTCAGCAGGTAACACCTTGGTCTTCGAATACGGCAAGGTGGATGGCTCAACGGTCACGACCAGCAATTTCATGGATCCAACGAAAGGTGGCAACCTATTCCCACCGATGGATATTGCCGGGCCGACTGTGGCCGCAAGTAATTCTGTTCTCGATGGCAATGATCCAGCCAACCAAAAGATTGTGACGGATGTGGTCGTACCGGTGAACCTCGCCCCAGGTGAGACTGCTTTTATCCGTTGGAAGGATTCCAATGACGCGAACGATGACGACGGATTGGCGATCGACAATCTCTCGATCATCGGTGTCACGACGGGGGTTGCCGCACCGGAGTTGAGTGTGATCGGCGGCACTTACTACGCAGACCAAAACGTTAAGGTTTCCAACCTCGCTTCCTACCCCTTCGGCACACAAATCTATTACACGCTGGATGGCCAGACGCCAACAGCAGCCAGCAGCTTGTATGACGACGCCTTGGGAATCGACGTCCTGGACGGCACCGGCACCAAGACGCTCAAAGCCATCGCCATCAGCGGTGGTGTCTCAAGCAGCCCCGCCATCTCGGTTTACGTTCTGCCGACCAATGTGGCGAATTTGACCGCTCTGCGCGCGATGCCAACCGGCTCTGCCATCTATCGCGTCACGGGAGAGGTCACCTTCACGGGAGGCACAAATACCCGCAATACCAAGTTTTTCCAAGACAGTGCTGCAGGCATTCAAGTGGACGACAACGCGGCAATCATCAGCACCGTCTATGCAGCGGGCGACAACGTGAAGGACATCGTCGGCACGCTCGCCGTGTTCGCTGGCCAACTCCAGTTTACACCTAGGGTCAACTTTGGTGCTCCGGTTTCCTCGGGAAATGCAGTGACTCCGCTCTCACGGACTCTCGCAACTCTCACGGATGCGGACCAAGGCATGCTCGTCACAGTCGAGGAAGTGAGCTTCGAGTCTGCCGGTTCTTTCTTTGCCAGCGGTGCCACCACCAACATCAATGACCCTAGCCTCCTTGGCTTTACGGGCTTGTTGAAGA
>JBEGOB010000472.1:0-3684 GCA_041182265.1 Verrucomicrobiota bacterium | reverse complement strand
GATGAGATGTTGGAACACGTGGCGGCAGGCAACGCCGCCTTCAAGGCTATCCGTGGCGACTACGGTTGTGGTAAGACCTTTTTCTCACGCTGGATTCAGGAGCGAGGCAAGCAGCGGAACTTTGCGGCAGCGGAGGTGCAGATTTCCGAGACGGAAACGCCACTGCACCGGTTGGAGACGATCTATCGCAGACTCGTTGAGCGATTGAATCTATCCGGAACCCGGGAGGGTGCACTTCGCGAAGTCATCGATAGCTGGTTTTATGCTTTGGAAGAGGACGTGATCGCCGCCGGTGCTTCCGAGGACACCCTGCGCGATGAGACGGACAAGTTGATGGAAAAACGATTGGGGGAAGTGGCTCGGACCGCCCCGGCATTTTCAGCCGTGCTGCGTGCCTATCGCCGTGCTTTGGCGGATGGTGATACGGAGACGGCCGAAGGATTGATTGCGTGGCTCGGTGGTCAACCCAACGTGGCAGCCAAGGTGAAGCGGGCCGCGGGCATCAAAGGCGAGATCGACCACAACAGCGCCACAACATTTCTCCAAGGGCTCCTGACGGTTTTACGTGACAGCGGGAACGGCGGGTTGGTGCTGGTGCTTGACGAGGTGGAGACCTTGCAGCGCGTGCGGGGTGACGTGCGGGAGAAGAGTCTAAACGCATTGCGGCAGTTGCTCGACGAGTTGGACTCGGGCCGCTTCCCTGGCCTACTGCTCGTCATCACGGGGACTCCGGTTTTCTTCGATGGTCCTCAGGGGATCAAAAAATCGCAGCCATTGGCCCAGCGTCTAGCGACGGAATTTCAGCAGGATAATCGCTTCGATAATCCACGTGCGCCGCAGATCCGTTTGATGCCTTTTAAGCACGAGTCGCTGGTGGAAGTTGGGCAGAAGGTTCGGCGGATCTTTGTGTCTGGGTTGGCGGATGGCGACCGGGTGCTCGCGAAGGTGGACGACGACGTCATTTCATCCCTCGCCTCAGGCATCGCGGGCCGTCTGGGTGGCGATGTGGGTCTGGCTCCGCGGATATTCCTCAAGAAACTCGTCACCGAGCTGCTCGATGTCGTGGAGCTGCACAAAGATTTCAACCCACGGGAACATTACAAACCGGTGATCGCCGGCGAGGAACTCAATGATGCGGAGCGCTCGGCCATCGCCGCGGTCTCTCCGGATGACATCCAACTCAAGCTGTGAGGGAGCGCCCGTCAGATTCGTTTCATCCGCTTCTCCGCCACCACCTGGTCAATACCCTCGGCTGGCCGGAACTGAGGCCACTTCAGGAGCTGGCGGCGGGACCGATTCTTGCCGGCGAGCACGCGCTGGTCATCGCGCCCACCGCTGGCGGCAAGACCGAGGCTGCCGTGTTGCCCGCCATCTCCCGGCTCCTTACTGAGAATTGGGACGGCACCTCGATCCTCTATTTATGTCCGCTCAAGGCTTTGCTCAACAATTTGCATGGTCGTCTGGAAAGCTACTTTGGCATGGTTGGCTACGAAGTCGGCCTATGGCATGGGGATGTTTCTCCGGCTGACAGGAAGAAGATTGAAGCCAATAAACCCGCATGCCTGCTGACGACGCCCGAGTCATTGGAGGTGATGCTGATTTCCAGTCGCCGGGAACTGCGGGAGCTGTTGGTCAATGTGCGGATGGTGGTGATCGATGAGATTCACGCCTTCGCCGGAGACGATCGAGGACTTCACCTGCTCGCCGTCGTCGAGCGGATTCAGAGGCTGGCTGGGAGGGAGTTTCAGCGTATCGGTCTTTCCGCGACGGTGGGAAATCCGGACACATTGATCGATTGGCTAGCCGGTCATTGCGCAGGAGTCCGACGGGTGGTGACCGTGGCAGCCGCCAATGTTGAGGCGGATGTCTGTGTCGATTATGTCAGCAGTCTGGAAAACGCCGCCTACTTGATCAGCCAGCTCCACGAGGGCGAGAAGCGGCTTGTGTTCTGCGACAGTCGGCGGCGCGTTGAGGAGTTGGCTGTGATGTTGCGGGAACGGGGCATTAGCACTTTTGTTTCCCACAGCTCTCTGAGCGCCGGACAGCGCCGCGAAGCGGAAGCTGCATTCAGCTCGGACTCCAATTGCGTCATCGTCGCAACCAGCACTCTCGAACTTGGTATCGACGTGGGAGACCTCGACCGCGTTATCCAGATCGACGCACCGGGCACCGTGGCGTCTTTTCTGCAACGCATTGGCCGCACCGGTCGGCGACCGGGCTCATCACGAAATTGTCTTTTCCTTGCGACATCCGATAACGCACTACTCCACGCGACAGCTTTAATTTCTCTCTGGGAGAAGGGCTACGTCGAACCCATCGTGGCACCGCGCGATCCCTACCACTTATTCGTGCAGCAATTGCTGGCACTCACGCTTCAGACTGGGGGCATCCGTGCGGATGGCTGGAGGGATTGGCTGGGAAACTTTCCCGCTTTTTCAAACCTGCCTGCGGAGGAGATGGCGATTCTCATCCAGCACCTAATTGATTCTGAGATTTTATTTTCCGACGGTGTTCTGCTATCCATTGGACGCGAAGGTGAGAAGCGCTTCGGGCGGAAACACTTTCTGGAGCTCGTGTCAGTCTTCACCTCTCCCCCCTTATTTGATGTTGTGCATGGCCGTGATAGCATCGGCATGGTGGACTGGTTGACGGTGGCCGTGGAGGAAGGGAAAGAACGCCGACCACTGATCCTAAGCGGACGTGCGTGGGACATTCAGAGTATCGATTTTTCCGGACGCAAGGTCTTCGTCATCCCCAGCGCTGCGAAGGGCCGAGCCCGTTGGTATGGGCAAGGGCAAGGGCTCTCCTTTGAAATGGCACGTGGCGTGCGGGAAGTGCTTCTGTCAGATGAGGCTTCGGCACGCTGGTCAAAGCGATGCCAAGCGAAGATGGAGAGCCTTCGCGAGGAATACCGCGCAAGAGGTGCAGAGAGCACCGCTTGCGTTAGCGATCAAACGGAGAATCATGTAATTTGGTGGAACTTCGCCGGACGATTCCTCAACGAGGCCTTCGCATCCGTGCTTGAAACCAGTGCAGGTATTGACGCGAGATTTGACGACTTCAGTCTTAAAGTGCCCTACGAAACCGATGTTTCCGTGCTGAGCAGCACCATTCGTAGGATGCTTGCTGATCCTAGGGCTCAGCAGAATCTACCCATATCGAAGCGGTGGTTGGATGGGCTGAAATTCTCGGATTGCCTGCCGGAACGTTTCGCATCAAGGGCGGCGCGGGGTCGTATTAGCGTTGCGGAAGGAACGATTGAGGCGATTCATATTTCTTCCAACAAGTGATGATTACACAACCTCCAGTAGACATCTGCGCGGTGTTTTATGATCGAATTGATTGAAGTCTCAATCGTTTCCTTAATCAGGCAAGCGTGCATGAAGTGGCGCACTTGATGGACGTGATGTTGGTCAGTTCAGGGCCCATCTCTTGAAGCTGTGTTCCAGCCAAGCCCCAAGACTGACCCCAAATGTGTAAGCAGGTAGGTCCAGCCAGTTAAAAGTATGACCGAGCACCAAGCGACCGGGCAATGTCGAACGCACGGCGTCAATCCAAGGCGCATGGTAAAGCTGGGAAAATTCCACACTCCAAGAGAAGCTGATGGCTAGCAAGGCATTCACCCGCGTGGAAGCAAACGTAAACAAGAAACCAAAACCCACAAAAATCATCAGCGACCACAGA
>JBEGOB010000471.1:0-4428 GCA_041182265.1 Verrucomicrobiota bacterium | reverse complement strand
CCACAACTGAAACTCGTTCGGCTCAAGGATAGCGATGGCGATGGTATCAGTGATGAAGCGGAAAGCACGGTCTTTAAGACACATCCTAACATGAGTGACACCGATGGAGACGGAGTTTCCGATGGTTTGGAAATCTTGGTCAATGGAACCGACCCCCTCAATTGGCAACCCGCGGTGAGCATCACCAGTCCTGCTCAGGGAGGCCAATTCGCCTATGGAAAAGCGATACCATTCACCGTCGATGTGCAAGCGGACGGCAACAATCCGGTGATCACAAGCGTGGCCTTTTTTGATGGAGAAACCTTGCTCGGCACCGACACCACGGCGCCGTATGAGATCACGATCATGCCGGGTGGCGGAGCGCATTTCCTCAAGGCCATTGCCACCGACTCCAACGGCATCCGCGGAACGAGCGACATCCGCCGGATCGATGTCGCGAACCCTCCTCCAGCCGTCGATCTGTTGAGATGGAATATCACCGAAAATACCATCGCTGTGGGAAGTGGAATCGCCACCCCGGCACTAACGGGAGTGAGTGGCAGCGTCCTGACCGGCGGCGGCAGTCAAGGGACCTCCGGTTCCCCGACTAACACCTGGAACCGGCAATTCACTGCCACTGCGGATTTCAATGCGGCGCAGAACGCAGGCAATTTTTTCTCGTTCACGACAAGCGCCAGCTCGGGTTTTTCTGTGAGAATCTATGGGATAGCGGGGTTGAGTCTATCAAGGACCAGCACCGGCCCGGCGTCCGCTGGTTTGTTCTACAGTAAGGATGGCGGGATCACCTTCACCCAAACCGGAAGCCTATTCAATGTCGGCACGGGGTCGGCATCCGCAGCCACGGCCTTTGCTTCCACGATGTCGAATACCCCGATTCTGATGGGGGAGGGGACAACGATCCGCTGGAGCTTGGTGGTCTTCGGTGAAGCGGGCAGGCTTGGAATCGGCAAGGTGACCGGCTCGGATTTCACCCTCATGGGAGCCTCGATCCCGAATCATTACGCCGCTTGGGCAAGCGCTAACGGCATCACCGGACAAGCCGCCCCCGCTGACTTTGACAAAGATGGAATCGCCAACCTCGTGGAGTATGCGCTTGGCCTCGACCCCACCGCTTCCAGCGGTTCTCCAGGGACGGTCAGTGGGGGGATTCTCAGTTTCAGCAAGGGGACCGCCGCAAGCGCCAACGGCGATGTGGACTATCAGATCGAGCAATCCGCCGACCTTGCCGGATGGGTTCCGGTGACGCCCACCGTGAACGATGAAAACACCATCTCGTACACGTTGCCTTCCGGCGATACTCGGAAATTCGTGCGGCTCAGGATCACGCAAATTCCCTAAGCTCCGTTCATTGTGATTCACCATTCTTTTTCTAACGACAAACTCCAATGACGCCAAACTCCAAACTTGCGGAACTTCACCCGCGCCCCGCAGCGTGCAAGCGTGGTTTTGCATTGGTGGTCACGCTCTCATTGATGGTGTTGCTAACTGTTCTGGCCGTGGGTTTGCTATCGCTTTCCGCCGTGGAATTGCGCGTGACCGCGCAAAGTCAGGCCATGGCAGTCGCTCGCGCCAACGCTCGGCTGTCTTTGATGCTCGCGCTTGGAGACCTGCAGCGGACGATGGGTCCCGATGGCCGCATTTCCGTGCCTGCGGAGCAATCGCTGCCTGTCGCCAGTTCAGAAACCAGCCCACATCGTCAGTGGACGGGAGTCTATGAGGCGTGGGATGCTGACCAAGGGCTGAGCGTCCGCCCGCAGCCGAAGTTTATCCAGTGGCTCGTCAGTTCGACCGGCCCCGAGGATGTGCGTGAACAGTCTTTTGTTGACTCGCAAAAAACCACGGAAATCCAGATGGTCGGAGCCGGAACTCTCGGAGCGCAGGCCTCTCCTACGGGGGGAGTTGTCACCAGCCCGACGCTGGCCGTAACAGTCGCTCAACAACGCGGAAAACTCGCTTGGTGGATCGCGGATGAGTCGATGAAGGCCCATGTGGTTTCCGGCGCTCCGCGGCCCGCATTCGCAGCCGGGGTGAAGGCTGAGCCCTTGTTCGGCGCCAACGCCGGTATCAGTGCCAACGCCGCCGGACTCGCCGCACTTGGCGAAATCCCGCTCGATGATCCGCAGCGTGCGGGCTATCTGAGCACCTCTCAGTTGGCCCTGAAAAACCCCGACGCTGGTTCACTCTTTCACGACGTCACCGCATTCAGCCGTGGCTTGCCGGTGGATGTCACGCGCCGCCGCTTCAAGTTCGATTTTTCCTGCCTCGCCCTGCTGGACCGCACTCAGGTGGAGAACCTTCCTCTCTACAAGGCCGATGCTTCGGTGAACCGCTTCTCAATGGGCAGCGGGGGAATCGCCAATGACAGCAGTTTCAACATTTTTAACGGCGATCCGGCGGCGATGTTGAATCGCTTCGGTGATCCCGCCCAACAGCCGGGCATTCACCTTGAGGAGTTGTGGACTCATGCCAATGTGTATCGCAATCTCACCTGGAACGGCGGTGTCCCCAGCCTGCGAATGATGAATGGTGCCGAGAGTTCGTCGTCGGATTTCCGCCATCGCGCTCTATCCGATCCTTGGTTCTCCTACACCAAGCCGGTGTTCGCCTCCTTGCAGTTCGTGATTTCTTTCGTTTCGAAACCCGCCACTGCTGCGGGAAAATTCAACATGCAGTTGCAAATGGATGTTCTGGCGAAGGTCTGGAATCCTAACAACGTGCGGGTTGAAGTGCCTGCGGGTGCAAGTTTCGCGGTTCAATTGCTCTCGATCCCGTTCAAAGTGCAGTGGTCCGTCACCAACTCCACGGGCCTTGCCACCACCCGTCCACAGTCGAACCTAGGCAACAACACCTATGCGTTGACCATGGGCTCCTGGGCATCATCCAACCCCAAGACCACCTACGGCGTGGACGAGTTCAAGTGGATGCGTGGCAACATCGGCGGACTCGCACAAAACGGCAACTCCACCGGCTACACGCTCGAACCGGGCGAATGCAAGATTTTCGGCTACGACAAGGATAACAGCATTAACTCCAACAGCCAAAACCCGAACGTTGATCTTTCCCCCGGTTGGGGACCTGGTCGGCAGGGGTTGATCGTCGGCAATTTCGGTGCTAACAATCTTAATGGCGACGATATCATCGAGTTCGTCGTCACCCCGGATGATGGGCCCAAGAGGGGCGGCGTGAACCGCACCTACTGCAACAAATTCATCGGCCACCGCATGGATGGCTCACAAGGCAACGGTGGCTTGGAACTCGGCAGCTCAGCTTTACCCACGACGATCGATTTCACCAAGCCCGATCCCGCATGGTTCCCGGAATCGCGCTCCAGCCAACGGCTGCGAGTTTCGCAATACTCCAGCCCCAAGCCGTTCATGATCTTTGGCACCTATTTGAACGTGGAGCAGGCGTCCGCTGGCACTCGCGACGCCTTTGCCAGTGCCCCGCGCCTGATGACCAACTCCGCCATCACCAGCCGTCCCTTCCGCGGCATCGATTCCGAAAATTTGACGAAGTTCCAGGAAATCTGGCGCTGCGACCCCTTGCCCATGGCTTATGACTCGGCGCTCATCGACATCAACTCCCAGGACCAAGGGCGCTTCGGCGGTGGTCATAATGCTCAGACCGGAGTCACCCGCAGTGCCACCCGTCAACTCGATGCCGCTCCGCCGCTCTCACTCATGTCGCTTTCCCATGCGATCGCCAACGGTTTCACCGACCGCTTCGGGCAGGTCGACGCTCGAGTATCCAATGGACTGGGCTCGATGGAAGGGGCTGGCAAATACCATTTCGAACCCGGTGATATTGCTTTCTCCTCCATGACGTATGCGCCGCCACAGGTAGATCGCGCGATCGGAAATTCCTTCGCATCGCCGTTCATTAAAGCCGACGGGGTCACGGGTTCCGGTCTGTATAACGGCCCTGTAGGCAAGATTTTGCCGTTTTTCGACCATTCCTATCTCGCCAATGCCGCCTTGTTCGATTCGTGGTTCTGTTCGAGTTTGCATGATGGTGGGAAATTTCCTTCTGGTGCTCCCTATCAAGACAGCCGCAATGCCTCGGCCGTGCTCGGGGAGTTTTTCGACCAAGCTGCCAGTGATCCGGAGAAACGCCTGCTCAATCCCCGCGTGCTTTCCGCTTCTACTGCAACAGTCGCCAAGGACCGCTTGATCGATGGTCAGGCATTGCGTCCTGAAGCAATCGCTAGGCTGGGCGCTCACGTGTTCCTTGATGGAGCCTTCAATGTGAACTCGACTCGCAAGGACGCTTGGCGAGCCGTTCTAACCACTGCCCACAACAGCGCCAAATTACTCAATGGTAGTCCTATTTCTAACAATAACAAAACCCCGTTCGGCTCCTCCGGGATCGTGGCGGCGGAAGCGGCTGCGCCAACCGCCAACCCAACCGACGTCGGCCAATGGAGCGGCT
>JBEGOB010000470.1:0-2757 GCA_041182265.1 Verrucomicrobiota bacterium | reverse complement strand
GATGCGTTGAAGGCGGCTCTGACCCGTGCCTTATGATCTCGCGGTGCTCGTCAATCCGAACAGCCCGACCGGCAGGCACCTCGACGCGGAAATACTGGGACCCTTGGTCAAGTCAGCACATGTTTCGACCCGCGTGTGGGTAGACGAAACATATGTGGACTTTGTGGACTCCGCGCAGTCCCTCGAACGTCTCGCCGCTCAGAGCGAAAATATCATCGTGTGCAAGTCCATGTCGAAGGCTTATGCGCTCAGCGGCGCGCGCGTAGCCTACCTGTGCGCCGGCCCACATCAATTGGAGGAGCTGCGCGCCTTCACACCGCCGTGGGTCGTGAGCCTGATCGCGCAGCTCGCCGCCGTGCGCGCGCTGGAGTCACCTAACTACTATCGTGCACGATGGCGCGAAACAGCCGCACTGCGTGAGGCTCTCGCCGAAGATCTCCGGAGCCTGAGCTGGCAAGTCATTCCTGGCGTTGCCAACTTCCTGCTCTGTCACCATCCGGAAGACGGACTCCCCGCGGACGAGATCATCAGGAGGTGCCGTGAACACGGCCTCTTCCTCCGCGATGCAAGCCGCATGGGCGCACGCCTTGGAGAGCACGCCATCCGCCTGGCAGTGAAGAATGCAGAGACGAACCGACGGATGATGGAAATCCTCAGCTCTGTGATTTCGCCTTCAAAGAGAATCGCGCCTTCCTGATTCCGCCCCAAGACGGAACAACAATGCCTTCTTTCTCCCCCGATTTCTCTGCCGCCGTAGGCCTGCTTGAGATTCAATGACAGACACCTGCGAAGGTAGATATCCGTTGGTTTCGCATTGCCGCTGCCTTCGCCACTACCGTCATGACGGCTGAAATTGGCAACGAGCTAGGCGTTAGGAGGGACGGCTCCTTCCGTATTCTGCCTCCGCGACAGCAAAACGACCGCACCGAGGACAATCCCCCCCCGGACTTACTCAAGCGGGCCACATGAGGCCCAAACGACAGGCTCTGCCCACACTCACATTTGATGCCGATTCGCCTGTCGACGACTTCCGCAATGGCACACGCTATAAAGATTGGCGCTAACAGCGCTGGAAGCATGCTCATAAAGACCCACTCCCGATTCCACGAGGAGGCATCGGCCACCTTGGCCGTCAAGTACAAGCTTCCTGCGATACCCACAATCAGGGGTGTAAACAGCGCAAACCCAATCGGCAGCTTGAGCTTACGAAGTTGCGTATTGTAATCGTCCAAGCTCATTCCAGCGGAGCGTCCCGGCGTTACCTCCAGCCGGCTTGTTCGAAGTGAATGCGATCGTTATTTTGTCTCGTCTGGTTCTCGCGTGATCGCAAAGTAAATGACGTAAATCCATGAGAGCAAGCCCGCGAGGATGGCCCACACAATAGAGCGATTCCGCTGCCATGAACATACCACCGCAATGGCCGCACCGAGTCCGATCCCAGTCTGGGTGACACTGTGGGCGGTCTGATTGACGATTTGCGCAAGGAGCATGGAGGCTTTATACCACCGAACGTCTGCCAGCACCAGAGTTTCCGCAAACACCATCGCCAGACACCTACTGTTCGACCAAGAAATGAACACGCATGAAATCGAAGCCCCACACCGTATACCATAAAGACGGAAGCGTCTGGGCTGTCGGTTATTTGAGGGATGGAGCCACGAATGGCTATTGGGAATGGTTCCGTAAGGACGGAACAAAATCTCGATCAGGTCATTTCGAGAATGGTCACCAAGTCGGCGAGTGGATCACGTATGATAAGGCCGGAAAGCCTCATAAAGTGACTCAGATAAAGCCAAAAGATACCACCGAGCGTATCCCATTCACCAGATGCTCGGAATGAACGTCACACGAGAGAGCAGAGCAAAAAGCCGTTTGGCCCCGCCTTCGGCGCCGGGCTCATCACGCCGTCTGCCACCACTTGACAAACTGGCGCACGCCTTCCTCGACCTGAGTGCGTGGGGCGAAGCCGAGCAGGCGGCGAGCTTTGGTGACATCGGCGCTGGTCCGGGGCACGTCACCTGGCTGCATGGGCATGGAGTTAATGAGGGCTGGCTGGCCGCAGGCAGCTTCACAGGCGGCAATCAATTCGTTCAACGACACTGTCTGTGATCCGCCAAGGTTAAAGATGTCAAAAACCGGCCCCTGATAGGCCACGGCTCCCATGATCCCTTGGACGATGTCGTCGACGTACGTGTAATCGCGGCAGGTTGTGCCATCCCCGTATTTATCGATCGGCCGCCCTTCGAGGATGGCTCGACAAAACTTTGAAATGGCGAGGTCTGGTCGCTGACGGGGGCCGTACACGGTGAAAAACCTCAGGCAGACGGTCCGCAGGCCGTAGAGGTGAGCGTAATTTGAGCACAACTGCTCCCCGGCCAGCTTGGTCGCTGCATAGGGGGAAATGGTGGCCAGCAGGGCATCGTCCTCCGCGAATGGGACTTTAGGATTCACCCCGTACACGGAGGAACTTGAAGCAAACAAAAACTGACCCACTCCCGTGCGTCGGGCCGCCTCCAGCAAATGGAAAGTGCCCTTGATGTTCACATCCAAATACAATTCGGGTTCGAGGATGGACGGACGCACCCCCGCCCGGCCGGCCAAATGAATGACGACATCGAATTTCCCGTCGTCGAACAGCTGATGGATCAACTCGCGGTCGCGAAGGTCGCCTTCCACCACGGTGACCGGCCCGCGGAACTGCGCGACATTCCCGCGCTTGATGGCAGGATCGTAATAGTCGTTAAACTCGTCCAACAC
>JBEGOB010000469.1:0-8072 GCA_041182265.1 Verrucomicrobiota bacterium | reverse complement strand
CCATGCAGGAAATCACCTCGGGAAAAATTGGCAAAGCCCGCGACATCGCAACCACCCAAGCACCACCCCGCTGGAAAATTCGCGCACCCATTTCGTAATCCCGATCCCCCACGCACCGCCTCGCAAACCGCTCACCACACACACGCCCCAAGCCATAACCCAAAAATCCCGCCAACATCAAGCCCACCGTCGCCAGCAATCCACCCACCAGCACCCCGTATAAATAACCCAAACCTGAAATCACCACGGTGCTCGGAATCGGCAACACCAAATCTCCCGCCAACAACAAAATGCCAGCCGCCCACGCCCACGATCCCGCGCCCGCCAGCCAACGCACACTTCCCTCCAGCGTGAAATCATCTTCCCATTTGCCTCCCCACACCCACCACGTCCCCAAAACCAAGGCCGCCAAAACCATGAACCACATCAACAGTCGCATCCCCGGACAATGAACATTTCCTCCCCTTCATCAAGCGTATCCAAGCCATGGCCCCAACCACTTTTCCGCATCTTCCACGCTAATACCCTTCCGCCTCGCATAGTCTTCTATCTGATCTCTCTGCAACTCGGAAATTACGAAATAGTGGCTGTCCGGATGGGAAAAATACAAGCCACACACCGCCGCTCCCGGATGCATCGCACAACTTTCCGTCAGCGTCACTCCCGTCGCATCAACCGCACCTAACAAATCAAACAAGAGCGGCTTCTCAGTGTGGTCGGGCTGCGCAGGATAGCCCGGTGCCGGACGAATCCCACGGTAGTTCTCATGAATCAACTGGTCCGTCGTCAATTCCAACTCAGTCTCATAGCCCCAATCAATCCGTGCACGGTGATGCAAAAACTCAGCAAACGCCTCCGCAAATCGATCCGCGATCGCCTTGACCATGATAGACCCATAAGGATCGATCTCTTTCTCCAACTCATCGGAAAATTCATGTGCCCCATGAATCCCCACCACAAAACCTCCGATGTAGTCCTTTGCCTTCCCCGGCGCCACCCAATCTGCTAGAGCGACGTTCGGCTTACCGGAATCCTTTTTCACCTGCTGCCGCAAGGAATGAAATCTCATCCGCTCGACCTTCCGAGTCTCGTCCGACCACACGATGACATCATCCCCCTCCGCATTCGCCGGGAAGAAACCGTAGGTCCCGCGCGGCTCAAATCGCTCCTCCGCAATGATCCGCTCCACCCATGCCATGGCATCCAGATAGAGCTTCGCCGCCTCCGCAGCCCCAGCTTCGTTCTTCGTCTTCAGAATCTTCTTTTCCCGATCCCAAACACCACGCAACTCCCACGCATGGAAAAATGGCGTCCAGTCGATGTAGTCGGCAAGCTCACGCAGCGAAGTTCCCCACACCGCGCCCGGAATATCACCAATCGCGCGCGTCCCTAAAAACGTCGGCACCGGCGGCGTGTAAGCTTCCCAGTCGAACTTAGGCCCAGCCGCCCTCGCATCCGCCAAACTCAAAGTCTCCTTTTTCGGTCCCCCCAAGAAATTATCCCTCAGCTTTTGCTGCTTCTCACGGTTCTCCAACGCAAATCCCTCTCTCTGCTCCTTCGATAACAGCGAGGTGGTCACCGGCACCGAACGCGAAGCATCCAACACATGCACCACCGGCCCGGAATAATGCTGCGCAATTTTAATCGCAGTATGCGCAGCAGACGTCGTCGCCCCACCGATCAACAAGGGAACCTTGAATCCCTGACGCTCCATCTCCTTAGCAACATGCACCATTTCATCCAAAGACGGCGTGATCAATCCAGATAGACCGATCACATCCGCACCAAGCTCCTTCGCTTTTGCCAAGATTTTATCGCAGGAAACCATCACCCCCATGTCGGTCACTTCGAAGCCATTGCATGACAGCACAACCCCCACGATGTTTTTTCCAATATCGTGCACATCCCCCTTCACTGTTGCGATCAAAAACCGCCCCGCAGACCGCCCACGCTCCGCAAGACGCAACGCCTCTTCATCCGTGAGTGACGGATTCTCCTCCATCAACTCCGCAATGTCTCCTGCTAGAAATTCCGCTTTATCCGCCTCCATGTAAGGCGTCAACCACGCCACCGCCTTCTTCATCACCCGCGCGGACTTGACCACCTGTGGCAAGAACATCTTCCCCGCGCCAAACAAATCACCCACCACACCCATCCCATCCATCAGCGGTCCTTCAATGACTTTCAAAGGCCGCACATACTTCTGACGCGCCTCTTCCGTATCCTCATCAATGAATTTATCAATCCCACGCAACAAGGCATGCTCCAAGCGCTTCTCCACCGGTGCACTCCGCCAACTCAAATCCTCTTCCAGCTTGATCCCACCCTGCCCCTTGAAACGCTCCGCCAACTCCAACAGACGCTCCGTCGCATCTACACGACGGTTCAACAACACGTCTTCCACACAATCCAACAACTCTTTCGGAATCTCATCATAAACCTCTAGCATTCCCGCATTGACGATCCCCATGTCCATCCCCGCATTCCCCGCATGATAGAGAAATGCGGAATGCATCGCCTCTCGCACCTTGTTGTTGCCTCGAAAGGAAAACGAAATGTTGGAAACTCCTCCCGAGACTTTTGCTCCCGGTAAATTCTCCTTGATCCATCGTGTCGCATTGATGAAGTCGAGCGCGTAGTTGTTATGCTCTTCGATCCCCGTCGCCACAGTTAAAATGTTCGGATCGAAAATGATGTCGTCCTGATTGAATCCCACCTCATCCACCAAAATCCGATACGCCCGCTCGCAAATCCGAATCTTTTCCGCATACGACGCCGCCTGGCCGTTTTCATCAAACGCCATCACCACCACCGCCGCGCCATAACGCATGATATGCCGCGCCTGACTCTTGAAGTTCTCCTCGCCCTCCTTGAGCGAGATCGAATTCACCACCCCCTTGCCCTGCAAATACTTCAATCCCTCTTCGAGAATCTCCCACTTCGAGGAATCCACCATGATCGGAACCTTCGCAACATCCGGCTCCCCCTGCAACAACTGCAGAAAGCGACTCATCATCGCTTTGCCATCGATCAACCCGTCGTCGAAACAGATATCAATCACATTCGCGCCATTCGCAACCTGCTGCCGCGCAATCTCCACCGCCGCCTCCAAATCCCCCGCTCTCACCAACTTGGCAAACTGCGGCGAACCTGCGACATTGGCGCGCTCACCAATCATCAGGAATCGCTTGTCGGAAGTATGATTGTAAGCCTCAGTGCCGGAAAGCCGGAGAGCATGGGGAATGGTCTTCATTGGAAAAATATCAATCTCTCTATCGTAAAAATTTCTGCAGAATACGTGATCTATCAGCCGATGACAGGAACCTCACGCGGCGCGTAACCCGCAACCGCACGCGCAATCGCCGCAACATGCTCCGGAGTATTCCCGCAACACCCGCCTGCCAAATTCAACAATCCCGCCTGCGCAAAGTCCGCCATGTAGTCGTGCATGTGCTTCGGCTCCAAATCAAATCCCGTCGGTGCCAGCGGATTCGGCAAACCCGCATTCGGATAACACGAAATACACGTCGCAGCACAAGCGGAAAGCTCTTCCAAATGCGGCCTCATCAAATCCGGGCCTAACGAACAATTCAACCCGATCGCCAATGGCTTGGCATGCGCAAATGCATTCCACAAAGCCTCAACTTTCTGCGCGGATATCATCGTCTCCCCCCCCAATCCAACTGCCGCGGAAACAATCACCGGCAAGCGACTGCCCCGCTCGGCAAACACTTCCTCCAAAGCAACAACCGCCGCTTTGGCGTTCAATGAATCAAAAATCGTCTCGACCATCATGATGTCGCAACCACCCTCGATCAAGGCCCGCACCTGATGCTTATACGCCGCTAACACTTGATCAAATGTCACAACACGGAACCCCGAATCATTCGCATCCGGAGAGTTGGTCAAAGACACCGTCAAGGGCCCGATCGCCCCCGCGACATACCGCTTCCGGCCACTGTCTGTCCCAATGTCATCCGCCCATTTCCGACACAAGCGCGAGGACTCGACATTCATCTCCCACGCAAGATCGTTCAAAAAACTATCCTCCAAAATCTTCTGGAAAAATTCCGGATCTTTCCGCCCTCCCTTTTCACGCGGATCTTCCACGAAGAACTCACTCTGCGCAATGCCCGTCGCCGAAAACGTATTGGTCTCACAAATGTCCGAACCAGCCTCGTAAAACCTCTTGTGAATGTCACCAATTACCTCAGGCCTCGTCAGCGAAAGAATATCCCCGTTATTCAACAAATCCTTTTCATTCCCCGCAAATCTCGCACCGCGCGCATCCGACTCACCCAACCCATACGAACGAATCGTCGTCCCCATCGCTCCATCTAGGACAAAAATCCGTTCGGTCAGCGCGCGTTGAAGTTCAGCAGTGGAGTCGGCCTGTGGCATGCGCGAAAGATAGCCATGAATCGACCCACTTCAAGAATCAAATCTTCATATCCTGATACGATGATGGGAAATTCAACATCACCCCTTGGATGCGCCGCCCCACCTCAGGGAATCCCGCTTGCCGCCGCGCGAAGTCCTTCTTAGACTCACCACCCCATGCTCAAACGGATCGTCCAAACCTTGCGCCTGCCTGCCCTCCAATTCGCAGGCTGGGTCTTGCTGCTCGCGGCCCACACCGCCCCCGCACAGACCGCGCCGCCGCTCAGTCCCGCGCAGTTTGACCCATCGGATGTCTATTTCCAAGCCTACCTCGCGCGCCGCTCCGCCGAGGAACTCGAGAACAAAGGCGACTTCCTCGCCGCCCTCGAAAAACTCAAAACCGCTCGCAAACTCTTCGAATCCGTCCGCACGTATTACCCGGAATGGAAACCAGAAATGGTCGCCGGCAGCGTCGCAAAAAATCTCGAATCCCAAAAACGCATCTTCCCGAACGCCCAAGAACAATGGAAAAAAGATCGTAACGCGGTCGCTGAACTTGAAGGCGGCGTCCGCCAATCCGGCTCCCTCAGCGACTCGCCAGACGCGACTCTCCCCGTCCAACCCGGTATCCTTGATGCCGACCCACTCGCCGCTCGCCGCCTCGCGGATGCGGAAGCCGAGGTAAACCGCCTCCGCCAATCTTCTCAAAATCTCTCAAACTCAGACACCAACGCCGCACGCAACCAATCACGCGCCCTCGATCTCGCACGCCAACGCAACGCCATGCAAACCGAGTTGAAGGCTGCAGAATCCAAGCTCCAAGCCCTGCGCTCACGCCTCGCCACCAGCCCCGTCGAGACGGAAATGAAGGCTCTCAACCAACGCATCGCCGGCCTCGAACAAGAACGCGAAGCCATGGCCATGGCCCTCACTCAAAGCCGCGGGCAACACACGGAAGCTCTCTCGAAAATCGCCATCCTCCAAGCGGACCTCACCGTGATGCAGCAAAAATATGCCAATCTCGACCGCGACCTAAAAGCCGAGCGCAATGTCGCTAACGCCGTCGTCTCCGGACAACGCTCACAACTCCAAGAACTCGAAAAACAACTCGCCGCCAAGGATACAGAACTCGCCAAGGCCAATTCACGCATCGCCAGCCTCATCGAACAACTCGACCAAAGCCGCGACGCCTTCGCACAACTTCGCACCGAGCGCGACTCTCTCCTCCTTGAGCGTGATCAAATGAGCGCACTTCTCAAACTCAACGAGGACGGCCGCATCCAAGACCTCATCCAACAAAACATGGGCCTCGCCAAGGACCTTCGCGAAGCTAACGAAAAAGTCGAACGCCTCAACCTCGACAACAACTCAACCAAGGACGACATGACCAATGCCATCCGCGACCTCGCCATCGCAAAGGCGCAAATCAATAAACTCCACCAAGAAAAACGCCAACAGGACCAACGCCTCCTTGATCTTGAAACACGCTTGAAAGGCGAGGAAACAGCTCTCGCATCCGGAAAAATCGCCGCCGACCCCGCGGAAGTCGCCGTCCTCCGCGATATCATCCAACGCCAACTCCGCATCCAAGAACGCCGCCGCCAAGCACGCGACCTCCTCGTGGAAGCTGTCAAAGACATGGGCACCCAAGACGACCGCATCGCCCAAGCCATCAATCTCTTCGATGGCCAGGAAATCCAACTTTCCCCAGACGAACAACGCCTCATCGCTGATAAAAACGTCGATGGCGAGTTCATCTCACGCTTCGCCCAAGACCGCGAAACCGTGGGCCGCAACACCAGCGAACTCAACCGCGACATCGCCGTCTTCGAGCGCACCGCCGAGAAATCCTTCGCCGCCGGCCGCCTGCTCCCAACCCGTGAATTGTTTGAAATGATCGTCGAGCAACACCCCGGCCACGTCCCCGCACTCTGCAAGCTCGGCGTCGTCCACCTCCGCCTCAAAGACCCCGCCGCCGCCGCAGACACCTTCCGCCGCGCCGTCGAGTTGGATGCCAACAACCCCTACGCCAACCGCATGCTCGGCTTCTCACTCATGTCCACCGGCGACCTCCCCGCCGCCGAGGCTAGCCTGAAACTCTCCGCAGAACTCGCACCAGACGTCGCCCAAAGCCACATCCTCCTCGGGGGCATCACCCTCAATCTCGGCCGTCCTAACGATGCTGAATCCCACTTCAAAGCTGCCATCTCCGCAGATCCCACACTCAACGAGCCTCATTACAATCTCGCACGCCTCTACGCTCAGACCCAGCGCCTCGAAGATGCCAGAACATCCTACGAAAAATCCCTCGAACTCGGTGGCCTCCCTGACCAAGAACTCGAAGTGCGCCTCGAAACACAACCTTAAGTCAGCCTCAACGCTGCCGTCCCATCTTATGAAATCCATGAAATTTCTGGCGCGCCTCGCACTTGCCGCAAGCCTCTCTCACGCCGCACTGGCCGCGCCATCGGACACAGCCACCTCCCAGATACCCACCTCACGACCCGCCATCATCGAGACCATCCGCAAGGTGAATGACGCCTGGCAAGCCAAGCACCCAAACCACGGCGACGCCTTCTGGAATCGAGCCGCCTATCACACCGGAAACATGGCCGCATTCAAGGCCACCGGCATCGAGGCATACCGCGCCTACTCCGAGGCATGGGCGGAGAAAAATCTCTGGCAAGGCGCGAAATCCAATGACCGCAAAAAATGGAGGTATTCCTACGGCGAGAGCGACTACTTCGTCCTCTTCGGTGATTGGCAAATTTGCTTCCAAGTTTACATCGATCTCTATCGCCTCCATCCGGATGAAAAGAAAATCGCCCGCGCCAAAGAGGTGATGGAATACCAAATGTCCACACGCCAAGACGACTACCTCTGGTGGGCGGACGGCCTCTACATGGTCATGCCCGTCATGACCAAACTCCATACACTCACAGAAAACCCACTCTACCTCAAGAAACTCCACGACTACTTCGCCTTCGCCAAGGACCTCATGCACGACCGCGAAACCGGCTTATTCTTCCGCGATGCGAAATACATCTATCCAAAACACAAATCCGCTAACGGAGCCAAAGACTTCTGGGCACGCGGCAACGCGTGGATCTTCGCAGCACTCCCGAAGGTGCTTGATGAACTGCCCGCCAATGACCCGCACCGCAAGGAATACGTGCGGACCTACCTCGCCATGGCCAAGACTCTCGCACGCCACCAGCAAAGCGACGGCTACTGGACACGCAGCATCCTCGATCCCGCGCACGCACCTGGCCCAGAAACCAGCGGAACCGCGTTTTTCACCTACGGATACCTCTGGGGCCTCAATAACGGACTCTTAGACCGCGCCACCTATCTCCCCGTCGTCCGCAAAAGCTGGACCTATCTCACACAAACGGCCGTCCAAGCCGACGGCACGCTCGGCTACGTCCAACCCATCGGCGAAAAGGCAATCCCCGGACAAGTCGTGGACGCTAAATCCACGGCCGACTTCGGCGTCGGGGCCTTCCTCCTCGCCGCCAGCGAAATGCTGATCTTCCTCGATAAAAAGCCCTAACACGACCGCAGATCTCAACCCGGCATCCGCGCGCGCCTTCCCCGCGGCACGCTCACGCGGGCACACACCCCGGACCGTTTTTGGCCCGGTCTTTGCGCCGGAAAATCGCAGGCTTATCCCAACTGCCAACCTTGCAAAC
>JBEGOB010000468.1:0-6506 GCA_041182265.1 Verrucomicrobiota bacterium | reverse complement strand
GAGTCGAAGATGAAGGCGGGCGGGGCTTTGAGCGACGAGCAGATTCTTGAGGCGCGGCGGAATATTGAGAAATACTATCAGGGATACGGCTATCCGGATGTGACTGTGACGCACCGCACGCAGGCGACGGGGCAAGAAGGCCTGTCCGATTTGATTTTTGTCATCGACGAAGGGACCAAGAATGAGATTCGGAAAATTCGGTTTGAGGGAGTGACGCAGTTCACGGATCCCGAGTTGCGGAAAGAGATGAAGTTGAAGGAAAAGGGTTGGTTTTCCTGGCTGACCAAGTCCGGGCGTTTCGAGTCCGATCAATTGGATACGGATTTGGATGCGATTTTGGATTATTATCGGAGCAAAGGATATCTCCGTGCGAGCAGTCCGGGAATCCGCCGGGAGCCGGTGAAGGATGGTCGGGTGGATTTGGTCATTCCGATCAGCGAGGGTGAAAAGTACACGGTCGCAGGGGTTGGATTTGGAACGATGAGTGTTTTCAAGCCTGAGGAACTCTACCCAGCGCTGACTTTGAATGGCAACGACGCGTATTCTTCCAAGAAAATGCGTGCGGATATCACGATGATCCGCAGTTACTACGGTTCGCGCGGTTATGCGGATGCGATGGTAACTCCTGACATCCGTGACGCGGGTCCGAATCGGGTGAATATCACGTATCGGATCAGCGAAGGCACGCGATTCCGGGTGGGGCGCGTGAATATCGAGGGGAACATCAAGACGAAGGATAAAGTGATCCGCCGGGAAATTCCGCTAAAGCCGGGTGATATGTTCAACTCAGTGGAGTTAGAAACCACCAAGTCACGGTTGGAGAATCTTCAATACTTCAGTGAGGTGCAAACGAGTGGGTCTCCGGGTGGCTCGGGTTACCGTGATGTGAACGTGCTTGTTGAGGAAAAGGCGACAGGCAGCGTTGGCGTGGGTGTGGGATTCAGCTCGATCGACAACATTGTCGGATTTCTAACGCTCGAGCAATCGAACTTTGATTTGTTCAATCCGTGGAATTTCACGGGAGCTGGCCAGCGGTTTGGGATGAACATGCGTTTGGGGGCTGAGCGTTCTGAGCTGAGCGTGACCTTGGTTGAGCCATGGTTCATGGATCGTCAGTTGTCGCTTGGGACAGAACTGTTTTTCAAGCAATCGAGCTATTTCAGTGATTACTACGAGCAGACCAATGCGGGTGCGGCGGTTTCGCTTAGGAAGCCTTTGGGAGCGAAAGGATCGCTCAAGGGTGAATACCGGATTGAGCAGGTCAGCGTTGATTCGGAAGTGAATGAGCGGGACTACATTGATCGGAATTCCCCCGGGGATAATGGAGACAATTCAGAATTGTCGGAGGAAGCGATCGGTGGAGATTTCCTGAGGAGTGCGTTGGCGGTGAACTACATTTATGATAGCCGAGATAGCATTGTGCAGACGCGGAGTGGTCATAAATTTGATCTTGGGGCGACACTTGCAGGTGCGGTGTTAGGTGGTGATGTGGATACAGTGACTTTGTCTGCGCAGGGCCAGAAATATTGGACTCTTAAGTGGGATTCGATTTTCTCCGTCAACGGTGAGTTGGCGTTTGTGGACAGCGTCCAAGGAGATGAGATTCCAGTTTTCGAGCGGATGTTTCTTGGTGGTGGACGGACGCTGCGCGGGTTTGAGTTCCGGGACATTGGGCCACGCGATGTCGGTTACACGAATGAAGTGTATGGTGGCCAGTCATTGGGCTATGCCTCGTTGGAATACACCGTGCCGATTATTGAGACCGTGCGTGCAGCGGTATTCTATGATGTTGGATTTGTGAATCCCGGTAGCTGGGATGTGAGTCCTGAGGACGTGTATAGCGATGTGGGTCTGGGGATTCGGCTCAAGTTGCCGATCAGTCCACTCCCGCTGGCGCTGGATTATGCGGTGCCTGTGAGTTCCCCGGATGAGGAGGCTGACAAGGGTGGTCAGTTTAACTTCTCCTTGCAATATAACTACTGATTTTCAGAGTTTGTAGAAACCCTGAAAGCGGCCTCCGTTCGCGGAGAGCCGCTTTTTTAGCGTTTGACGCAGGCAGCATCTGCGATGCGCAGGCCGTCCATGGCGGCGCTGACGATGCCGCCGGCGTATCCTGCACCTTCACCGCAGGGGAAGAGCCCGCGTAATTCCGGGTGTTCGAGGGTGTCGTCACGTCGCGGAATCCTAACGGGTGAGCTGGTGCGGGTTTCAAAACCCAGAAGTAGGGCGTCCGAGGAGGTGTAGCCTTGGATCTGGCGACCGAAGAGGCGAAGGCCCTCGCGCATGCGACTGGTGATCCAGGGTGGCAGTAATTCATCGAGTGGAGCCGAGCGCAGTCCGGGGAAATAGCTAGTCTCTGGGAGTGTGGATGAAATTTTCCCGGTGAGGAAATCGGCGACGCGTTGGCCGGGAGCGACTTGGCCACCGCCGCCAGCTTGTTTTGCGGTGCGTTCGAGTTCCTTTTGGAAGACGAGCCCGGCGAGCACACCATGCTGCTTAGTGAGGGCTTTCAAGTCTTCTGGTTCGACGGTTGAGACCATGCCCGAGTTGGCGAATGGGGAATCTCGGCGTGAGAGGCTCATGCCATTGACGACAACTTCGTCATTTTCCGTGGATGCAGGGACGACCCAGCCGCCGGGGCACATGCAGAATGAATGGACACCGCGGTCCCGGATTTTGGTGGCGAGGCGGTAGCGCGCGGCGGGGAGGAGTCGTGGCCGGGCTTGGCCGGGCTCGAGGTGGTATTGAGTGCGGTCGATGAACGGTTGTGTGTGCTCGATGCGGAAACCAACGGCAAAGGGCTTCGGCTCGAGGAGAATTTTTTTTGAGGCCAGTAGGCGGTAAATATCGCGAGCGGAGTGGCCGGTGGCGAGGATCACGGACTTGGCTAAAATTTCCTCGCCTGTGGCAGTGACGATCCCATGGATCTGGTTTCCGGAGGTGAGTAAGTCGGTGACCTTGGTTTGGAATCGTACGTCGCCGCCAGCTTGGAGGATCGAGTGACGGATGGCTTTGACGACGTTGGGGAGGAGATTGGAGCCGATGTGCGGGTGGGCGTCGGTGAGGATGACTTCCGGTGCGCCGTGGGCGACGAGGATTTCATAAATTTTCGCGACAGGGCCGCGTTTGGTGGCGCGGGTGTAGAGTTTTCCATCCGAAAAGGTTCCGGCTCCGCCTTCGCCGAAGCAGTAGTTTGACTCCTCGATGACGCGGCCCTCGCGGAGGATGGGTGCGAGGTCGAAGCGGCGTGCGCTGGCGTCTTTTCCGCGTTCGAGGATGATGGGTTTGAGTCCGTTTTCAAGGCAGCGGAGTGCGGCGAACATGCCGGCTGGGCCGCAGCCGACGATGATCACGGTGGGAGCATTTTGCGGAAGTGGCGGTGCGGACCAGTGGTGCGGTTCGTCCGGTGGAAGTGGAGCGTCTAGCGAAACATCGAGACGGAGTTGGACTTTGACGGCGCGTTGCCGCGCATCGATCGAGTGTTTGCGGAGTTTTAAGCCACCGATGCGGTCAGCAGGGACGCCGAGTTTTTGTGCAGCAGCGTTGCGGCGTGCGCTATCCTCCTCGGATTGGTCGAGGGGGAGGACGATGTCGATGGTTTCGATCAAATTTTCCACAGTTTTAGAGATGGGGATCAGCCGCGAATGCTTCGCTTGCGGCCGGCGTCGTCGACGCTGACGAAGGTGACGCGGGTTGAGAAGATTGGCAATGGGCCCGCTTTTTCATCGATCACTTTGACCGCGTAAGTCGTGCTGGTGTTGCCCTCGCGTTCGCGGAGGCAGGAAATTTTCAGAATCGTTCCGTCGCGAACGCTGTGGTGGAATTCCACGGTGTCCATGGCGATGGTGACGAATTGGCAGTGGGGATAATCCAGGCTGGCGGCGATCCATGATGCCTCGTCGATCCATGCGAGCAAGCGCCCGCCGAACAGAAATCCATAGTGGTTGAGGTCTCCTGGGAGGACGAGGCGGTGGGTTTCCATGGGATCACCAGCGGCGGCGTTTGGTCTCCTTGTGGATCAGTGCGTCCAGCGAATAGCTGCCAGCACCCGCGAGAATGATGGCGATCATGGGGATCAGATACATCAATGAAAGTTCCTTGGTTGCGACCGTCGTTGCGGGTGTGACGAACCATGGTGCGGATTGGAGGAATCCGAAAGCGGCGACGGTCATGCACATTCCAAGGACGAATGCGGCAGGCCGGGTGGCAAGGCCGACGATGATGAGCGTGGCAGCTAAAACTTCTGCGGCAATGCAGAGGATGAGACTGATTTGCGGTGTCATGAGGCTGAATGGAAGAATATCCGGGACGTAAAACAAGTCCTTGCGGAGTTCGTAACTTTTGATTTTCGGGATGCCGTGGCCGATCAGCATCATTAAGCCGGTTAGGACACGGAGTGCGAGAAATCCGAGGGATGCGGTTGCGTCGCGGGTGCCACAGTCGAAGAGATATTTTTTCATGAGGTGATAAATCAGGCTTATTTCATGGAAATTGTGATGCGCTTGAGTCGCTCGGTTCCTTCCGGAGAAAGGGAGACGATTTGTGGATCACCGACGAGGATATTGTGGACCATGCGCCGGTAGTAAGCGTTGAGAGGACGCATTTGGAGCGGTTTGCCATTGGCCTTCACGCGCTCGGCGAGGCTTTTGACCTCCTGATTTAAGTGATCCTCCTGAATGGCGCGAAAATGCTCGCAGTCCACTTTGATGCGTTCAGCATCAGGGAATTGCCGTCGCAGAATGCGGTTGACGAGATATTGCAAGTCATCCAGTCGGTCGCCCTCATTGCCGATGAGAGATTGGCTATCGGCTGAATGAATTTGGAGGCAGGGGCCATCATGAGTTTCCTGATGCTCGATCGTGGCCGTGAATCCCAAGTGCCCGAGCATGGTATCCAATATTTTGGTCGCAGCATCCACCGTTGTCATGGCGGGAGTCTAGTGACATCGCGGGCTGGGTCAATCACCTCGGATGAGGATTATCAATTGAGCCGAGGCGCGAGTTCGGTGGCGATTTCCCGAAGGCGTGCAATTTCGTCAGGCGAAAACTCGTGTGGGGTGAATTTGCCAATTCCGAGGGTGCCGATGACGGTGCCGTCGGTGTTTGAGAAAATCGGAATGGCGACGGAGCCGGAGACGCCAGTCTGGCGAGCGTCAGGCTTGGCGACTCCGCCAAGATCCTGTTGGAGGTTGCAGAGTTCGACGGCTTCCCTGCGTTCTGCTGCGGCACCGGCGATTCCCTTGCCGAATGGGATAAAATTCACTTTATCTAAGAGCGCGGTAGGCACGCCGATTTGGCAAACGAGCGAGAGGTGCATGCCATCGTTGGATTGGTGGATCGTCCCGGTTTGGCAGCTGAATTCAGCGAGAATTCCGGCGAGAGTGGAGTTCCAGTCATGGGAGTCGGTCATGGAGAAAGGCTTATCATGGGTGGAAGGGCGCGTCATCCCACAAATATGGGGGTAAATTATGACTTGGCATCATGGGCAGGATCAGACAAACGGGAGCGCGCCTTTGATGAACTTTGGAATTACGATTTTGAGCGGGTTCATCGTCACGAGGCGTCCCCACCAATGTCTGCAATGGAAACCGGAAAAGAAGTTCAAATTGAGAGTTACGGCACGTTGCCGGACGGGCGCGAGGTTCATTTGTACACTTTATTGAATTCCAATGGCTTGCGTGCGCGGGTAATGGATTACGGGGCGATCTTGGTGTCCATGGAAATTCCTGATGCGAGCGGTCAATTGGTCGATGTGACGCATGGCTACGACACCTTGGATGGCTGGTTGGCGGACGAATTTTACCTCGGTGCCAGCGTTGGACGCTTCGGAAACCGCATTGCACATGGGAAATTCACTCTGGATGGAGAATCATACACCCTCGCGACGAACAACACCCCGGGTGGAGTTCCCTGCTCCCTGCATGGAGGTCTGAAGGGGTTTGATAAAGTTCTTTGGAGTGGGAAGGTCGTTCCTCGGGGCGTTGAATTTTCCTACACTTCCGCGAATGGCGAAGAGGGTTTTCCCGGCAATCTCACCGTGAAAATCACCTACACGCTCGACGATAAAAACCAGCTCGTCTGGCGAGCCGAAGCCGTGACCGACGCGCCGACGGTGGTGAATTTAGTGCATCATTCGTATTGGAATCTCTCGGGAGATCCCACCCAAGCCATCACGGATCATGTCTTAACGCTGCATGCGGATGCTTATTTACCGACGGATGCCGGCCTCATTCCTACGGGGGAAATTGCCCCAGTGGCTGGAACTCCGATGGATTTTACCCAGCCAACACTCGTGGGTGAGCGGATTGAGGCGGATTTTGAAGCCTTAAAATTTGCAGGCGGCTACGACCACGCTTGGGTGCTGCGCGGGACGGACGGGCTGACTCTCGCCGCACGACTTGAACACCCGCAAAGTGGTCGGGTCATGGAAGTTTTTACCGATCCGCCAGCGATTCAATTTTATGCCGGAAACTTCCTGGATGGAAAAGTCCGGGGAAAAGGCGGCGC
>JBEGOB010000467.1:0-3392 GCA_041182265.1 Verrucomicrobiota bacterium | reverse complement strand
AATGAAGCTTTTGTCGCAGGAAAGACAAAGGAACCTGCGGGTGTGGACGATGAGGCGTGACGCCTGCCCGAAGCAATCGAGGTGGCGGACCTTGCGCTGGTATCGGCCTTTGCTTCGGAGTCGTGTCCCGTCACAACGAGGGCAGCATTTGGGCGCGGATCCGGGCTCAGGTTGGACATGGATCGCGGACGAGGTGGATTAATGACCTTGAAGGGGGATGTAACCCTTCATGACTATATTGAGGTTAATAAACATCGGGGAGATTATGGCATTCTTGCCTCATGTCCCCAATCTTTGATGAAGAGCCACTTCCAGCCAATCAGTTGCTTGCACAAACGTAAAATCGGTTAGCCGCGCCAAAACCGCGAAAACCCATAGAGCACGCAAAGCTGGGCCTATCGCCACGGTGAAGTTAGTCTCGGCCCGCGTGCCCGTCTATCGCTCGGAATCCGAGGGACGGATCCGCTTCATGCTCTGCTCCTACCACGACGGCAAAAGGATCCGCAAAATCTTCAACTCGCTCGATGAAGCCAAGAAGGAAGCGCTCTTCGTGGCGCAGCGGATTCAATCCGGCATGCAACACGTGACCGACATGAAGCCGCACGAGCGCGACCACTATGTGACAGCGGTGGAGCTGCTCTCCGCTCTCGCACGCACGCTCAAGCCACGCAATGTATTGAGACATTCATTCATCACCTATCGCATCGCCATCGTCAAAAGCGCCGATCAAGTCGCCCTCGAAGCCGGAGATTCGCCATCCATCATCTTAAAACACTACCGCGAGCTGGCCACCGACGACTAAGTCGCAGCGTGGTTCAACATCCTGTCGAACGAGGGCCAGTGGAAAGACACCTTCGAGTGGGACCGCCGTGCAAGACTCGTCACCCTCGCCAATTCCTATCAATCCTAATCTGCCCGTCCAATCCGCGGGCCAACGATGCTTAACCCACGCGGAATGGTTTTGTGGGGGCCGGTCATATTGCCATCCCTTGCGCGGCCGGAACGTGCTCCCATGCGGCATCCAACGCAAAATCCGAGCCAAGGAGAGAAATCTCCCAAGCCCGGAATGGTGACGGGCAAAAAAATCTTGGCAAATCGGTCGCCGCTCGCTGACCTCTGTGCCGTCGTAAGAATCCAAATAATAACCAACGAAGTAGGCTCACTATGAAAAGAACAATTATCGCATTACTTGCACCAACCTTTGGAATCACCCCAGCTTTCGCGGGTGATGTTTCAGCTCCTATTCAATCACCGCCTCCAGCCGTCGCAACCAACTACGGACTCAGCCCGTATTTCGGAGTGAGCGGGGTTTTTGGTGAATTCGAAGAAGTCACCGAAGCTAAATCTGACGATGTCGCGGGAGTTCGCGTCAACGGGGGACTTGATTTCGGCACTGAATTTTCGATCGATAGCCGCTACGAATATGTTGAGGGTGACCTTTATGATAGCGACGAGTTTCGTGTCCTCTTGAATTATGAGCGAGAAATCGCACAAGGCTTTTCGCTCTTCGGGGGAATCGGCTACGGCTGGCTAAATCAGGAAGCGTCATCTGAGGAGTTCTCGGGCGATGGCATCCTGCTTAATGCTGGCGCCAATTTCAGGAGCGGTAAGCTTTTCAGCAGTTTGATATACACCCATTGTTTGACTCAATCAGCTGAGATTGAGGGCATTGAGGTAGAAGAGGAAGATCTGGGTTATTTTGAAGTAAGCATCGGATACAATATCAATGAGCAGCTTGCTGCCACCCTTGCACTGGAAACACAGGTTACTGGTGAAACTATCATCGATAAGAACTGGGTTGCCGCACTCGGTCTTCAATACAACTTCTAAACAGCTTAGTCCTGCATTTAGCTCATCGGTTGTGATCCACACCTTGTTTTCGGGGTGTGGATTTTTTTGGTAGCATTCTAATTTTGCACAGTTCCTCACCCACACACGAAAGGCGACTTGTTTGGTGATCAGCCATTGAAGCTGGCGTGCGGCTTGCCGTTGTCGAGCAAGTCACCCATGCGATTCACGGAGTCCTTGAGGAGCGATGCTGTGGCAAAAATGATCACGCCGATTGCTTGGTCCACAAATGAGATGACGTTGAGGGCAGAAACAAGTCAGGCCACCCTCCCGACAAAGCTGAGGTATTTGAGCGCTTTCATGATGAGCGGAGGCGGCGTCAACGGCGGCGCTTCTTCTTCACCATGCTCACGAGCGACATGATGCCCACGCGCAGGTGCTATTCTAGCTGCTCTTGAGAGGACGTGATGACGCCGACCATCGACGAGGCGATGCCGACGACGGCTTTCATAACGCAGTCGATGTCGATGTTGATCGGTGCGCGCATGTCGGTGGTCGCTTTGTCAATCCGCCTGTCGCGAAACGTCCTTGGGCACCGAGAAATTGTGCGAACCGCGTGCGCTCATGGTTGCCTTTTAAGAAGCGGCCAAACTTTGCCTGGTCCCGAAGCCGCAGCAAGACCGTGAGAGCGGTCACAGTTGGATCGGCAGCCATTGGATCAGCCGGGGGAAATTTTTCTTTCCGTTAAATCGTTAGAATCTCAGCGGGCTAGCTGATGGACATTCGATAGGAGAATCCGATCTCACTTGCAAGCTCCGAAAGTTCTCCCGCGCTTGGACGGGACGGTGGAGCCGACGAGGAGCGGAGCGACGAGGCGGCGGAACCGGCCCGTCCCAGCGCGGTGGCCAGTTGCCCCAGCTCCTTGTGTTCCCTGACCCGCCGGAAGCCCTTCACCACTTCCGCGCTCTCGCTGCTGCCCTCCTCGAAATCCAGCAAGTGTTTGTTACCCTCGATGTCGATGGCCAGCGCCACCACCACGCAGCTTTCCTTGCCCGGGAAAACCCCGTCCACCATCATCGCCACCACGTCGAGCGCCGAAAGATCCCGTCCCCGGAACTCATCCAGAAGCTCCTTGCTGCGGGCCTTCCAGCCCTCGCAGACCGTGCTGGCGCTCACGCCGAGCATCTTGCCCACGCCGCTGCCCGAAGCCCCGTGGCGGATCGCCTCAAGCACCTCGTCGAACATCCCCTTGCGGCGTTTGACCTCGCTGTAGGACTTCAACCTCACCTCCCGTTCCACGCCGCTTGGAAGCATTTCACGAACCCTGCGTTTCGAGATGTATTCCTTGCCCGAGGTGGTCTGGATGGTGACCATTTCGCTTCCGTCCCGCCGGTGAACGCTCTCCGACGGACGGTAGGTCTCGCCGCAAAGCGAGGTTACCTCCTGCTCGAACATCAAAAGCAGGCCTTCGCGCACGATGCCGCGAAGCCGCTCCTGGAAAATCCCGTTAAAATCCTCAATGCCAGCTTGCGCCGGTGCCTGTGCCCCTGTTTGATCGTTCATGGTGTTGGTTGGTTTGAATTTAATTCCAAACAGGCGATGTC
>JBEGOB010000466.1:0-2695 GCA_041182265.1 Verrucomicrobiota bacterium | reverse complement strand
GAATGGGCGGGAATGCAGCAGTTTTTTCGCTTATTTTGGCATCCGGAGGAGCGTGCTGTGGCGGCGGTGTGCTTGTGCGAACAGAGCGATGTTGCGTTTGCTTTCATCACCATCACCTCGGAAAGCGAGGATGGAAAAATTTGGAGGACGACGAATTTTCCGTTTGCCCCGACACTCCAGTGCCCGCCGAATGTGCGGTGGAATCATGTCCCGTGTGAGCGGAGTTGTTTCCACCAAATCCTTGCGGATCACCAGCGGTATTTGCGGCGGCTCGGCGTGTGTGTGGACCAGTTGAAAATGCCGGATCCGGAAGAAGTCGAAGATGCAATCGAGCAGGAAATGCGGACTCAAGTCGCGCACAATCTGGCATCAGGCATCATTCAGCTTACAGGGGATGGGAAGTTTCAGTATTCCAAGCGCGGACTGGTTTTCCTGTGGGGACAGTTCGTGAAAGACATGGTCCGGCTTTGTTAAAGCGCCAAGACGCCGGTGGCGAGTAAGGCACCGATGCCGACGCCGATGGCGATGCGATACCAGCCGAAGATGGATAATCCGTGGCTTTGGAGGTAGGTCACGAGCCATTTCACAGCCACCGCAGCGGAGATCGCGGCGGCGAAGATGCCGATAAACAAGGGAAGCGGGCCGTAGGCGTCCCACATCAACTTGGTTCCGCCGAACCAGACGTCGTAGCTGGGATCGAGCCCTTCCACTTTCCAGAGTGCCTTTTTCGCGGTTGCGGCAGTGAGGGTGACCACGCCGAGGAGGAAGGAATACTCGACTGCGGCGCGGATCGAGAGTCCGACGATGAGTCCGCCGACGATGGTCATGAGGCTGCGGCTGGTGCCGGGCCACATGGCGACGCATTGGAGGAGGCCAATGGTGAGGGCCATTTTCACCGTCATTTCCAGCAAATCTTTGCCCTCGCCTCGTGCTGGGTTGCTTTTCCGCCAGGCGGCGGTGGCGAGAATCATCACGCCGCCGACAATCCAAGCGATGATGACGGGCCACATGCCGAAGAGTTTTTCCTCAATTTTATCGTTGAACGCCAAGCCGATGATGGCGGCTGGGAGGAAGCCTGCGACGATCATAATGGCGAGTTTTAGCCCCTCGGGGTCTTGTCCGATGAGGCCGCGGAACATTTGCATGACCCGCTTAAAATAAACACCGATGACCGCGAGGATCGCGCCGCCTTGGACGCAGATGGCGAAAGTGTCAGCCGCCGCCTTGTCGGTGGGGCTTGCTGTGCCGATGCCCATCAGGTGCTGCGCAACCAGAAGGTGTCCGGTGGAACTGATGGGGAGGTATTCGGTGATCCCTTCGATCACGCCTAGAATGAAGGCTTGCAGTGGATGCATGGTGAGGTGCGCATAGCCTGAATAAATGGCTAAGGAGGGGCAAGGCATTTGCAGTTGATTCGGCCGGAAGTCTGTTCGAAGGTCCGCGCCGATGTCTATGAAGCGATGAAAGTTCACTACCTCAGAATGGTCCGCCGGGTTTACCGAGCGTTGCGCCACCCGAGGCTAAGGCATCGGCCGTGGTGGCAAAAGCTTTCGAAGCCGCTGTTTCACCGGAGCCTGTGGGTGCCGTGCCGGGATACGGTCGCGTCGGGCTTGGCGATTGGATTTTTCTTCTCGATGATGCCGATGATTCCGCAGTCACTTTTTGCGGCGATTTTTGCCATGCGCGCCAAGGTGAACGTGCCATTTGCGGTGGGAGCTTGTTTCATCACCAATCCGTTTACGAATGTGCCGATTTGGATTGCTCAAATTCGTTTTGGGCAGTGGTTGATCGATGTGTTGTCGCTGCCGGTGCCGGGATTTTTAGCGGGAGCGCACATCAACATGCCCGGGCTTGGCTCGCTTTCCGTGGCGAATTTTATTGTCGGATTTTTGTCGATGGGTGTGGTATTCGCGCTCGCGGCCTATCCGCTCACGCACTTATTTTCCGCCTTATTGCCGCACCATCTCCCAGTCCGGCGTGCGAAGCTCAGGAACGCTCCACTGGTGCAGGGGAGTTCACGCGGGCGAAGGGGCGAGAGGTAATCGCCGCGCCAAAGGGTGCGCCAAGCCTCTCTGGTTGAGGGGTTTCTGGAAATTGAAAGGTTTGCACATCCGCCATGCTCGTGTTGCGGATGATTTCTCGTGCGGCGATGCTGGCGAGGCCGAGAACGGCGAGCGTGCCAAGGATGACAAACTCAAGTTTGAAATTGCGCTCTGGAGGTGGTGGGCTGGCCCTCAGTTCGAAATAGGCGTCGAGTCCGGCGGTGAGTTCTGCAATAAAGACCTCAAGATAAGCCTCGGTGGGCAGGGTGGGATCTGTCATTTGCACGGCGCGGTTTAGGATGTCCGTGGTGACGAATGAGGGCACTTGCTCGGGAACTTTTTCTTCGGATTCCAAGTGGCGGCCTGCGCCGAGGTTACGACCGTTGGTCTCAAAGACCACGACGAGGCCGTCCTCTTTGGCGAGCCAAGCTTGTTTCAGGCGTTCGGCAAGTTCGAGCGGGCTTTCTCCGATGATGACTGGCTCGACGACAAGATACGTTTTAAATCCGCGCGCCGCATTGAGTTTTTGAATCGACTCGGAAATCTTTTGATAGGAACGGCTGTCGCGAGCGAAAACCCGGCTTTGGTCTTGGATTCCTGACTCGGGAGCGGCCGGAGTGGTCGGTTTGAAAATTTCCTCAGGAAGGCCCTGA
>JBEGOB010000465.1:0-3423 GCA_041182265.1 Verrucomicrobiota bacterium | reverse complement strand
CCAATTTTGCTTCGATGGGGATGGCTCGGGCATTCGCGCGGTGTGCGGCATGAATCCGTTTGCGTCGGCCTACGAACTCAAGCCCCATGAAACATTCATGACGCCGACCATGATTTGGACATACAGCGCGAAAGGCTTGGGCGATATGAGCAGGAAGTTGCATGCGTGGGCGCGCGACTTCGGGATTCGCGATGGCCACATGCCGCGCAGCGTGCTTCTGAACAACTGGGAAGCAACCGGATTTGACTTCGATTTTGACCGCATTGTCGGCCTCTACAATCCCGCGAAGGAAATCGGCACCGAGTTGTTCCTGCTCGATGACGGCTGGTTCGGCAACAAGTATCCGCGCATCAATGATCACGCCGGGCTCGGTGACTGGGAGCCGAATCGCAAACGTCTGCCGAACGGCCTCGAGCCGCTGGCGGGCGAAGCGGTGAAACGCGGTTTGCAGTTCGGCATCTGGATAGAACCGGAAATGGTAAATCCCAAGAGTGAACTGTTCGAGAAGCATCCGGACTGGGTGATTCGCCAGCCGAAGCGCGAGCCGGAATTAAAACGCAACCAACTCACGCTCGATCTCACGCGACCTGAGGTGCAGAAGTTCGAGTGGCAGGTCATTGAGGAAACGCTTAGTGTGCCCGGGATCAGCTACGCGAAGTGGGATTGCAATCGCTTCCTCACCCAACCGGGCTCATCCTATCTCGAGCCGGACAATCAGGCACACCTGTGGATTGATTACACGCACGCGCTCTACGCGTTGATGGACAAAACTGCTAGGACATTCCCGAAAACGGAACTGATGCTCTGCTCGGGCGGTGGTGGACGCGTGGATTACGGTGCGATGCGCTACTTCCACGAGTTTTGGCCAAGCGACAATACCGACCCGATCTCACGCGTGCCAATGCAGTGGGATTACTCATTCTTCTTTCCGTCCATGGCCATGGCCAGCCATGTGACCCACATGGGCAAACGCCCGATGCATTTCGCGTGCACGGTGGCGATGAGCGCGCGCTTTGGTATGGACTTGAACTTGGTCAAACTGTCGCCTGAGGACAAGGCGATCTGCGCGGGTGCAATCAGTGCCTACAAAAGCATCCGCGAAGTGACGCAACTTGGCGACCTGTATCGGCTGGAGCGACCACATGACGCTGTCCGCGGCGCACTTAACTTCGTCGCGCCGGATCGGATGCGCGCGGTCGTATTCGTTTTCCAGTTGAAGAATGGCAAAGCCGCGCCGGTGCACCCGCAGGGTCTGGATCCAGCGAAGCTCTACACCATCCAAGAACTCAATCCCGCACCGGGCCGCGCCGCCTTGCCGCAGGAGGGCAATACGTTGACGGGCGCGGAATGGATGCTGGACGGAATGGTGCCTTCTTGCACAAAGGCGCAGGAGGCCTGCGTCATCGAACTGAGGCCAAACACCAATTAGGGATGCGCACATCCTTTACATCAATGAGAACCACTGGCCCTCCACCATTCCCGGTAAATTTCGCGGGACCTAATATCTCGGGCAACAAAACCACCCAAAGTTTCTAATGACGCATTCAAGAATAACTGCCTACAGCCTCACCGTCGCACTGTGCACTATGGTGGGATCATTGACCGCCGCGGAACCTGCGAGGATCGCGGACAAACCGCCGCTAGGATGGAATAGCTTCGACAGCTATGGCGTTTACCTGCACGAGCAGGCCGCTAGGGAAAACCTCGAGGCTATGGCCAATCACTTAAAACCCTATGGTTACGAATATTTTGTGATCGATAACGGTTGGTTTGGCGAATACAAGCTTAAGCCCGATTCGCTCTATCCGCTCGAAAAGCACGCCAGCGATGTTCGGCTTAACGAACACGGGCATGTGATTCCTTCCAAGACTTACTTCCCCGGCGGACTTAGACCAATCATTGATCGCTGCCATGAACTCGGTTTGAAATTCGGAATCCACATGATGCGGGGCATTCCGCGTAAAGCGTATGACCTGAATCTTCCGATCAAGGGCACTTCCTACAAGGCTAGAGACATTGCGGACACCAATCCGAAAAAAAACTGCGATTGGTGCACCTACAACTACGGTGTGGATATGTCCAAACCAGGGGCGCAGGAATGGTATGATGGTTTGATCCAACACTTGGCCGATATGGGCGTAGATATGATCAAGTATGATGACATAGTCCCCTACCCCGCTGAGGTGGAAGCCGTCGCGAAGGCTATCAAAAAATGCGGAAGACCCATTCTTTACAGCCTTTCACCCGGCGGAGACGTTCGGCCAGATGCCATCAAGAGCTTTCAGATGGCTCACATGCTGAGGGTCACCCAAGATGTTTGGGATCATGCGCACTATCTCGATGATTGCTTTGACGCCTGGAGAAAGTGGACGGGCAAGGAATCTGAGAATTTCTGGATTGATATGGACATGATTCCGTTCGGGCAGTTGCTCATGATGTCGCCCAAGAACGAGATACAAACGGAAGGTGACACCAATGCCGTAAAGCTGGCCGGTCACGGCTATCGCCGTTGGCAGCAATATTCGCACGATCAGATGTTCACCTTTATCACACTGCGGGCGCTGTCCGCCTCCCCCTTGATGGTGGGCGGGCACTTACCGACGCTAGATGGCTTCTCGCTACGCCTCCTGACGGATCCGGACATGTTGGCCTGCAATCAGAACGGCGTGATGGGGAAACTGGTTTCCGCCACGGACGGGATCGAGGTTTGGCAGACGCCCGAGAAAAGCCAGAAGAAGCGCGGTTGGCTGGGGGTGTTTAATCGCACAGATCGCTTAAAGACTGTCGCCTTGACCCCGGCATTCCTTGGTTTGGAAACGGACTCCAAGTTGTTCAATGTATGGAGAGGGCGCAAGGAGCATAAGCTAAGCGCAACCTCAGCGGTTGAAATTGATATCAACCCGGATGGGGTTCTATTCCTCCGCTACGAATAAATCTAAATCGATTCTCACCATGAAAAAACACCTTCTTCTTGCGCTCGTTTGCGTGACGAACTTCAGCCAGGCTGCCGCAAAACCCAATGTGATTTATATCATTGCTGATGACCTCGGCTACGGCGATTTGAGCGTCTATGGGCAGACACATTTCAAGACGCCAAATATCGACAGCATTGCCAAAAAGGGAATGCTTTTCAAACAGCATTACTCGTCGGCACCGGTGTGTGCTCCTGCCCGTGGCGCGCTTATGACCGGGCTGCATACTGGGCACGGTGCAGTGCGCGGGAATTTCGAGATTCAGCCCGAGGGACAACAACCCATGCCGGCGGACACGTTCACGATGGCGCACCTGTTCAAGCAGGCAGGTTACGCAACCGGGGTGTTTGGGAAATGGGGACTCGGCGCCCCAGGCAGCGCGAGCGAACCGCACAAGATGGGATTTGACAGGTTTTACGGGTTCAACTGCCAACGGATGGCCCACCATTAC
>JBEGOB010000464.1:0-3230 GCA_041182265.1 Verrucomicrobiota bacterium | reverse complement strand
GCCCGCGATCGTCACGACGGGGTGGGCGGTCTTCGCCACTGGAAGAATAGGCCTTGGTTTTCGGTTCAGACTTGTCGCTGGCACCGCGCGCCCATGCTGGGCCGAGGGCGAAGCTGGACAGAAGGCTACTCAATGGATCGTTTGAAGAATCACTCACGGGAAAAATTGTAGGGATTGATTTTAGAAATGACAAACTCCGCTTGCATCAAAATATCAGCGGATTTTCAGGTGTTCAGGAGAGCAATGATACGGCGGGTTGCGCCGTTGTGGCAAGCGAGGATGGAGGAGGCGTTTTGAGAGAGTTGGCGGGCAGCGGAGGGATCGAGGGCATGGTGGATGGCATGGATGAGTGCGTTGGAGTCTGGGGCGAGAATTGCGCTGCTTGAGGCGAGAAGGTTTTGTGCGAGCGGTTGGAAATTTTCCATGTGAGGTCCGAAGATGACGGGTTTGTGGGCGAGGATGGCTTCGCAGGGGTTTTGGCCGCCGACGGAAAGGAAGCTTTTTCCGATGATGACTGCGTCAGCGTGGGCGGTCCAGTCGCAGAGTTCGCCAGTGGTGTCGATCACAAAGCAAGGGTTTGTGAGGTCGGTGGGTGCTTGGAAATTGGAGCGCAGGACGGGGGAGAAGCCGATTTTTTGTAAATCTGAGGCGACTTCCGAGCGACGTTCTGCGTGGCGTGGCACGATGACGGCGAGTGCGGTCGGGGCGGCTTGGTGGATGGCGTGAGCGATGAGGGACTCCTCGCCCGGGTGGGTGCTGGCGGCGAGGATGACGGGGCGATTTTCCCCAAAGGTGTTGAGGATGCTTTGGAATTCTGGGCGGCGTGTGGGGTGCGGGCCGCTGGCTGGATCAAATTTCAGGCTGCCGGTGGAGTGGATCTTGGAGCGGGGGATGCCGAGGAATTCCCAGATTGCGGCATCTGCGGGTTCTTGGATGGCGACCGCATCGAGCAGGCGGAAGATCGGGCGGAGCCAGGGGGCGAAGCGATGGAATCGGCGCTCCGAGCGAGGTGACATGCGGGCGTTGACGAGGCGGACGGGGATTTTCCGCTGGTGGCAGGCGAGGAGGAGTTGGGGCCAGACTTCTGCTTCGATGAGGACGATTTGGGACGGCTCGAAGCGGTCAAGGTAGCGGCGGAGCATCCACGGAAAGTCGAGGGGCGCGTAGGTGACGCGGAGTCCGGGGATGTTCGCGGCGTTGGCGACGGCGTGACCGGTGGCGGTGCCGGTGGCGAGAACGAAGCGGCGGTGGGGTTCTGAGACTTGCCACTCGCGGATGAGTTTTAGGGCGAGCATGGCCTCACCCACGCTGACGGCGTGGAAGTGGACGCTGCCGCAGGGTTCGTGGTCTGCGGGGGTGGAGTGGATTCCGATGCGCTCTGCGAGGTGGGTGCCGATGCCGCCACGACGGAGCATTTTCAGGATCCAAGCGGGGAAGGCTGCAATGAACAGCAGCGGAAGGATGAGCCGGTAAAGGGTGAGGGCGACAAGCAGGCGCATGGTGCGGGGCTTCCTTAGGGCGGGGGAGCGCCGGTTGGTGCGGCTTGGTAAATTAAAATCGCGCTGCTGCCGTATTCTCGACGTGCGACGAGGATGAAATTTTGAGTGTCAGGTGATGTCTGGCGGGAGGAAATTTCCACGATCAGCCAGGCGTCGGCGTTGAGGCGTGGTGTTAAGAGTGGGCTGGCGAGGAGTTCTGAGACGTGGTCTTTGTCGCCGTGGTATTTCCAGTAGGGAGGATCGATGAAGATGAGATCGTAGCTTCCGACGTCGCGTTTGAGAAAGCTAGGGACGTCGGCTCTGACGGTGATGCCGCCGTCGAGGCGGGCTTTTTTCAGGTTTTCGGCGATGGTTGAGATGGCGTGTCGGCTGTCGTCAACAAAGGTGCAAGAGGCGGCGGCGCGGCTGAGAGCCTCGAGTCCGAGAGCGCCGGAGCCAGCGAAGAGGTCGAGGACGCGAGCATTTTCGACGCGTTCTCCAAGGATGGAGAAGACCGCTTGGCGGACGAAGTCGGTGGTGGGACGCGCGACGGCGGAAGGGACCTTGATGGCGGTGCGTCCGGCTTTTCCGGCGATGATTCTCATGGACGGGTGCGGCGTTGTGCGGCGTGTGAGAGCGTGGCGATCAAGGTCAAGGAGCAGGCTTGGATTTCGCGGGTTTCGAGGATTTTCCGAGAGGGAAGCGGATCACGAGACTCTTGTCGAGCAGGCGTGTGCCCTCGGTGGAAAGTTCTTGGGCACGGTAAACGATGATGCCGAATTGGTTGCCGGCGAAGCGCCCGATGGCGAAGTTTTCCTTGGTTTTGCCGAGGCCGGTTTCCTCTTCAAACTTCCATTCCATGCCAGTCCATGCGCCGAGGATGCTGCTGGCATCTGCGGAGATGTCGTCGATGCGTGCGAGTGGGCCGTTGGGTGAGCGGAAACCGTCGGTTTTCGCGGAATAGCGGAGTGTTGAGAGCGAGCTTGCGCTGCCGGTGGATGTGAGGGTCCAAGTGTCGCCAGCGGATTGGCGGAGAAGGAGCATGACATCCTCGATGGGTTTGAAGTCGCGCTTGTTCCAGAGGGTGAGGTATTCTTCGTATTCCGCTTTGGTGAGGCCGAGGCGCTCGTCGTAGGGCAGGGGGGTGCCGGGTTTGACTTGGGCGGATACTTCCCGGAACCACTTGGGGTCCTTGCGTGCGGCAAGTTCGACCTTGGTGATGAATTTATTGATTTCCGGCGGTGGGATGACCATGCCGATCTGGGCTTTGACGGGGACATCCTTTTCAAAAAGTCCTGAGAACACCTTCGGGAGCTCGGCCGCGTGCAGGGTGCTGACGAGGGAGATGGCGATGAGCGAGGCGTGGATGTTCATGGAAAGGGCGGAAAGCTGTCTGCGGTGAGTGTAAAACTCAAGCGGCAATGCGGTGTGGCGGTTTATTGAGGTTCGCCGTTTGGGAAAATTTCGCGGATGGGCAGCTCGATGTGCTGGTCCATCCAACGCTCGAGGGCCGACTGCATGGGCGCGAGGACTTCGGGGCGAGTTTGGGCAAGATCTGTCTCGCCGTGAGGGTCGGATGCGAGGTGAAACAGCGCGAAGTGGCGCTGACCGGCCGCGGTGGGCGTGCAGACGAGTTTCCAATCGCGGGTTTTGAGGCAGCGTTGTTTCGCCTCGATCAAGCGTTCGAGGTAGTCGCGCTTGAGGACAAATTGGTAATTATAAGCTGGGTCGATCTCGGTGAGTTCGTCCATG
>JBEGOB010000463.1:0-7142 GCA_041182265.1 Verrucomicrobiota bacterium | reverse complement strand
GCTTTGGTGCGCTTGAGTTATCGTTGTTTTCCGTCGTATCGGCCGAGTTTGGAGGAGTATCAAATTTTACTCAATGCCATGGCGGGTGAGTTGCCAAAGGATTTGGCGGAGCGGATTGTGGCGCTCGATGCGCGGCGTGCGACGATGAGTGCGAAGGCGGTGCAGGCGCGGGACTACCTGGACTGGTTTGAAATCACTCGGGCGCGTGAAACGAGTGGTGAATTTGACGATTACATCCGCCTGAAAGAGCGCCTGAAGGAGAATCCGCATCCGCGGACGGATCGCTTGTCCAAGTATCTCGACCGGATGGATGAAATTTTCACGCGGGGTGGGGATGTGAATTCCGCGAGTTCTCCGCTGCTGCCGGGGGCGGGTTTTGCGGAGTGAGTTGCGGAAGCGAGAAACTTGATGAGGATTTCGCAGGCTTGCGGTGAAGGTGAGGCGGGCTAGGATCGAACTCATGAGCCGCCGATCAAGACGAGGAAATCCGGGGAAGAGCCGTTGGGCCGCGCGGTGGATTGGGGGCGGAATTGCGCTGGTTTTGCTGGGATGCATCGTGGCGTATGGCTTGTTGCGGCGGTATTTGCACAGCGATACGTTTCGGAAATTCCTCTCGGCGGAGGTCAGCGAGAAGGCGGGGATTGTCGGCGAGTTTGCGCCGTTTGAGTGGGATGGGCTGGCTGTTGAGACGGAATCATTTGCGGCGGCGGGTGATGGTTTGGTGACGGCAGTGCGCGCATCCGGTCTGCGGACGGAGGTCGGCTTGGGTGGCGTGAGCCGCGGAGTTTGGGAAATTCGAGGATCGAGCGTGCGGAGTCTCGAAATTTCGATGGACGCGGAGAAGGTGACGGATCTTGGAGTGAAGGAGGCGGTGAAAAGGACGGTCAAGAAGGACTCGAAACGGCCGGCGTGGCTGCCGAGTGGGGCGGAGTTGGAGGGAGTGGAAATCCGGGATTTGTCCTTGGATGTGAGTTTGAAGGATGGCGCTCTGACTGCGGATGGACTGCATGTGGATGTTGATCAGGCTGGGGCGCGGGGGGCTTATCGGGCGGAAATTTCCGGAGGGATCTTGCGCGTGCCGTTTGCTGCGGTGCCGGATTTGCGGATGGAACGGGCCCTTGTCCGCTACCAGAGTGGGCGGGTTTTCATGACGGGGATGCGCGTGGGGGCTTGGGAAAACGGTCGTATCGAGGCGACAGGTGAGCTGGATGTGCCTTCGAAAACGTTTAACCTTGAGGGAGATGTGACGGGAATCCGCTGTGAGGATGTCTTGTCGGAAGACTGGGCGAAGCGCTTGGCGGGCGATGCGGTGGCGAGCTTTGCAATCGACAACAGCGGTGGCGAGGTGGCAGCGACCGGCGATTTTACGATTCGCAATGGGACGCTCACGGCCTTGCCAATGCTCGACGCGCTGGCGGCCTATGCGGACACCCGTCGGTTTCGGCTGCTCACGCTGAGCGACGCGCGGACGCGGTGGCAGTGGAAAAAGGGTGAACTTGTTTTGACGGATTTAGTCTTGGCAAGTGAGGGATTGGTGCGGTTGGAGGGAAACATCGTCATTCGCGGAAGGGAAATTGACGGAGTTTTTCGCTTGGGAATCGCTCCAGGAACTTTGGCGACCCTTCCTGGTGCGGAGACGGATGTATTTTTGGAGGGGGAGCGCGGGCTGCGGTGGGCACCGCTGCGCGTGACGGGAACTTTGGATCATCCCAAGGAAGATTTAACCGAGCGACTGATCGCTGCCGCGGGCGCGCGCATGTTTGACCGGATTCCTGAGACGGGTGAGAAGGTGATTCGCTTCACCCGCTCGCTTTTGGCGGATCCAACATCGTCCAAGACGATTGAGAAAGGCGCCGAAATCCTTGAAAAAACTGGAGCTGCTGTGGGTGAGGTGCGTGGTTTGCTCGAAGGGATTTTGGGCGGGGCGAGGCAGGAAACTCCGGAAAAGAAGGAGGAGGAACGATGACGCCAAAGATTTCGCTGGTGATTCCTGCGCACAACGAGGCGGATTTTCTGCCCGGTTGTTTGGAAGCCGCGGTGCGTGCGGCGGCGCGCGTGGATGCGGAGTTGGAAATCATCGTTGTTTTAAACCGTTGCACGGACGGCACGGAGGAAATCGCCCATCAGCGCGGGTGTGTGTTGGTGCGTGAGGATGCGAAGAATCTTTCGCGAATCCGGAATGCGGGTGCCGCAGTGGCGACAGGGGAGATTCTTGTGACCTGCGATGCGGACAGCCGGATGCACCCGGAGAGCTTGGTGGAAATTTTGCGACGGCTTGAGAGCGGGCGCTGCGTCGGTGGGGGAGCGGTGGTCCTTCCGGAGCGTTGGTCACTCGGGATTCTCGCCAGTGGCCTCGCAATCTCACCCTATCTGGCTTTCACCGGGGTCAGTTTCGGGATTTTTTGGTGTTATAAGCGAGATTTTGAGGAAATCGGCGGGTTTGATGAGCGATTTGTCTCGGTTGAGGACATTGACTTTGCCCAGCGCTTGAAGGCGCATGGCCGGAAGACGCGTCGAAGTTGGGGAACTTTGGTCCGTGCGGCCTTGGTCACGTCGTGTAGGAAGTTTGACCAGTTTGGAGATTGGTATTTATTCCGCAATCCGGCCTTTGTGCGTCGTGTTTTCCGTGGAGATGACCGCAAAGCGGCGGATCATTTCTGGTACGATGTGCGTTCGGATTGATGGGAAGTTTGCCGACCTGTATTTTGTGCTTTCGTGGGCCGTGGCGGATATGTCACAAAGCCTAAGTTGATGGTCGCGAGGTGTGTGACGTTGATTTGCGTGTTTACTTCGTGTTGGCACGATCTTTGCAACCCTAGAGCTTTAATTGACATTTATCACTTGTGATTTCCCTACCCTACATTCGTCGAACTGCCTACCGCGCAGGAGGGTTTTCGCTGATCGAGATGATCGCGGTGATTGCGATTTTGGTGGTGTTGATGACCGCTGGGGTGAGTCTTCTGAGTGGCACGGGTGCGCAATCCCGGCGGGCAGGCACGGATTTACTCACGGGTCTGGTTGAGCAAGCGAGGACGCGGGCGATCACCTCTCGCACGCACGTGGTCCTTGCCATTGCAGAGCCCGGAGACCTTGCGAATGGCGATGAGCGGTGCCGAATCGGGATGTTTCGGATCGATGCTTGGCCGAACAGCAGTGGGGCGGCGGTGACTTCACTCAATGGGGTGCTTTTGAATCGCTGGCAGACTCTGGATACCGGGATTGCCTTGGTGGGTGGTAAAATCGAGGACGTGGAAAATCCTTTGGACGCGCCACAGGTCACGATCACTTATGGCGGGGCTAAGACGGTGAAAGTTCATATTCTCGCCTTCAATCCACGCGGCGGGCTGCATTATCCGACGGGTTCGACTCCGGTGGTGATGCGCGTGGCCGAGGGAAATTATCGGGGAGGTGTGGCGTCTCCTTACCTCCGTGGCGCGGCGAAAACCATCGCCGAAAACCGCCTGAAAATCGGCCGTATCACGGCACGGCCTTACCGCATCGACGGATGAAAATTTCCAACTTACGCAAGATTGAGCATCGAGGCTCTTCATTGATCGAGACGGTGATTGCGATGGGGGTGCTTGCCGTGGCGATTCCGATTGTCTTTGCCGCGGTGGCAGAATCCGGGAAAAGCGGAGTATCCTCGGAGGCTGAGACGCGGAGCACTTGGATTGTCCCTCTGTGCATGGCGGAGATTCGTGCTTCGCGCGAGGGGCGACCGCAGTATTTTACGGCGACAGTAGCCCCTCAGGTTTTTCCACCTGGCGGGGATGTTTGGGCCCTCGCATTTTCTGGGGATGGCAAACCGATTGGTAAATTGCCTAAGGCGACTTACGACAAGGGGAGCAAAGAACTCAATGGTCAGGCGATCCGCTACATCGCCACCATGAGTTCCACTGCACCGACGGGCACAGGGACCGCTGTGAGTCCTTTGTTGAAGGTAAAAATCTCCGTCGAGTATCCGGCGGTTTTACCAGTGGCAAAGCGCCAAAAACTCGATTTTTACACACGAATTCCATGAGTGCCAGCCCTTCCAGAAATCGAGGTTTTTCGCTTGTCGAGCTGATGTTTTCGATGGCGATTGGCTCAATGATTCTCATTTTGGCGGCCACGATGTTGGGCAATGGTGGCGAGAGTTATGAGCGCGTCGGGGGAGGGGTCGCGACGGAGCGTGAGGCGCGGGCGGTGATTTCTCAGCTCACTGCGGATTTTTCGACGGCGAAATTTCATAAAGATACGATTTTCGAGAAATCCTCGAGTGGGTGGGCTACGGATCGTGTGGGCTTTTTGACGCTGCAACCGGCGGATGCACAGTCGGAGAGTGGCCGGATTGGCGATCTCTGCGCGGTGAATTACTACATGGAGGATCTGACCATTGGTGGGAAAATCGTGCGTTGCTTGATGCGTGGCTTTCGTGAAAGCAAAGACACCTTTGAGGCTTTGGGCGGAGGAGGAATTATTCCGCTTTTCGACAAACGTGCGACTCTCGATGAGCCGATTGCCTTTGGTGTCGTTTCCTTCGAGGCGCGTCCCAAATCGCGAGATGCGGCTGGGAAATGGACGGATTGGGTGAAAAGCGATTCGGTGGGACCGGAAGCTTTTGAGGTGAAATTGGTCGTGGCGCGACGTGAGCTCACCGGACGTTTGAAAGTGGCGAGTGATTGGAGTGGCTCCGGCAGCTCGGCTCAGCTTCTCGGTCCTCCGGCGGAGGTGGATCGCAATAAATATCTCGAAGTTTACTCAACCATTTTACGTTTTGGTCATGAAGCAGCCCTATAAATCACCGCAGCACTCCGGACGTGCGGCGGGATTCACCCTGCCGGCCATCCTCGTCGTGGTTGGTGCGCTTTTGATTCTCGCCGTCGGGATTCTTCTCGTCGTCGGGATTGAGCGCAGCACCGCCCGTTCTTTTGTGGATCGCCAACGTGCGGAACTCGCTGTCACAGCTGGACTTGAGAACCTACGTGGCATTCTAAATCTGGAAGTGTCCAACGATGATTATGTCGTGCTCGGGTCTGCCCTCGTCAGTCCGATCGTTGCGGATCGGGATCCCGCACCGCAGCTGTTTCTTGCGCGTGGTAAGGCGACTTCCAGCGGGATTTCTTACCGCTATGTCCCACTTTTCAGCAATAATCTTGCGGTCATTCCTGAAAATTCAATTTTAGCGCCGCCTGTCGTTGAACCTTTGATTGGAACTGCGCCGAAAGATTTTATCGAGTTTGAGACGCTTCCCTATCAGGATAAAGTGCGTGCGGCATGGTTGCCCGTGCAGGATGACAAAGACCGCCTCGTCGGACGTTATGCTTTTTGGGTGGAGGATTTGCAGTCCAAGGTGGATCCTGCGGTAGCGGGCAATGCCAATGGGGCCGGCGGAAGCCACAAGCGTTCGGCCTGGCCATTTCCGGCACCTGGGCTTTCGGATGAGCCTTTTGAGGAGGGGGATTCCGGGCTGGATCAGATCGGGCTGCATGCGATTGATCCCGCTGCAACTGAGGATCAGCCTGGTGGCTTGGGCACGAGTTTATTATCGAACCGTAAGGTTTTGATTAGCCCGGATTCACTGTTGGCAGCGGCCGGTTTTGAGCCGCCGATCGCGCGAGATTTGAGCACCGGGCACTTGAGCGATGCGCAGGCGCGTGCGGTTGAGGAGAATCTAGCCACCGGGCTGCGGTCTTACGAAGAGCTTCCAGTGGTTCCATTTGCTGCAGGCATTGATTCGTCAGTTATGGGGAAACCCAAGTTGAACTTGAATGAATTGCTTTCTCAAAGTGGGGATTCCGGAGTGTCGGAAATGGCGGATTTTATCAAGAAGGCCTTGCCGCGATTTGATGAAGAGCGCAAAGGCGGATTCACCAGTGAGGACTATCTAAAGACTCTAGCGGCCAATGCCATCGACTATGCTGACTCGGATAATGAGGCTACCGTGAGTATCGGAAGTTATCGTGGACTTGATGGTTATCCGCTGGTGAGTGAGTTTCTTCTCAAGGTGCGATGGGAGAATATCCGGACCGTTGGGCGGAGAAAGTATGTGGATCTCTCGGTGAGCACGTATGTTGAACTTTGGAACATGACCAATGTTGTGGTCGAGGGCAAGGCGGCGATCAGCTATGAAACCAAATACGGTTTTCAACTTCCTCCGAACCCGAATCTTTTCAGTTTGGGAGATCTTTCCAATGCGACCAATCAAGCGACCGCTCTCACTCAAAGCGGCGGTTACTACTGGTATGCGCCATTTCCGGTGAAGCTGGAGCCTAACGAATATCGGGTTTTTAAATGTGGGACGATTAACTATTCGATCAATGCAGCATCTTCATCCGAGTTTATCACCAGTCCGATGACCCTCTCCGGGGAGACTCTTGGAATTTCCGGCGCTGGCTATCGGATGCGTTGGAATGACCGATTGGTGGACCAAAGCCGCGGAGCCATTCATCGCAATGATGCCAGCATCAATTACCCGCTCGATACAAAGGCGACTTCAAGGCAGCGATTTCGGACGACCATTCCAAGTCATTCACACAACTCCGGAGGGTTTATCAATAACATGGGGGATCCTCGCATGTCCGCTTACAACACTTCGGCGCAAGATGCGAATGTGTATCCGCAAAACTTCAGCCCTAACCGCCGCAATATTCGATTGGGCTCAATCTATAACAGTTCCAACGTCAACACCATTTACGGTCGGGTTTTACCGTCGGAATGGCCCGATGGCGGTCACGATTCCTTATTTGGAACAGACACGGTTCATTCCTTGATAGGTCTCTCTTCTGCGGATTTTCAGGACGATCACCGGGTGGAGCCTGACGATGCCAAGTTTTACACCTCGCTTCCAAATTTAGCATTGGGGGCGCAGGAGGCACCCACGCGCTTGTCGAATTTAGGGCGGTTTCTCAGTGCGACGGAGTTGGGGCGGATTTACGATCCGATCATGTGGCAGGTTAGAACAGCCACGGAGACGACCGGCGCGGCGGGCCGGCCTTGGGGAGATGTTTTGAGCAGCAGTGTTCCGAGTTCGAGGCATGGTGGCGGAAATACCTTGAGAATTGGGCGGCAAGAGCATCCGCTGTTGGATCAACCGGGCACGCGCGCATCCCAACTATTGGATTTGTTTCATGTTGGGCGTTCTCGTTCGGATAGTGCCGCAG
>JBEGOB010000462.1:0-3727 GCA_041182265.1 Verrucomicrobiota bacterium | reverse complement strand
ATTCTATTTCTGGCGCACAGCATCGGGACAGGAAGTGGACATCGTCTTGGAAGACAGCTCAGGACGATTGGTCGGCATCGAAATCAGATCCGGTGCCACGTTGGGAGGCTCGGATGTCCGGGGATTACAGGCGATGGCGAACGCGGCGGGCCCGCGATGGGTTCGCGGCGTGGTACTTTACACCGGCAGTGAGGTCATTCCGTTCGCAGCGAATCTGCACGGGCTCCCGCTGTCACAACTGTGGGCAACTCACCCTCAGTAGGCGGCAATTCCAGCCTCCCTTTCCAATGCTAGGCTGGTGTCCAGCACGGACGGAAACGAGGCGAAGCGACACAAATGTACCCAGTGGTGTGGCCATTGAGCCATGGCCGGAGGCCGATGGAAGGAGACGATGGGATGCAATGCGTCGTGAATCTCCCCGTCACCGACCTGATCGTCACCGCCCACGAAACCGGCTAGACACTCAACCTCGGCCATGAGTCCTGCCCCCTTTTTTGCCGGGCGGTTGTGCGCCGACCTTGTCTCAATCAATAACCGATGTGGGTTCGCGACCGATGGCTTCCACCGGGCAGGCTTCCATGCCTTCGACGGCTCGGGCTTCTTCTTCCGGGGCCGCCGGCTGATGGTGGACTACCGAGTATCCAATGTCGTCATTGCGCCGGTAGATTTCGGGCGCTGCTTCCCGGCAGAGATCGCAGTCAATGCATTCGCTGGTGACGTAGAATGGGCCCGGGACATTTTCCGAAAGCCGTTCACTGGGTGTGGCCATGTTGGTTGCTGGCTCTTTCCGCCGAACCCGTCCGCCGTTTTGGCGAGCATCTGATCCGGCCGACGACAAGAGCATCAAGGGACGAAATCATTGCGTAAAATGCATTACTACAATCACTCTCATTCTGATTCGGCATGAATGACTTCCTCGCCACCGTCCCGTTCGATCTCTACGAGCTGAGCCTGTTCCATCTCGTGGCGGAGCATGGCAGCTTTACCAAGGCTGGACAGAAAGCCCGACTGACCCAAAGCGCGATCACCCGCCAAATCCGCGGTGTGGAGGAGCAGCTGGGCGTCGCGTTGTTCGAGCGGACCACGCGGCATGTCCGCCTCACCGAGGCTGGAAAGCTTCTTTACGCGAAGTCCAAGCCCATTGTCGCGTCGGCAGAAGAGACGCTGAAACAAATCCAACAGGACTTTCATCTCGTGCCCAAGACGCTGCGAGTGGGCGTGGCACGCAGCATCGGACTGGCCTACTACGCGGGCTTTTTCTTCGCGTTTCGACGTCAGCTTCCCGATGTGCAGCTTCACGTCGTGCAACTGACCAGCCAGGAGATTCTGGAAGCGGTGGAGTCGCTCGCGTTGGATGCCGGGTTGCTGTCACCGCCCCGTCGGCTACCCCAAGCCTTGGCCGTCACGCACCGGTTTGAAGACGAGTTCGTGCTCGTGACGCCGCCGGATCATCCGATGGCCAAAGCCGGTGGAAAGACGTCGCTGAAATCGCTACGCAAGGCGTTGCTGGCGGAGCGTTGGCTGCTCATCGATCACCGAGGGGAAACCGGGCGCGCATTGCGGTCGTGGCTTGAGGCGCAGGGATTACCCGTCGAGCCGGCCATGGAGCTGGACAGCTTTGACGTGATTGTGAATCTCGTTTCGCTGGGGTTGGGCGTGAGCCTCGTGCCGCACCGAGTTCTCGCCCTATATGGGGATCGACGCCGGGTGGGACGCCTCCGCCTTCGGCCGCAGTTCATGCGGGAGCTGGCAGTGGTTGTGCGCAAGAACCGGATCCACCCCGAGCCGCTGGCGTCCTTCATCGAGGGCATTCTCTTCTGAGGGGATGGTTGGGGGCGGCTCGATCAGTCCTTGGCCTGATCACCAAAGTCATCGATGCCATCCCCGGAGGATTGGGCAGTCGAACGGGATGGCGAGGCCGAGCACTCGGTGCATACCCGTCGCTGCCGCAACTGGGAGTCGTACGCCCTCGAACGAGAGACTGTTATGGAATCCATTTTCAAAGCCATGTTCATCCTGGTGCCCCTGTTCATCGGGATCATTTTTGTCGTGGTGATCGGCAGCATTATCGTCGGTATTTTTCGAAATCTTGCCGAGTGGCGGAACACTTCACACAACCTCTTCTCAAGGTCACAGCCAGCGTGGTCACCAAACGCCAGCACGTCAGTGGCGGTGGCAACGACACCAGCGCATCCACCCACTACTACACGACGTTCGAGACGGTGGATGACGGATTGCGACAGGAGTTTTCGGTCAGTCCCACAGAGTACAGCGGCATGGCGGATGGGGACGTGGGTTCGCTGACGTATCAGGGCACCCGATTCAAGGGATTCGTTCGTCAACGTCATGCACCCAAACCGCCGCCTCTGCCGTTGGCCGCAACTCCGGTGCGGCCCGATTGGACCTGCGCCTACTGCCGTGGACGCGTGGCCAGCGTGGAAGCCAAGTGCACCTCCTGCGGCTCCGCCTCGAGACAGGAGTCCGCGCGACCCATCCCGCTCGACTCCTGACGGATCGCGGAGCCTCAGAAAAAGAATCCGATCCCTTCTAGTCCATGCCCGGCACTCCCGAAATCCCGATTCCCAATGAGCCGATCTCCGCCTTGGAGAAGGCTGCTGCGGATCTGCTCGGCCAGCAGGAACTCGAAGTCATTGATGCCTGTATTCTGAGCCATTGCACCGATCGGTTCCTCAAGGTTGCTCGTGTGATTTTGCGGACTGAAAGCGAGCTCCAGCATCGTTTTCCGAAGCTCACCCACATTTTCTACACACAGCGTCTCCGGCATCTCGTAGACACCCGGCATTTGCTGGCGGCCGGAGATGTCTTTCAGATGCGTTTCAGTGAGGTGAGGTTGCTTCGATAACTCCGGGCGAACGCGCGATGGCGTCGGGCACTGAGCACGGCCCGGCGACGGTGCGGTAGGCATCCAGGAAATGGGGTCAGGGCAAGGGGAACTGGTGCATCCAAAATCGGAAATCGTTCCCTGAACCCGTTCCCTGTTGTCGATGGACGGCCTTGGATCGATGAAATTACTCTGGCCGTGATGAGTTCATTGACTCGGCAGTTGGCCGCTCTAGCGATTTCCGCTCCCCTGCTGCTCGCGCAGTCCCTCCGGCTCACGGACGGCGGTGTCGAACGGGATTATGTCATCGCGACCGATGAGGTGCACCTCTCGGGGCCAAAGCTGGATCGGGTGGTGCGTGTCGACGAGCTGGGTCACGCCAAGTCATCGCGGGCCCCGGGAACCCGACTGGAAACCGTGGTTTATCCCGCTGGCGAACCGAGATCGAACGGCCGTCGCCGCATCATCACCCGCCGCGTGTCCGCCCAGGTCGCACCCGGTACCGATATCGGCGCTCTGGCCACGCAAGTCCGAGCCGTCTCGTTTGAGACCATGGCCTTCGACGGGAGTCTCGCGGTCTTCCATGCCGGCGAATCCTCCGGCCTTGCTCTGGCCGCCCGTCTCCGGCAGCACCCCGAGGTCCTTCGGGCAGAAGTCATCCTTGGGCGATACCTCACACCCAAGGTCCAACCGAATGACCCGCTCCTCCCGCGGCAGTGGACTCTCAAGAACACCGGTCAATCGGAAGGCACAGCGGGTGCCGATGCGAATGTGTTTCCCGTCTGGGAATCCGGTCGCCACGGCGAGGGTGTGGTGATCTCCATCGTGGACGATGGGGTGGAAAGCGCTCACCCCGACCTCACGGAACGGATCGTTCCTCAAGCC
>JBEGOB010000461.1:0-3981 GCA_041182265.1 Verrucomicrobiota bacterium | reverse complement strand
TTCACATCTGTCGTTGGTGGCGGAGTGATAACGGGAGGCTTTGTTTCACCAGCGGGAGGTGTTGTCCCATCGCCCTTACCGCCAGGAACCGTTCCTGGGAAGTTAAGAGGATTCCCTTGGCCGGCATTGGACTGAACCGTTACAGCAGCTGCAGCGATCTGAGTCGTGGCGGCGGGGGCTGCTGCGGTAGCCGCTGCGGCGATTGCCGTGATTGCGGCTGGAGCCGCTGCGCCGGCTTCGCTCACGATGGCAGCAACTTGTTGTGCAGTCGGAGCACTCGAACCTGAAATAGCAGCGGTGACGACTGATGCAGCTTCCGCAGGAGCAGCAGTTGTCGCAGCTTTGACGATGGCCAACACTGCGGTTGGATTTGCAGCAGCACCGACGATGACAGCGCTTACAATGGCGGCGGCCGAAGTGGGAGCAGCTTCGGTTGCAGCAGTGACAATCACAGCAGATGCGGTCGGAGCGGCAACACTGGCAGCTCCGGCAATCGTAGCTGCAGATGCAGGAACTGCCGTTACAGCAGCACTGACGATCCCAGCAACTGTCGAAGGTGAGGCGGTCACAGCGGCGCTGACAATGGCAGCGGCCGATGAAGGGGAGGCAACGCAAGCCGCCTTGACGATCTCAATCACCATTTCCGCATTCGAGCCAGCAGCCTCGATGGCCGCCTTGACAATATCCGCAGCATCTTCAGGAGACTTGGCGATTTCCGCATCAACGACAGCCGAGACTGATTCGCTTGCAGCAATGGCTTGTTCGACAGCGGCAGTGACAGCAGCAGCGTCGATCGCTGCAGAGGCGGAAGACACCGCCAAAGCAGTGCCTAGGAGGGCGCTAAAAATTGTTTTTTTCATTTGGATGGGACGATTTCAGATTTTGAGAATGGGCTTTTCGGGGGATGAGATAGCGGGCAGCGGGAATCGAACCCGCATGTCTAACTTGGAAGGATAGCGCTTTACCACTAAGCTATGCCCGCGTTTCACGGCCGAAATAAAAACCCCTAGGGCCGGATCCATCAAGGCTTTTTTCGAATTTTTTTCGATTTGTGATCATTTAGACCACTAAATCATCAGAATTGATCGAAATTCATCAATGTGTCTTCGCCACGAAAGAGAGCGCAGCGCTAATAGTCAACGCGATACGATCCAAAATTCCAAGTTTCGGCCAAAGCGAACACTTGGACTTCATCAGTGTTTCATGAACCTGAGACGTTTTTGACGCAGGTGAATCAGAGCCCCGTTGGTCGATCGACAAAAGTCCAAGGAAGGCTGAATTTGGAGGAAATTTCCTCCGCGAGCGCCTTCACTCCAAAAGTTTCTGTGGCATAGTGCCCGCCGTAGATCAGGTTCACGCCCAATTCCTCCGCCATCGGAAAGCTCCAGTGCGGTCCCTCACCCGTGATGAAGGTATCCACGCCTGCCGCCGCCACCTTCGACACCTCCCCACCCGCCCCACCAGTGATGATTCCTAAGGAAGTAATTTCAGCGGGCCCACCTGGGCAACAATGCGGGCGAAAACCCAGAATGGACTCGAGGCGATCCATCAAATGCTCGCGAGTTCCCAGCCAGTCCCCACGAAGGCCGATTGCTAAGTCTTTTTGCTCACAAAACGGGATTGGATCAACAACACCTAATTTCTGCGCCAATTGGATGTTATTGCCCCATTTCGGATGCACATCCAGCGGGAGGTGCGATGAATAGATGGCGAGCTCCGCATCCATGGCGATCTTCAGCTTGCGGTAGAAGGCTCCTGTGATGGGTTGGGCACCTTGCCAAAACATCCCATGGTGCACGATCAAAAGCCCCGGACCACCTAAAGCGGCCTCTTCGATCACCGACAACGATGCATCAACCGCCGCAACGATGCGCCCAAGCCCCCCACGATTGGCCAACTGCAATCCGTTCATCGCTCCGGGATAATCTTGGATGACTCGCGTGCCGAGCTCACCGTCGAGATAAGCTACCATTTCATCCAGTGACGTCATGTGCCCAAGCTAGTCATGACGACTCCAAATGACAAGATCCGGTCGCGGCTCGCTTATTTTATTCTCGATGAAATCCGCCAACTCGGTGCTCAGCTCAGCCTCCCAACTCAAACAAACCGCCCGCCATGGGACCTCAAGCCGGACGGCATGCAGCGCGTGACGTGGTAAAATCAGCCGCTCCTGCAAACTCGCCGTCCACCCCTCTGACATCCACTCCAAGTATTCTGTCCCATCTCCAGAATAGATTTTATCTCCCACGATGGGATACCCAGAAATCGCCAAATGCACCCGAATTTGATGCATCCTTCCCGTTTTAGGAAAACATCGGATCAGCGAAAACCGACCCTCCGGACGTTCGAAACGCCGTTCCACTCGGAAACCCGTCTGGCAGGAGCGTCCCTGATCACTCGTCACTTGCCGCACCCAAATGGCCGATGGCCCGAGTTCCGCAGCCCGAATGATCGGCTCCTCGCAGTCCCACGTGTCCTCGCGCGGCCAGCCATGCACGATTGCCAAATACTCCTTCTTCGCCTCCCGACGCTCGAACACCCATCCAAACTCTCTTGCCGCCTCAATATTTTTTGCGATCAAAACCAAGCCACTGGTTTCCCGATCCAAGCGCGTAATGATGCCTAGGCGCGCGCCATTTTTGATTTCATAAGCCAACAATTGCTCAAGCCCACCAAGCAAGGTCGGCTCCGGCTTCCGATTCGCTGGGTGCACGATCAACGGCGCCGGCTTATTGACAACAATCCAGTCATCCGCCTCCGCGACCACCTGAAAATTGACAACGACCTCAAGACTCATGCGAACCGTTCTTTTACAAACAAATGCCAGAGACTCGAAAACGAGCCTCTGGCATCAGTAAATCAATGATCAATCCTAGCGGACTAGGACTTGTAGCGGAGACGCTTCTTATGGCGGTTCTGCTTCATGCGCTTTTTGCGCTTGTGCTTATTGATCTTGGTCTTACGGCGTTTCTTGATGGAGCCCATGGCAGTTGCGTTCGGGGTTAGTTTAGGTGAAAGGATTAAGGGACGATTTTGTTGAGAGGATATTCGATAATCCCCTCAGCCCCCAGACGCTTCAGTTCCGGGATAATGTCTCTGACGACGATTTCGTCAATCACTGTCTCAACAGCAACCCAACCTTCTTCAGAAAGTCGAGAAATTGTTGGTCGGCGGAGTGAGGGAAGTTTCTCGAGCAACTCGCTCAAGCTCGCCTCTGGAAAATTCATTTTGAGCCCAACTTTACCGCGAGCGCAAAGGGCAGCCTTCAGTAGCAGGGCGATTCGATCCATCTTCTCACGCTTCCACGGGTCTGCCGCAGCAGTTGGATTCGCGTAAAAATGCGGAAATGATGTCAACAGCGTATCCACGATCCGGAGTCGGTTCGCTTTGATCGAGGAGCCAGTTTCCGTGACATCGACGATGGCATCCACCAAATCAGGAACTTTGACCTCAGTCGCACCCCAGGAAAATTCGACATCCGCCTGAATTCCCCGCTCTTTTAAATAGCGCTGAGTGATGCCGACGCCCTCGGTCGCGATTCGCTTGCCCTCTAAATCTTCCGGCTTTTGAATCGGAGAATCCTCGGGAACCACTAAAACCCAACGCGTGGGTCGGGTCGTCGCACGTGAATAAGGAAGCTCACCGAGATCGACGAGATCCACGCCATTTTCGTAAGCCCAGTCGTAGCCGGTGATGCCGCAGTCGATGAAACCTTGGCCGAGGTAACGCCCGATTTCCTGGGCCCGGATCAAATAGAGGTCGAGTTCAGGATCATTCGAGCTCGGGCGCAGACCGCGCGACGAGACGTAGATCTCATAGCCAGCCTTGGCAAGGAGCTCGATGGTGGGCTCCTCAAGACTGCCTTTTGGGATCGCGACTTTCAGAGTTCGTGATGGGTCCGGCATGAAGGGGCGCGGTTTTAACGGCCAGCCCTGAGTAATCAAGCCATGTTTTGCATTAATTTCACAAACTCCCGAATTC
>JBEGOB010000460.1:0-11155 GCA_041182265.1 Verrucomicrobiota bacterium | reverse complement strand
ACGGCTTGCTGCCGATCAAAATGCGATTCGCCGGTGACTTCACGTTTTGCCCGTTCGTAATCGACCTGTTTGATCTCATGGGAGCGGCGGCCTGCGATCAGTGCAAGTTCACGGGTCCGTGCGTATGCCGTCTCGCGTGTTCTCAATCCGGTGACACCCGGGCTGGGTTGGGCGATTCCCTTGTTATGTGGATGGTCGTGCATAGGGCTGCGAATGATTTCGATTCATGTTCATCCATTCTCCATCAGCGGCGAGTCGAAGGGGCAGCCCTTGCGATCTCATCCTCGCCGGTTCTTTGAATATCCGCCATGGTCAGACTCACTGCGATTTCCGAGGTCTCGTAACTGACACTCTTCACCGTCGATGGCGAAATTAGGATTTGTTTCCCGGCATACCAGTGACCGGCTTCGACGACGATTTCGCCAATCGCCCAACTCGTGTGATCCACCAAGAAGCCGGTGACGGAGCCGAGCAAGCCGTCGGTCGCCAGAATTTTATACCCTTCCAATGCCCTCGTACTGCGCAGATGGACATCGTTGAGAAGATCATTGGTCAGCTTCAGGGAATCGTCGGGCTGCACCGGAGGTGACAGGGCGGGAAGTCCGCCAACGCCCCACATTCCGCTGCTCTCCCAATAGGCGGGCCAGTTGTAGTAGCGGTAATAGTCCCTTTCGAATTGCCGCGTGACAGGGCGATGTGACTCAACCGACGGACTATTTTCGATCTGATCCATCGTCAGATTCACGGCGATCTCCTTTCCATCCTGCCCAAAGCCGTCAAAGGCTCGTGGCGCAAGCAATACCTGCCGACCTGAGAGCCAGGAGTCAGTCTCTACCACCAGATAGCGGACCGCCCAACTTTCATCGTCGAAGTAGAAATCCTTCACATGACCGATTTCTCCATCCGTGGCGGCAAGCCTAGTGCCGTAAATGTCATTGATGTTCTTTAGCATGATTCAATTTCTCCAAGTTGTTTCATCGATCCATCCGTAGTGGGATTCATCAATGTGATTTGCATCAGACTACCCAGGGTGTTCGCTTGGAGCTATAGGGTGAAACCCGACTCTCGTTTATTGGCCCCCCGCTCCCTACTGGGTTGAAGACCCCATTGCAGGCGCTCGGGCTTTCTTTCATCGTCCACTACGGAATGACCGGCAGTCGCATCGGCGTGGCACGTCTCGACCTGCCGCTTGAACCGCCCGCCTAGAAACCATTCCTAGGTACGAAAACTTCCCACTCCGATGTTGTCATCCCAGATCAAGCCCCGGTTTAATCGCATGCAAGCCCAAGAAAATTTCACCAACTCCGGCACGGTGGTATCGGTGCGTGGCAGTGTGGTGGACGTGTTTTTTGAAATTGACCTGCCGCCGATCCACACGGTGTTGCGGGCGGGTGCCGGGGGCGAAATCGTCATCGAAGTGCTTTCCCAGCAGGATGCCCGGCACGTCCGGGGCATCGCCCTCACGCCCACCCAGGGCCTCGCGCGCGGAATGTCCGTGACGGACTCGGGCGGACCGATGAAGGCTCCGGTGGGTAAAGGAATCCTCTCGCGCATGTTCGATGCCTTCGGCAATGCCATCGACCGCGAAGGTGAGGTGCAGAACGTGCAATGGCGATCGGTCCACCGTGCTCCGCCTCCGCTGGCAAGGCGCTCCACCAAGTCGGAGATTTTCGAAACCGGCATCAAGGCCATCGACGTGCTCGTCCCGCTGGAACGCGGCGGCAAGGCGGGGCTCTTCGGCGGTGCGGGCGTGGGCAAGACCGTGCTCCTGACGGAAATGATCCACAACATGATCGGCCACCAGGAAGGAGTCAGCATTTTCTGCGGCATCGGCGAACGCTGCCGCGAGGGCGAGGAACTCTATCGGGAAATGAAGGAAGCCGGTGTGCTGAAGGACATGGTGATGATCTTCGGCCAAATGAACGAGCCGCCCGGCGCGCGCTTCCGCGTGGGTCACGCGGCGCTGACGATGGCCGAGTATTTCCGCGACGACGAACACCGCGACGTGCTGCTTCTGGTAGATAACATTTTCCGCTTCATCCAGGCAGGCATGGAGGTCTCCGGCCTGATGGGCCAGATGCCGTCGCGGCTCGGCTATCAGCCGACCATGGGCACCGAACTGTCGAGTCTGGAGGAACGCATCGCCAACACCGACACCGGCGCGATCACCTCGATTCAGGCGGTTTACGTGCCGGCCGACGATTTCACCGATCCCGCAGCGGTCCACACGTTCTCGCATCTATCCGCCTCCATCGTGCTTTCCCGGAAACGCGCGGGCGAGGGGCTTTTCCCGGCGATCGATCCGCTGCAATCCAGTTCCAAGATGGCCACGCCGGGCATCGTCGGTGACCGGCACTATGCCTTGGCGCAGGAAATCCGGCGGACTCTCGCGCAATACGCGGAACTCAAAGACATCATCGCCATGCTCGGCATGGAACAGCTCTCGCCGGAAGACCGCAATGTCGTCGCCCGTGCCCGGCGGCTGGAGCGGTTTCTCACACAGCCGTTTTTCACCACCGAACAGTTCACCGGAATGAAAGGAAAGCTCGTCAAGCTGGCGGATTCGTTGGACGGCTGTGAGCGCATCCTGAACGACGAATTCAAGGACTACCCGGAAAGCGCGCTCTACATGATAGGTGCAATCAGTGAGGCGAAAAAGCGGGAGAAGCCCAAACCCGAGGAGGCGGCCCATGCATCTTAAAATCCTGCTGCCCTTCGGGATCTTCGCCGACCAGTCCAGCGTCTCGCGCATCGTTGCGGAGACGCGCGGCGGGTCGTTCGGATTGCTGTCTCGGCGGCGAGATTGCGTGGCGGCGCTGGAACCCGGCATCCTGATTTATGAAACCGACGACGGCAGCGAGTCGTTCGTGGCGATTGACGCGGGAATCCTCGTAAAGGCTGGTCGGGACGTTCTTGTTTCGGTTCGCCAGGCGCTCGGCGGAGCCGACCTCGGCCAGCTTCGTGAGACGGTGGAAAGAGAGTTTCTAACTGTCGATGAGGACGCGCAAAACGTGCGCTCGGTGATGGCCAAACTGGAATCCGGATTTCTCCGGCGCTTCACCACGTTTCAACATGAGTGATAAACCCCACAGACCGCTTCCGAAATCCGGACCGACCTTCGCCGATCAAGTCGGCACGAAGGCCGCGCGCAAGCTCAAGGCGCGGCGGCGTTCCTCGCAGGGCGTCTGGTTCGGGCTGGGCATGATGGGATTGATCGGCTGGTCGGTCACGGTTCCCACACTGCTGGGCGCGGCGCTTGGCATCTGGCTCGACAAGAACCACCCGGGCGACCGCTCGTGGACCCTGGCCTTGTTAGTGGCGGGACTGATGATCGGCTGTTTGAACGCGTGGCATTGGGTCGCCAAAGAGGAAAAGGCGATGAAAGCGGAAGAGGAGGATAACGATGAATGAAGCACTGGCACTGCTGTTGGCCTCGCTTGCGGGTATTCTGCTAGGCGGAATCTTCTTTGGCGGGCTCTGGTGGACGGTTCGGAAAGGCCTCGTATCGCGGCGACCGGCGCTGTGGTTTCTCGGCAGTTTCCTGTTGCGGATGGGCATCGTGATCGCGGGATTTTATTTCATCGGGCAGGGGGATTGGCTCCGCCTAGTGGTCTGTCTCGTTGGTTTCGTCATCGCTCGTCTATTTGTTACCCGCTTTTCGGGGAAATTGGAAAAGGAGGCCTCCCATGCGCCTTAGTCCTGACCAGATCGTTTTTTGGCAGCAGGGTTTCTTCAAACTCAATGCGACCATTGTCTTTACCTGGGCCTTGATGCTGCTGCTCGTGGTGGGGTCCAAACTCATCACCCGGAAACTGACCAGCGAGCACCAACGCTCTCGCTGGCAGAACCTGCTGGAAATCATCGTCACCGGGATTCAGCAGCAGATCGCCGAAGTCGGCCTGCGGAATCCGCGGAAATACATTGGTTTCCTCGGCACGCTGTTCCTCTTCGTCGCTGCGGCCAGCCTGTGCACCGTCATTCCCGGATACGAGCCGCCGACCGGATCGCTCTCGACCACGGCGGCGCTCGCGTTGTGTGTGCTGGTAGCCGTGCCGATGTTCGGCATCGAGGACCAGGGCTTGGGAGCTTATCTCAAATCCTACATCGAGCCGACCTTCATCATGCTGCCATTCAACATCATCAGTGAGGTCTCCCGCACGCTGGCCCTGGCCGTCCGCCTGTTCGGAAACATGATGAGCGGGGCAATGATCATCGGCATTCTGTTGACCATCACGCCATTCATTTTCCCGGTCGTCATGACTCTGCTCGGCCTGCTCACCGGCATGGTGCAGGCCTATATATTCACCATCCTGGCGGCGGTTTACATCGCGGCCGCCACCCACACGCGCAAGCCGAAGCTTGCCGAAGAATCCGCTAATCAATCCGAACCAACGAACTAACATGGACAACATGACAATTATCGCGGTGGCCTCCATCGTCACCGCCGGCTTCACCACCAGCATCGGCTGCATGATGCCGTCCATCGGCGAGGGGAAATCCGTCGCTTCGGCGCTGGTTTCGCTGGCCCAGCAACCGGACGCCTCCGCCACCATCACCCGCACTCTGTTCGTCGGGCTGGCGATGATCGAATCCACGGCCATCTATTGTTTCGTGGTTTCGATGATCCTCATTTTCGCCAACCCGTTCTGGAACCACGTCATCGCCCAAGCGGCGGGGAAATAAGCCATGCTCATCGATTGGTTCACCGTCGCCGCGCAAACGCTCAACTTCCTCATCCTGGTGTGGTTGATGAAGCGTTTTCTCTATCAGCCGATTCTCCGCGCCATCGACGCCCGTGAGAAGAAGATCGCTGACGAACTTGCGGACGCCGCCGGGCAAGTGACCGCCGCAAAGCAGGAGCGCGAGGAGTTCCAACACAAGAACCAGGAGTTCGACCGGCAGCGCGCCGCCCTGCTGACCAAGGCCGCCGACGAGGCGAAGAGCGAGCGTCAGCGGCTTCTCGGCGATGCCCGTGCAGCAGCGGACGCACTTGCCGCCATGCGCCGGGAATCGCTCATGAACGACGCAAAGAACCTCAATCAAGCCATCACCCGCAAGGCCCAGGACGAAGTATTTGCCATCGCTCGTCATGCGCTAACGGAACTCTCCGGAGCGGATCTTGAGGAACGCATGATCGCGGTTTTCATCAGTCGTTTGCACACGCTGGACGAGGCGACGAAATCACAACTCGGTGAGGCGCTGAGGTCAGTGAAGGAGCCCGCACTCGTCCGCAGTGCGTTCGAACTGGCGGACGAACCGCGTGCGACGATTCAAAACGCGATCAACGAAGCCTTTTCGGCCGACATTCATCTGCGCTTCGAAACCGCGCCGGACCTGGTCGGCGGGATTGAACTCACGGTGAACGGCAGGAAGATTTCCTGGAGCATCACCGATTACCTCAAGTCGCTGGAAGCCGGCGTCAGTGAACTCATGAAAACCCCCGCAAGCGCATGAACCCCGCGCCCGAGAGCTTGCAGACCGTGCTCGACCAGGCATTCAACGCCATGGGTCAGGTTCGTGAGGATTTCTCGCCAAGATTGGTGATGCGGGAAACCGGCACAATCACGACCCTCTCCACCGGCATCGCCAAGGTCTCCGGACTGCCGGGCGTCGGATTCGAGGAACTTCTCGCCTTCCCCGGCGGCGTCTTTGGCATCGCATTCAATCTGGATCCGGACGAAATTGGCGTCGTGCTGTTAGGTGACTACTCGCACCTGCACGCGGGCGACGAGGTCACCGGCACCGGCCGGGTCATGGACGTGGCCACGGGTGATGGATTGTTAGGGCGGATCATCGATCCGCTCGGGCGGCCACTCGATGGGCTCGGTGCGGTGGCCGGCAGCACGCGTTTGCCGATTGAGCGTCCATCTGCGGCGATCATGGAACGCGCTCCCGTCACCGTGCCGCTCCAGACCGGGCTCAAGGTCATCGACGCGCTGATTCCCATCGGGCGCGGCCAGCGCGAACTCATTCTCGGCGACCGCCAAACCGGCAAGACCGCCATCGCGATCGACACCATTCTCAACCAGCGCGGAAAGGACGTGCTCTGCGTCTATTGCGCCATCGGCCAGCGGGCGTCCGCCGTGGCGAAGGCCGTGGCCACCTTGCGCGAAAAAGGCGCGCTGGAATACACCGTGGTGGTCGTCACCGAGGGTAACGATCCGCCGGGACTCGCCTACATCGCGCCTTATGCCGCGACAAGCATCGCGGAGTATTTCATGGAGGCCGGTCGGGACGTATTGATCATTTATGACGATCTAACACAGCATGCACGGGCCTACCGCGAGCTCTCCCTATTGCTTCGCCGGCCACCCGGTCGCGAGGCCTTTCCCGGCGACATTTTCTACATTCACTCGCGTCTGCTGGAGCGGTCGACTCATCTCAGCGAGGAGCGCGGGGGAGGCTCGCTTACGGCCCTGCCAATCATCGAGACCGAGGCGCAGAATATTTCCGCCTACATCCCGACGAACCTGATTTCCATCACTGACGGCCAGATCTATCTTTCCCCCACACTTTTCGAATTGGGAGTATTGCCCGCAGTCGATGTGGGGAGATCCGTGTCACGCGTCGGCGGCAAGGCACAGCGGGCGGCCTACCGCGCAGTCGCTGGCGATTTGAAACTCGCCTACGCACAGTTCGAGGAGCTTGAAACCTTCGCCCGCTTCGGAGCCCGCATCGATGAGGACACCCGCAAGTCCATCGAGCACGGACGCCGCATTCGCGCCTGCCTGAAGCAGCCGGAGTTTTCTCCGGTATCGGTCGCCGCGCAAATCGCCGTTTTGTTAGCCCTTACTGGCAAACTCTTCGATCCTGTGCCCATCGCGCGGATGAATGAAGCCGAGCACGCCGTTCACGAAGCGGCGAAAACGATCCCGGAGGAAATCACCACCCGCTTCGAATCCGCCGACAAACTGAGCGCCGAAGACCGGGCGGCGATCCTCGAAATCGCCCGTCAGGCAATCGCCTCATTTGCGTCAGACGCCCAAGGTGACTCTCTAACTAAATTAGCGAACCCGGTCGAATCGACCACACCCCACAAACACTGATGACTGCCATTCCAACAACGCATTCCCTCGCTTCCAATCTACGCTCCGCCTCCGTGGGGTTGCTGCTGGCGGTCTTCACGATCCTGTTCGGCCAAGGCATGGGGATCGTCTTTGGCCTCAACGAAGACCTCATCAAATCACGTTTAAAAGCGGACGCTGCCGAGGTTCAGGAAACGATCTACCAGGATGACATGGTGGCCAGCAAAGCAGTCGTTGATAAATCCTGGAACTACATGCAGCGGGCTCACCTTCACGCGGGGGGGATGGGCACCACCGCGGTCGCACTGATCACCGTGCTGTGCCTTGTCGGTGCCTCGCGCAAGATCAACGCCCTCATCAGCCTGGCCCTTGGCGCCGGCGGACTTGGCTATTCGGTCTTCTGGATGTGGGCCGGATTCAAGGCACCGGCGCTCGGCAGCACGGGTGCGGCCAAGGAGTCGCTCAAATGGCTGGCGATGCCGTCATCCGGCGGCTATGTCCTCGCCACCATCGCCGTCCTCATCGTGGTCCTCGCATGGTTGTTGGTGGGCCGCAGACAGCAATCTCAGCCATGAGCGACACCAACGCCAGTCTGAGCCGGAAAATCGCCAGCGCCGGGGATCTTCAGTCCGTGGTCCGGACGATGAAGGCAATGGCGGCATCCAGCATCGGGCAGTATGAAAAATCCGTGAACGCTGTCGGCGGATACTATCAGACCATCGAACTCGGACTCGGCGCGTGCTTCCGTGCCCATCCGCCGCCGCCTGCGGGATCGGAACGAAAAGCCACCACCAGCACCGCCGCAGTCGTGTTCGGTTCCGATCAGGGATTGGTCGGACAGTTCAACGACGTCATCGCCGATTTCGCGATCGAAAGCCTCGCCGCGATGCCGGCAAAACCCACGGTGTGGGCGGTCGGCGAGCGGGTGCAGGCGCGGCTGATAGACGCCGGCCTGACGCTGGCGGGTGTTTTCCCGGTACCGAATTCCGTCAAGGCGATCACCCCGCTTGTCGGGCAAATCCTCGTCGAACATGAGTCCCACCGCGGGCGGAGTGAAGTCACCGATCTCCACCTGTTTTACAACCGCCCCGGCACCGGCTCGGTTTATGCGGCCGTTCAGCAGCGCCTGCTCCCGCTGGATGACGAATGGAGCCGCCAACTCGCGCAGCGCCCGTGGCCGACCAAGCTGCCGCCCGAAATCATGGGAACCGGCACCGATACCCTGCGGGCTCTCATCCGGGAATACCTGTTTGTCTCGATCTTCCGCGCCTGCGCCGAGTCCCTTGCCAGTGAAAACGCCAGCCGACTCTCCGCCATGGAACGCGCCGACAAAAACATCGACGAGCTGTTGGAGAAACTGCGGGGCACGTTTCACAAATTGCGCCAGAGCTCCATCGACGAGGAGCTTTTCGATGTAATCTCCGGCTACGAAGCGCTTTCAAAATGACATCCTCATGAAAATCAAAACCCAAAAACTTCCGGGGATGCCCCGGTGAATTTGTGGACCTCCAAAAATGGCCGACGCGGGTCGAGCCGCTTTACAAGTCGTAGAAAAAATACGCCAAGAAGCTCAACCAGCAGGCGGAGGAGCTCAGTGCCCGCAGCGGATCTTGACCCGGGATGAAAATTCGAGGCCCAAGGTTCGTTTTGAAAAAAGGGGGCATCGTCAAGGATCCGCGGTTAGTTTCGTAAGGTCGCGCGTCGGCCGGTAACCACCAGTGATCAGGACGTGGCGATTTGCGTGCCGCTACATATCTCTGGTTCGAGGAAAGGCCAGAAATGTTGGAGAATGGGCGGTCTTTTCGCTTGTCAGCCACTGATTCAACACGCAGATTTCGACTGTTCGTATGATTACCAGATTGTTTTCAGCAGCCTTGCGTGGAGTCGATGCCCAAGAGGTCGAGGTGGAGGTGAATGCCCGTGGTGCGGACAAGCCGATTGTAATCATCGTGGGGTTACCGGATGCGGCGGTTCGGGAGTCTTCTCAGCGCGTGATTTCGGCGATTGGTGCGTCCGCCTTGCATCTGGACGATGGGATCAAAACGGTGAATTTGGCACCTGCGGATTTAAAGAAGGAGGGTCCGTCATTTGACCTGCCGATTGCGCTGGCGATGGTCGCGGCAAGCGGGACGAAACCCTTCAATGCAGATGATTGTTGTGTGGTTGGCGAGTTGGGATTGGACGGTGCGGTGCGTGCGGTGAAGGGAGTTTTATCCATTGCGTTGGAGGCAAAACGTCGTGGGCGGACGCGCTTGTTTGTGCCGGAGGCGAATGCACCAGAGGCTGCGGTGATTCGCGGCATCCAAGTTTTCCCAATTCGCAATCTTAAAGAGGCTTGGGATTTTTTGAATGGTGAAATCATTATTCCACCTTTCAATTTGGATCGGCGTGCGTTCTTTGATTCTCATCGAGCCTACGAAGTGGATTTCGATGAAGTGAAAGGCCAGCACCACGTGAAGCGCGCTCTCGAGGTGGCTGCGGCGGGCGGTCACAACCTCCTCATGGTTGGGCCACCGGGAACGGGGAAGTCCATGTTGGCCAAGCGTTTGCCCACCATTATGCCCGACATGACGGAGGAGGACGCCATCGAGACCACCAAAATTCATTCGATCACTGGGATGTTGGACCCGAAACGCGCCTTCCTAACAACTCGGCCTTTTCGTTCCCCGCATCATACGATTTCAGATGCTGGTTTGCTGGGTGGCGGGTCGAATCCTGGGCCTGGCGAGGTCTCGTTGGCGCATCATGGCGTGCTTTTTTTGGATGAACTTCCGGAATTCCGGCGGCAGACACTGGAGGTTCTTCGCGGGCCTTTGGAGGATTTTCAGGTGACTATTTCGCGCGCAGCTGGGACTTTGACTTTTCCGTCCCAGTTTATGCTCGTGGCAGCGATGAATCCCTGTCCCTGCGGATTCCAATTTCGGTGCTACAAACCGGACGGATTCCTGGGATCAGGATTTCGCAGCCAACGATTGCCTCGTTTTCGAAGGCGACCTTTGCGAATAGGGTGCGGAGGGCATCGCGCTGTTCGGCTTTGTGGGTGAGTCTGGCGAATCCGATGCAGGCGGTGACGAGCAGGTGGAGTGAGTCATCGGCCTGTTCCCGAATGCGGTTGCGTTCGGTCTCGGATTGGATAAGCCGGGTGAGAGTTCCAGCCTCGTTTTCCAGTTCTGCTTTCCGGGATTTCAGTTCGGCGAGTTCGATGACTTCGGACTCGTAGGCATCGATGATGCGTTTTTTCCGGCGCTCGATGTTGGCGAGCTTTTTTTCCAGTGTGGGCCGGGTGGATTCTTTGACCGGGGCGTGAAGTTTCTCGGCGAGCTTTGTAATGAACTCTTCGGATGCGAGATGCTGGGCGGCGAACTTGACGAGGGTTTCATCAAGAACCGGCTTCGGGATATTCACCTGCGGGCATGAAGTGCCCTTTCGGCGGTTCAGGTAGTCATTGCCGGCGCAGTAGTAGTATCCGACGCGGTCCTTTCCTTCCTTTCGTTTTCCTGAACCTGCGTAAAGGCGGCGGCCGCAGTGGCCGCAGACGGCGATGCCGGTTCCGAGGTTGATTTCAACCGTGACCCGTTCGCTTCGCCATTTGGTGCCGGTGTTTTCGAGGATGGCTTGCACCCGGTCAAACCGTTCTTGGGTGACGGCCGGTTCTTGGATCACTTTCACCCGGATAGGTTCGTCCCTGACAATTTTCTTGCGGTCGGTTTGATTGCCGTTGGGCTTGTAGTATTTTTCCTCTCCCCGTTTTTTATCGTAAACCCTCCAGCCTGTGTAGATCGGATTTCGAAGCAGGTTGTGGAGCGTGCGGTTCTGGATTCCAACCGTTTTGGCGATGTCGGAAATGTTGGTTTTTCCTTCCTCGTCCATCAGCCGAAAGGCCTCTTGAACTGCGGCAACTTCTTTGTCGTCAAAGGACCAAACTTCGGTTTTACGGTCGTAGGCGACGCCACGGGGAAGTGTGATCTCTGAAGAAGGGCAACCGCCTCTTTTTCTTACTGCCTCTTTACCGTCCTGCATCTGCTTTTTGATTTTTCGCAGGTTGTCTCCTCCCATCAGAGTTTGCATTTGAGAGAAGAAAATGCCGTTGTCAGTGGCATAATCATGGATGGATCCATCGCAGTAAATTT
>JBEGOB010000459.1:0-2676 GCA_041182265.1 Verrucomicrobiota bacterium | reverse complement strand
TCGCATTGCTCCCAAAGATTTGCAGCGATGGCTGCTTCGGCACAGTCAAACGCACCGATCAGGGTGACCCCTTTTTCTCCGGCAAACAGCACGCGCAAGTTTTCCAGCAAGTCTGGTTGGTCTTCAATGATGCACAGGTTCATGGGGGAAATTCAAATGGGATTCAGTTCATCACAACGCGGGCGACTTTGCCATGCTTTGGATAGGTAATTTCGGGTAATCTTGAGGGATCGGAAAATGATGCAGCATTCAGATCGATATTTCCGGCGGCGAGCCCTGTAGCTCGAGCGGTAGCGGCAGTTCAAAGACCAGTTCCGCTCCCTGTGCGCTGCGGTAGCTCATGGTGCCACCGAGTTCCCGTATTCGTGCAGCCATGTTGCGCAAGCCACGGCCTTCGCGTTGTGTGGGCGAGGGGAACCCAACGCCATTGTCGCGCATCGTAAGCCGCAGGTGGTCCGGACTGAGCTCCGCCACCAACTTCACCTGGCTGCAGGCCGCGTGTTTGACGGCGTTGGCCATCGCTTCCTTGATCACCCGAAGGAGTGACAAGCCCGCAAAAACCATGGGGCCAGTCTGACCAAGGTCGCTGTCTTCCTCGAGCCTGAACTCGATGCCGTGCGCCTGCAGGGTCATCTGGCCATAGCTGCGGCACTCGTCGAAAAAATCCGTCCACGACATATCCCGGGCCTCAAGCACTCCCATCAGGCTGCGGACTTCCGCGCCACCGTGAATCGCCATCTGGGTAATCCGCGCGAACCGCTCCCGCTCCGTTTCGGCAGTCGCATCGCGGCGCCCGATCTCGGCCAGGATGGCCAGGTTGGCGGTCAGGCCGCCTATGCCGTCGTGCAAGTCGCGAATGAGCAATTGTTCGCGGCGGCTCTGCTGTCGCAGTTCTTCGCTCGCTTCGCGTTCCTGCTCGGCAAGGCGTTTCTGTGCCGCCAATGCTGCTAGGCGGATTTGACGCACCCTATCCGCGATGGCGACCAAAAACAAAGTGGCGCTCATGCAGCAGCCCAAGAGGCTGTAGACCCACGGCAGATATGGCAGCGGATGTTTCGCCAAAAAGAACACTCCGCTGATCCCGTAACAGATCCAAAACACCAACCACGCAAGCACATAGGTAGGTGCCACCCGGTCACCGCTCCGCCATGCGAGCAAGGCCAACCACATCGTGCCCAATCCCATCACCAGCAGATGCCCGATAAACATCGGATAGGCCGCACGGTAAGGCAGGCAAACCAACAAAGCGGCAAAGGCCAAACCCGCCCATTGGGCCCGCAAGGCCCAACGATCCGCCTGGGGCATCACCAACTTCTGGTCGAACAAATATCGCACAAAAGCCATGGTCATGAAAATCGACAACTCGCCGGCGATGATGAGCCCCTGCTTCATGACAAACATCCCTCCCGGCAGGCCCAACCACTTCCAATAGCCGCTCAGAATCAGATACACCACCAACGCTCCGCACAGCGAGAGCGCGTAGGACAAAAAACCGGATTCCCGCGCCGTGCGCCAGACGCCAAAACTAAGCGCGGCGAGTGCCAGCAGGTAGCCCAAACAAGCCATCACCAGCAAACGCTGACCGCTGGTCGCCAGCGTCATGGCATCCACCACGCGCAAGGGCAATTGCAGCGATGTTTCCGAACGCACGCGGACAAAACATTGGGCCTGCTCGCCCGTGGCCAGCGACAACGGGAACACCGGGAGCAGGGAGCGGAGCCCTTGCGCGGGATCCGCCACCGCATTGCCCGCCACCCACGTTTCGATCTGGCCTGAGCCGCGTATCAGGTGGAACTCCACGGTGTCCATTCGCGGTGTCATCAATTCCACGAACCACTCGCGGGCGTTCGTGCCGCCATGGCGCACATCGAAGCGCAACCAAACGGCATCTTCAGTAAAACCCAGTGTCGGCCGCCGCCCGGTGACGGGCGCAAAGCCGCCCTTGGCCCACATTTGCCGTGCCTCGTCCAAGCTCATGCGCCCGCTGGCGTCCCGAAATAGCGAGAGATAAGGTGTCAGTTCGACCTCCGTCGTACTCTTGTTCACCATCAATGTCCCTGCGCCGCTGCCAACGCACACACTCCAGAGCCACAGCGACCCTACACAGAGCAGCCTGCGTCCGAAGTTCAGGCGCAATCCTCGCCAGGATGAATGTCCGTTCCGTTGCATGCGGGGTGGTCTCGTCATTGCTGCCAAGCGCCCGATCCGATTCGCGCCAGCAACTGAAAACAACCTGCGACTCGACTCGCGGCATTGTCGAGCCTGTGGTGTGTCCGTTGCGCCCCGCAGCCCAAAACTACCCATTTTTACCCATTTCAACCATGGACGGGTGATGATTCGATCGGGTTGAATGGTGCGCTTCTGTCCGCGCTGCGTGCGGAAACTTCCACGCCATCCCACTCGAGCCATCCAAGCAGATACTACCATGAAAATTCGATCCGCTCTCACGCGATTCTGTTTCGCCTCGCTACTCGGCCGCACGGCGGCTGCCATGCTTTCGTTGCTCGTGTTGCCCTCCGCCCTCCAGGCGCAGGAGATCGGCAAGCCCCAGCAACTCACCAACCCGGACCAAACGCCCGAGGGACTTGAAAAGTCCGACTGGGCGAGCATCCGTGCCGCACACACGGCGTGGGAGCATTCCTTCCAGCCCATCGAGGGTGGCTGGCAGGCCCGCAA
>JBEGOB010000458.1:0-7234 GCA_041182265.1 Verrucomicrobiota bacterium | reverse complement strand
ATTTTTCGGAAACTCGGTTGGGATGCCTATTTTTGGGTGCTTCTTATTGGTTTTAGGTGGAGCGCAGGCAGCGGACCCGGTGGTTTCAAACATCAGTGCGGCTCAGCGTGTTGGGACGAAGTTGGTTGATATTCGTTACGATGTTACGGCAGATACACCATGGGTAACAGCAAGATTGGAGATTTCAAACAATGCTGGGGTGAGTTTTGTGGTGCCAGCTTTGACGCTTGCTGGAGACATTGGCGCGAGAGTGACCCCAGGCACTGGAAAATTAATTACGTGGAATGCTGGAGTCGACTGGAACGAGCAGTTCAGTGAAGCGATGCGGTTTCGTGTGGTTGCGGATGATCTATCAAGTTCGCCCAATACCATGCTTTATATCCCTCCTGGAATTTTCGTGATGGGGGACTCTCTGGATCCTGATAATACGGATGCGCCACCAACTGAGACGGTCGTAGGTGCCTTTTACATGTCAAAGTTCGAAGTGACCAAAGCCCAGTGGGATGATGTACGTGCGTGGGCGATTATCAACGACTACTGGGATCTACCGATTGGCGGAGGCCGAGCGGCGAACTATCCAGTACAGGATGTATCTTGGACTGATGCAGTGAAGTATTGCAACGCGCGCAGTCAGAAAGAAGGGCTCACTCCATGCTACACGGTCGATGGTGGCGTGATGAAGAGCGGAACTATGATTCCAGATGCGGACTGGAATGCAAACGGTTACCGACTGCCCACTGAGGCGGAGTGGGAAAAAGCGGCGCGTGGTGGAGTGAGCGGTGGAAGGTTCCCATGGGGTAATACGATTAGCCACGCTCAAGCGAACTACTATTCATCCAGTGCAAATGCCTACGATATCAGTGAAACCCGTGGCTATCACCCGTTGTATATCGGCGGCGTTGACTACTCTTCACCCATTGGAAGTTTCGGGGCAAATGGCTATGGCTTGCATGATGTCATTGGAAACATTTATGAATGGTGTTGGGATTTGTATGCGCCGACCTATACGACTGGTGCAACGGATCCGCGGGGACCTGTGTCGGGTGTAAATCGGGTCATTCGTGGTGGTGGATGGAATAATTTTGCGTCGAGTTGTCGGTTAGCATACCGTGACTTCAATCCGCCTGCTACTAGGTCGGCTCTTATTGGTTTCCGTCCGGTGCGTATCGCAAGGCCTTGATCATTTGGTGATATTGGAGTTTCGAAAATAGAATTGGAGCCATGAAAGTTTACAGGCTGTTGCGATTTTCGCTTTGCCTAACTGCACTTACTCTCTCATTTTCAATCGCGACTGCGAAGAATCGTTCCGTGGCACGTCAATGGAATGAAGAGTTGCTTGCCGCCATTCGGTTGAGCATTCCTGATCCACCGGCTCATGCTAGGAATCTGTTTCACACAGCCGTAGCGATGTATGGCGCGTGGGCGGCCTACGACGACGTCTCAGTCGGTTATCTATTCAATGAGAAAATTTCTCCGCGTCCTGCAGATGTTTTAGGTGCACGTAATGTGGCGATCAGTTATGCGGCCTATCGAATCCTGCGCGCCCGGTTTGCAAGTGGTGTCAATTCACCCGCAATTCTCTCAAATATCGACGCTAGGCTGATTTCGCTTGGTCATTCACCTTTGGTAGCTCAAGGGCCGTCATCCAATACGAATTTGCCAGAGGATCTTGGGAAACGCGCGGCTGATGCGGTGCTTGCATGGTCTGAGAATGATGGTTTTGCGCAAAGTTCGCATCCGCAGGGCTACACTGCAACTATCAATCCTAACCTAGCACTGCCGATGCCTGTGCTTGGGACGAATTCTTCATTTGTTCCTAACATGCCTCTTGGATTCGGTGTGCCAGTTGGGACGCAGCCGAATTTTTGGCAACCCCTCGCGCTTAGTGTTCGGATCAGTCAAAATGGCTTGCCCCTTTCTGGTGGAGTGCAGTCATTTATCGGAGTGCAAAGTTTGGCGACGACTCCCTTCAGTCTCACTCGCACGAATTCATTGCTGCCTTGGTTGGATCCATTTGGAGGTCCCTCACGATTGAGCGTTCCTGGGAGCGCGAGTGCGGAAAGTAATATCTATCAGGAAGAAGCGCTTAAAGTATTGATTTCCAGCAGCGAACTTAATGATATGGACTGGGTGAATTTTTCACCAAGTGCCATCGGAAACAATCCTCTCGGGACTGACGATGGTGTGGGTTACGCGATCAATCCTGTGACCGGTGGAATGTATGTTGAAAATTTAGCAAGACGGGGAGATTTCTATCGAGTTCTTGCGGAGTATTGGGCAGATGGACCGGCGTCGGAGACGCCGCCGGGTCACTGGCACGTGTTGGCGAATGCTGTGGCTGATCGGCCGGATTTTCAGAAACGGTTGCGAGGAGTCGGTCCGATTCTTGAGAGCTTGGAGTGGGATGTGAAAACTTACTTCGCTCTTTCCTCCGCACTTCATGATGCAGCCTGCGCTGCATGGGCCTTGAAGCGTTATCATTCCGGGCCGCGGCCAATCACCATGATTCGGTATCTGGCGAGCCTCGGTCAATCCAGTGATCCAACTGCGCCTGCTTATCATCCCCAGGGTCTGCCGCTTTTAGAAAATGTGAGTGAACTTATCACAGGGGCTAGCACTGCTCCGGGCGCGAAGCACGAGCACATCTGGGATTTAGCGACAGGAACAACGAGGCCGGGCATTAATTTCTTGGGTCAGATTGCGATCTATTCCTGGCCTGGCGAGCATCCGTCCAATCCAGTGCCGCCATCTGTCGCTACTCATCAGAGCCGTCTAACATGGATGCTTGCTAAGGATTGGCTTCCTTTTCAGAGGAAGACATTTAATACACCTGCTTTTCCTGGGTATGTCTCTGGTCACAGTGCATTCTCGCGGGCTGCGGCGGAGGTGCTTACGCTCATTACAGGCAGTCCGTATTTTCCAGGAGGATTGCATGGATTGAGAGTTGAGCCAAACTCACTTCAAATCGACCGAGGTCCAAGTGCCCCGGTTGAGTTGCAGTGGGCGGCCTATTCCGATGCCGCCGACCAAGCAGGTCAATCGCGACGCTACGGGGGGATTCACATTTCGGAGGATGACTTCCACGGCAGGATCATTGGGTCACAGGTTGGCAAGAGCGCCTTCGCTCTTGCCGAAAAGTATTGGAAAGGAATGATTTTCGAGAGTCCTGTAGGGACGCGACTCACTCTTGAAAATGGAGTTAAAAAACTGCACTGGGAAGCCATTCGTGGGATGTATCAGCAGGTTCAAACGTCGGAAAATTTGGTTGATTGGCAAGCAGCGAGTTCCACGATGCGAAGTTACGAAAGTCCTGCATCATGGATCGTGCCCGAATCCGTGACTGAGAGTCCTGCTAAATTCTATCGTGTCGCTTGGTCGTTGGTTCCATTGGAATGAGCAAAATCCCCGGAAGGAGTCCCAAAGAATGTTTGATAGAAAATCTCAGCGTTTAGACGTATTCCCGCTTGGCTTGGGTGGCTGCCGTCATCAAGAAAGAGTGAGGAGCCTCTGCCGGCCATCACCTCATTTTCCCAGGCATCACCGACCGGAACAATGACGATGCCTCCAGCGTGCTTCGCTGCAGCCGTGTAGCCATTCCGAAGGCGGAGGTTCATCGCTTGAAAATCATCTCCGCGTGATGTTTTGTCGCCATCTCTACGTCCCCACGTTTGATAGAGCACGGGAATCGCACCATTTGCCTGCGCTTCCGCGGCAAGTTGCTTCACTGGAGGGAACATTTTGGTGGTGTAGGCTTTGGAAGACATTGCGGGAAGTTGACTTTGTTCCTGAATGACAACCACATCCCATCGGCCATCGCGGATTTTCCGCAAAGTTGGGGCATGGCTCGCATGGCGTTCCAAAGTCCAGCCGCCGTACGTCGAGTGGCCGACACGAAGCTTTTTCCCGCGCGTCGCCGCGATATTTGATAGTGCGCTTGGTAGGCCGAAACTGTAGCTGTTGCCGACGAAGAGCACGGCCGGTTCAGCGGTGTTCGTCATGCGGTCGAGCAGTGCACGTCGCGCTTGGATAGTGTCTGGCAGTGGCGTCGGTCTGCTTCGATTCGCGCAGGCGGCAAGCCCGAAAAATGCGCAGAGGCTGCTCCATTTCATGATGGATTGGATGGATGATTTCACGCTCTAGGATGGGCTGTGTCGTATGCCTCCTTGAGGCGCTGCTGGGTAACGTGGGTGTATATTTGAGTGGTAGAAAGCGAAGCGTGACCGAGTAGGGCCTGCACGCTCCGGAGATCTGCTCCGGCGTCCAACAGATGAGTTGCGAAGCTATGGCGCAGTTTGTGCGGACTGATCGAAAAGGGAATGCTGCTGCGTTTCAAATATTTCTTTAGCAGTTGATCGATTGCCTGCTGAGTGATGCGCCGGAGGCGTGAGCTTAAAAAGAGCGGACCGGAGGAAATTGCGGCTTCGCGTCGGTAGCGTTGAATCGCGGCAAGCGCGGGTGCTCCGACAGGCACGATCCGCTGCTTGGAGCCCTTGCCGATGACGCGGATACTTTCACCGAGGAAATCGACGTCTCTAACGTCAAGTGATAGAAGTTCTGAGATCCGGAGGCCGCACGAGTAGAAGAGTTCTAGAATTGCGGCGTCGCGTAGTGGAAGCCATGGTGGAGCCTTTTTGTCTGGTGGCGACCGCAGCGGGATTCCAAGCAATTCGTCAATTTGTGAGAGACTGAGGATAACGGGTAACCCTCGCTCGGGTTTGGGCAGCAAGACTTCAGCAACAGGGCTGCGTCCGAGGCCGCGGCGGAGAACGAGAAATTTGTAAAATGATCGGAGTGCTGCGAAGCGGAGGCGAATGGTGGCACGTTTGAAATCCGCCTTCATAAGCATGAAAAGATAGTCGCGGAAATCATCCGCCTCCGCCTGGCGCCAGTTGGAAAATTGCTCGCCACGCCAAGTTCGATAGGCTGCAAGCGCGTCGCGGTAATTTCCAAGCGTCCGGGGAGAGGCGTTCTTCTCCGTGGCTTGAAACTCGAAAAAAGCGATCTCGTCGCACTCAGTCATCTGCGGGAGATCATAGGAGGCAGATTGAAAATACCAAGTGGATTTCGGAAATCCGGCGGGTTTGAATTTACGGGCTTTCGAAATCCAGAAGACGAGTCATGCTTCGCGCACGATGAATATTCTCGAAAAGAACCTGCTTATTCTTGCGTCCGCCGGCTCGGGGAAGACGTTTCAGTTGGGGAATCGGGTGATCGGCTTGGTGGCGCGGGGAGAGGCGCCTGAACGGATTGTTGCGCTCACATTTACGCGGAAGGCAGCGGGTGAATTCGCCGATTCGGTGCTGACCAAGTTGGCTGAAGCGGCGAGTGATCCATTGCGGGCGGAAGATTTGCGGCGTGCAATCGCGATGCCGGAAGCCGATTTTGCGGAGTCACTGGAGCGCGTTGTGCGTGCCTTGCCGCGACTGACATTCGGGACCATGGACAGCTTTTTTTCGAAGATTGTGCGTGGATTTCAGTATGAGCTCGGGTTAAGCGGAGGAAAATTCGACTTGTTGGAGGGGCCCCGTGCGGAGGCGGCTCAGGATGAAATTCTCGCGTCCATTCTGGGAGAGGCGCTTGATGGTGTGGGTGGAGAGGAGTTTATGCACGCGTTTCGGCGGGCGACGCTTGGCCGTGAGTCTCAGGGAGTGCAGGAGAATTTGCGACGCTTCGTTAGGCAGTGGCAGGAGCGCTATCAGGCATCGCGTGATTTGGAGTGGGGACCGGCCCGCTTGGCGGGGATCGATCCAGCGATGTGGGAAGTTGAGAAAAACGAGCTTGCGAGGCGGGTTTTGCGAGGTCTGGATGGGGTGGAATACACGCGCAAAGGTCAGCGCGAGGCGCTTGAGAAGGTGGTGGAGAGCTTGAGAGAGCATCGTATTGGGAGTGGTAGTCTCGGCAGTGCGAGTGGTCTGATGGAAAGTGTGATGAACGCCTGCACCAAAGGGCAGGATGGACCCATGCAATTGAAGTTTTACAAGGAATTCCAAATGGTCGGACCGTCAGCAGATGCGCTGCGGCAGATGATCTTGTTAGCCGCGCGTGCTGAGCTGGCTGCGGCATTGCTCCGGACAAGGTCTATCCGGGATGTCATTTCAGTGTATGACGTGCTCTGCGAGAAAAAGCTGCGGCGGCGTGGTATGCTGGGATTCAACGATGTGAAAATTCTAATGGGTAAGTGGGCGGAGCATGAAGATGCTAGGCTGCGAAGGGAGTCTGTGGATTTTCGGTTGGATGCGCGTTTTGACCACTGGTTGCTGGATGAATTTCAAGACACAAGCCGGGCGGATTGGATGGGTTTGCAGCCCTTGATTGATGAGGCGGCAGGTAAGGACGAAGGAACCGTGTTTGTGGTGGGAGATCGCAAACAGGCCATCTATGCATGGCGCGGAGGTGAGGTGACATTGTTTGATGAGGTGATTGAGCGTTATCAGCCCTATGGATTAAAGACTGCGCCGCTTGTTGAATCTTGGCGCTCGTGCCCTGAAGTATTGGATTTGGTGAACAAAGTATGCGGTGATCAGGAGCGGTTGAGAGAGCTTTTTGGCGAGGTGGCGGATCGTTGGATTTGGGGAGCCCATTGTTCTGCCAAGCCGTTGTTGAAGGATTCCAAGCGTGGTGAGGCGCGGGTCGAGATGGTTGAAGGAAAGTGGGAAGATCGTTTGGCAAGGCTCCCCGAAGTGTTGGTGGAGTTGGGTGTTGGAAAACGTGAGTTGAGTTGTGGCGTATTGGTCAGGGATAATTCAAGTGTGCGTGAAGTTTCTGATGAACTCCGGGCGCACGGGTTTGATGTGATCGAAGAAGGACGCCGCAAGCCAGCCGAAGATCATCCCGTTGGAATTGCGCTGAGTCATTTGCTTCATTGGCTTGCCGTGCCGGCGAATTCATTTGCATGGGAAGTTGTCGAAATGTCTCCGCTTGCGGCGGGATTGAGAGAGAATTATGGCGAAGCATGGCAATCAATATGGGAAGGCTTGCTAGGTGTAGCCGCGGAGCATGGTTTTGCGGCAATGATTCAAGGTGTGGTCGAGGAATGTTGGAGAGAATTATCAGATTTTGGCCGTCGGCGAGCGGGGGATATTATCATGGCCTTGGCGGGTCTTGATGCGAAGGGTGGGGTGACGGTGCGCGAGGCGGCGGATTGGGTGGCGCGTTTGGAGCTTGCGCAGAACCCGGGTGTTGCAGCCGTGCAGGTGATGACGATTCATAAGTCGAAGGGACTTGGGTTTGATGT
>JBEGOB010000457.1:0-24195 GCA_041182265.1 Verrucomicrobiota bacterium | reverse complement strand
TTATCGGAGACGGTGACACCGGCGGAGGATCCGGCAGTGCTGCTACCTACCGTGAAAACACCCGGCCAAGTGGAGAGGCTGGAGCTGACTTCGATTTGGACGCTCACTCTCGGATCAACCGAATCTCGGTCGCGCACGAACGAGAAGATCAAACTGCTGCTGTCGGTGGTGGCGGCGGGGAGCTTGCCGAGGTCCTTGGTGTTCTTGTCGCCGCCGAGAACGAATTCGATGGCATTGGGCACGCCGTCGCCGTCGATGTCTTCGTGCGGCTCGCCCCCAGGGGCGTTGGTGACGGTCCATGTTTCGTAGGGAGAGGGAGGCTCGGCAACCAACGCGGTAACCGCGAAATCGTCCATTTGACCGATCGTGCCGCTCGCAGGAAACAAGTTGGAATAGACACCGATATAGTTCTCGTTGGTGCCGCTCCATGTGAATGATCCGGTGCCCATCGCGGCACCGCCTAGAGTGATCACGTAGTTCACCGTCGAACCGACATTGAAGTCCAAGCATGTGAAATCGATCTTGAGTTTTTTCGGTAGCGTGGATGCGTCACCTGCTGTCGTATCGTTGATCACTTCGGTTCCGTTTTCGAAAACCTGGATCGCGCTTTGATTGCCGCGGTAGCCGACGAACAAATCCGCGTAAGTGAAACCGGTCGGAACGTTATCCGCCCATCCCTCTGCCTCGGCTTTCGACATCCCCATGGCAATCCCGGCGAGTCGCACGGTGCCTTGGGGTCGAGTAATGCTCGAGATCGATGCTGATGCTGAAGCCACCGCCGCTGGAGATTGCGGCATTGATGAAATTGTGATCGAGATAGGACATGGAGAAGCCGCTGGTAGATCCGGTGGCGAAAAGCGAACTGCCCGAGACTGACGCGTCCCCGCCAGAGCCGACCTTCTCGACCCAGTTCAACGCGCCAAGCGATCCCGACTTACCGAGGGTCGAGGCATTCAGGTCGGTGCTGTTCGGCCGGTCGAAGTTGTCGGCGAACATGACGAAGGAGGGCGGCGGCTCTGCAGTGCTGAAGTTCCATTCGGTATCACTGGTGATGCCGGCGAAGTTGCTTCCAGCGAGATCCTTCACGGCGGTCGCGGCGATCTGGATGGCGTAGTTCTTTTCGGACAGGAGGTTCGCCGTCGATTTGATCGTCAGGGTTGTTCCTGAGACGGTCACCTGGGCATCGGTGACCGCGATGGATGTCGATGTCGCGTCAGTAAGGTTCTCGATGGTGATGTTGCCGGTGCCCTTGGTGATAGGTTCGCTGAAGGTAGCCACAAGATCTGCGGTGACGGCCACGCCGGCATCGTTGTGGGCCGGGCTTTGAGTCAAAATCACGGGCGGGCCATAGGTGGTGGTCATGCCATACTTTGCCGTCAGATAGCTGCCGACCTGTTCGCTCTCAATGGCGCTTAATGCTCTGTTATAAATCAGAACCTCGGCGATGTCGCCCTCCCAGGATCGACCATGAGTCCGATCTGCGCTGAGAGTGCTGGCGTTGACAACATCCGTAGTTGTAACTGAGAGCAAATTCCAACCGACAGGGAGGTTGGTCGTGGTGCCATTGACGGCTAGGCCGTTCAAGCTGGTCGTGCCCTCTTTGATTCGGGACGAAGTATAGGTGGGATGCCAAATCTTGGAGGGAGTTATGGTGCCACGGTGAAAGTGGTAATCGGTAGCGTCACCCAAGAGAAACTTGTTCTCGTTTGGATTTTGCTGTTTCATCACCCAGAAAACGGTGCGGATGTTGGTCAGGCGTGGAAACGTAAAGCTAGCTCCGTTGCCCACGGGAAAACGCACGACCGGTTGCCCGTTGAGTTCATTGGTCTCATAGGTGGGTGCGCCGGTGGTTCTTGTGGCATGATTGCCGAGCCCAGACATTTCGGTCCATGTATTGAGCGTGGTTCCGTCGCTCACTCCCGTAATCTTCGCTGCATCCAGCCACAAGGCGAGGCCGGTCACGCCACCCGGTGGCGGGCTGGTGGTGGCGGTGGTGAAGTTCCACGCTGTGTCATTAGCGATGCCGGCGAAGCTGTTCCCGGCTAAATCCCTGACTGCAGTCGCCGCGATCTGGATGGCGTAGTTTTTCCCTGACAGGAGATCTGCCGTCGGGTTGATCGTCAGAACCGCACCCGAGACCGTGACCAGTGCATCAGTGATCGCAATGGATGTCGATGTGCCGTCACTCAGGTTTTTGACTGTGATATTGCCGGTGCCCTTGGCGATGTTTTCGCTGAAGGTAGCGACGAGGTTGGAGGCGGTCGCCACATTGGTGACACCATTGGCGGGGTTCAGGGTGAGGATTGTGGGCGCGGTGACATCGGGATTGATCGTGGTAAAATTCCAAGTCGTGGTGTCGGCGATCCCGGCAAAACTGTTTGAGACCACGCCGTCAAGTGCCGTCGGATCAATTTGGATGGCATACGATTTGTTGGGGAGGAGATTCGCTGTTGGGTTAATCGTCATCACTTCGCCAGCGATGGAAACTTGGGTTGTGTTAGTGATGGCGATGTTGGTAAAGGTGCCGTCGGTCAGGTTCGCGAGCGTAATGTTGCCCGTGCCGCGAACGATAGCCTTGTTGAAGGTCAGCACCAAGTTGGCTTCCAGTGCGACGTTGGTGGAATTGTCGGCTGGGCTGAAGCTTCCGACGACGGGCCCGGTGATGGTGGTGGGGCGGCCGTTCGGGTAGTAGAGATTGATGAGTTCTTGCACGCGATTGGTGATACCGAGGGCGGTATTTTCGTTGTAGGTGGTCCACCGACTGGCGTGCTCGCGCTCCTCCCAGAAGCCGTCGGCGCTGGGTTGCCGGTTCCACCAACTGGTGGCGAAAGTTCTGAAGGCAGCATTGTTGGCAGGCGCGAGGGATTTGTAGCGCACGAGCTGGTCGTAGATTTCCACAGGCGCGACAAGCCCGGCATTGTTGATGGCGGTGTTGAGTGTGGTGGCATTCTGAGGGTAAATGCCCCAGAAGTGAAACAAGGGTCGGATGTCCGCGCCTACATTTTTGCAAAGGCGCAGGAAAAGGCTATCCGTGTCCGTCGCGTAATTGACGCCATTCTCGGAATCGGTCACGAAAGACTTCCAGTAGTTGCCAAGAACACCCCAACCATAGATGCGGGCGATGTCCACGAACTTCGCGTGACCCTTGAGCTGGTAAGCTTTTTCTCCATCGTCCATAGGCATTTTGTTTGGGAAGAAATTGAACACGGTCATCCACGCCATCGCCGTCGTCTCCAGCGTGCGGTAGGTAATGTTATCACCCAGCGACGCCCGGAAAGCGGTGTCCAGATTGATTCCGAATTTCCGGTGTAGGACAGGCACGAACGGCAGGTTTACGTTGGACTCGACCTCGCCGGGAAACTTATTAAAAAAGTAGCCGTGGCCCTGCTCGTGAAACTCCACCTGCGCGTCATCAGTGCCATACTGCGGACCCCTGATCAAGTAGTTGGTATGATAGCCGTTGTTGTAATTGGCCGTGGCACTGAAGCCTCCGACGTTCACGGCTGGATAGCCCGGTGCGAAAACAGAAGTGCGAATTAGGACATCTGCTTGAAGGTAGAAGGATTCCTTGCCGCGAATGTGTGGAAAGCCTAGCAGGTCGTTGAAGGCATCCATCGCGGCGTCCCAGTCCTTCATCACCTGAGTCGGGTCGGGCATATTGAAAATCCAGCTTCTTGGCACCTGGGTCATGAATTTGTCCGACTGAAAATCCGCCCACGGCCCGGGGTTGGTGCGTTCGGTCAGCCATTCGGTCGGCATCGTCTGGTGAAAACTCTTCGCGGAGAAGTAGGGCGAGCGGACAGCATTGCGCACGGACACGTTCACGTTGCCCTGGTTGGCCAGCCATGGCACCTCGATGTAGATGCCCCCGCCATGGGGGCAGGCGACTTTGGTTTCCACTGCGGTGATGGGGTAAAGGACCGTGGAACGATCCAGACGCTTGATCGAGGGTTTGTTGGAAAAATCCCACGAGTGTGCGCCAACCCGAATTTTGAAACCCTTGCCTACCAACGCCGCTGGCACGGTGACGGTGGCAATCGAGCCGGGCGCGAGGTAGCATCCCGTCGGCTTCCGCGCGAAAGTGCCGCTACCATCTCCCTGCGTCGCCCAGCCCACTGTATTCGCGTAGCTGGCCTTGATGGTCACGGTGCGTGTGGTGTCTTCCGGGTTCGCGGGCGGGTTGCATGCGCCGGGGAAACTTGACGCGCTGCCAAACTTGAAGCCGTTTAGCAAACTCTCGTGGTTTGCGAGCGTAGTGTCGCTGTAAACCACGTCCATGATGTATTGCTGCACATTCCAAAGCGTCCAGTGGATATCGTTGGTGACAGAAGCGCGGGCGGGCAGGCCGTTGACATACCAGCGGTTTCCGGTGGAGGCGTCGTAGGCCCTCACTAGGTCGAAGGATGCGGTGATGAGTGCGGCGCTGTCGGCAAGACGGGCGTTTTGCTGATCGATGGTCGTCTTGTGTGCGGAGATCTGCGCGGCCGTAAGCGTAGTGCCTCCGGTGATGTGGTTCTTGAGCGCCACGAGCGCGAGAAACAGCGGATCTCCCACGCCGGTGTTGAAATTCCACGTGGTGTCGTTGGCGATTCCGGGATAATTGTCGCCGAGAACGCTGGTGATTGCGGTGGGGTCGATGCGCACGGCCCAAGCTTTGCTCGCGATAAAACTGCTACCGGGATTGACCGTGAGTAGGTTCTCGGAAATCACGACCCGCGGGTCGGTGATGGGGATGACGATACTGGTGTTATCCGTGAGATTTTTGAGAGTGATGTTGCCGGTGCCGCGCACGATGTTCTGGCTGAAGGTGGCCAACAGCGGATTCGAGGCGTAGGCATTGGTGGCATTGTCTGCCGGATCGGTGGCGACGAGCGACCAGCCGCCGATGGGTTTCTCGATGTCGAGATGAAACCGACGATCGACAGTGCTACTGGTGACCGTGGTATTTCCCACGCCATTGGTGCCGGAGGAGTAGCTCACGCCATCGGAAAACTCGTCCGCTGTCATGGAGATATAAGGAATGCCATCCCCCCACGGAGTGGTGGAGCTCTTCAGCGCCACGTCGACGCCGTAAAACGTGTTCGGCTGCAGGATGAGAGGAGTTTCAAGCCGCCAAGTGACGTGATTGTTCGCGGCCCAAGCAGCAGTCTGGGTGGCAGTTTCGGTATAGACCGGTGTGAACGTGTTGCCGGAAATTTTGCCAATGCGGATGGTATAAACTTTGGTCCCTGGAACGCTGGTAGTGATCCGGTAGGTCACGGCCTTGAACCGGAGCGCCTCGTTGCGTGTGCGGAATGTCTGGCCCTTGGCGGCCCCGACGGAGGAATTTTCGGGCCACCACTTGTCGGTGGCTGTCTGCGAGCTAAAATTGGCGAGGTCTTCACCGTCGATGACGGGGGCTGCAGCGCTTGCGGTCACGGTGGCGGCCTTTGTTGGAAGGATGGTCAGGGCAAGAGCGGCGAGCGCTGCGCCAAGAAGCGGATGGGTTTTCATATTGTCTGGAATCTTTGGACAAGGCGAGGATAAGGGGGCAGTTGGAGCATCATAGGTTTTTATCTTTGATCGACCCGCGGCAAATGCCGTTGGATTCTGGATTCCCAACACCCAAGCGAATCTTTCTTCTCTATTCCGCGGCGCCGGACTTCGTTACCGGAAAATACTGGAGCGGGCGCAGCAAGAAGGCTGCAGTCTCCTAGCTGCGGCGCTCTCCCCGATGTTCCGCCCTTCTGAAGACTTCGAGGCTGGACGCGCCTCCGGAAATCGAGCCGTTGGATTTCGCATGGGCCTCGTCACCGTTTTTCTGGGTCGAGTCGGCGTTTTCTTGCTGATGAGCTCTCATGGTTTGTCTCGATGATTGTACTTGAGGGATTTACGAGTCGCCTGTCCAAAATCCATGCGGTCGAACTTGTCGGATTTTTCCTCGATGAAAATCGGTAATGGCCGTTGGTTGCTTGAGATGTCCTCTTGGAAATGCTTGTCCAACCAACCAACCCACCGAGCGAATCCGCACTTCAGCCGAAGGAGGCCCGGTGACAATTGCTATGAAGGTTCTTGTTCGTATTTCTAGTTCCTTTCTTCAATTTCAACGCCTCGGCTATTTCCAAAAGTGGTGTGTCTCGGGTAGGGAGGTTTAATCAATTGATGAGAAACAGACCGACGCCGCTCGGACTGAGTTCGACCGAAATTCCGCCTTTGTGTGCACCTAGAGATTTCTGCCGCCAGACATCGAACACCGTTGCTTCACTGCCCACACCAATATCCTTCCAGTTCACGGAGATTGTCGCTTCGTTCTGTGCATCGCGGTTAAAAACGGCCAGCGCTTTCGATCCGTCGGCCAGTTTTTTGAGCATCACGGTTTCCTTCTTGTCATCGTTGCGGATGACTTCGGCGGTGTGACCCAGTTCGTCTTGGTTGATGTTCAGAACGTCGGCATTGCCTAGAAGGCCAACGGTGAAGTCATCGATGTTTTCGATGTCGCAGGAGAAGAAGAATGGTGCGCATACGATCGACCATAGTGTCACGTATTGGTAGCGCTGGTTTGTATCCAGTTGAATCTCTACAGACGGCTCACCCATTTTCGCAACATCCCGGATGCGGTGTATATACATAAAGTCGGGGTCATTCCATTGGCCGGGATTGTTGTAAATACGCAGTTCGGTGGCAATGCGCAGCGCATTGATGAAGTAGTTTTTGTCGTTATGGTTGAGGTCGCCGCCGGTGCGCCAGGACTGGATGCCCAAGTCCGGGGCCCAAGTCCACGGCGCATCCTGGCCATACTGGCAGAGGTTGAAAAGAATGTCGCGATTCTGCGAGCGCAGGTAGTTCGACATGGGAGCCCAAAAGTCTTTGGTTTGGAAGCCCGGAACGGTGTTCTTAAGGCGCTTTAGGAAAGCTCCGCCGCTGCACTGGTCATACTTTAATAAATCGAAACCCCATCGTGCATATTGGTCGGCATCGGCGGATTCGTGACCATAGGAACCCGCCCATTCCTGGCAGGTCTTGATTCCCGGACTGCTGTAGATGCCGGCTTTCAGACCGTGGCTGTGGATGTAGTCGGTCATGCCTTTCATATCCGGAAATTTTCCATTTGGCAGTATGTTTCCCAACTCGTCGCGGATGGGGCCGATGGTGTTGGTGGTGATGTGATCGTAGGCCGAATGTTTCTTTATGGTCCATTTCTGACGCTTATCATACATCTCTTGGTTGATGCGCATCCAGCAGTCGTCAATACCGACATATTGAAATCCAACATCCGCCAAGCCGCGCTCGACCATCATATCGGCTGCCTTGCGCATGACCGCATCGCTGACATTGATCATTTGGCCACCCCATGAGTTCCAGCCTGTGGGCGGCGTGAGCGCCAGCTTGTCTCCCACCACGAGTTTGAACTTACCACTGGCTTCACCGTGTCCGTTTTGCGCGGTGAAGGTCATGAGGTAGTCTCCCTTCTGTTCGGGTGTCTTACCCGTGATGATTCCTTTGTTAGCATCGAGCTTCAGACCTTTGGGCAGGTCTTTGATCTCAAACCGGATTGGTCTTTCACCTTGGGTGGGGATGCGGTAAAGGAATGGGTTTCCCGGTCGTGCTCCGTAAATGACAGGTCCGTTGATCCTTGGTGCGGCGGGCGGGGACGGGGTGAGGATTTGCTTTTCAATGATCCGGGCGTCGTAGGTCTCCACACCTGCAGATGGACTCAGGATCAGGATGGAGCAGGCGAGAAGCGATACGAGTGGCTTTACTGGAGTCGATGGCTGATGGATTGTCATAAATTTGTTTGTTGGGGTGAAGTCCTTTGAGGTTTGACCGACGGCGTTCTACGCGTTTGTGATTTGCTTATCATTGGGAACACCGATTAGGAGTATGAGTTCATCGGTTGATCTGCCTAAATGGTTGGGCGACTGGTTGCGCATATTAAATCGCTTGGTAGAAGCGGGGCGTTTGCCTAAGAAGTGATGCCTTGGGTCACGCAAATTTTCGTGAATCAAATATGGGGATTGGATTTTCTGTTTGGTTCTAAGCGGACTCAATGCTCCCGGAGGCGTTCATTTGGAGCGAACAAGGACCGATTCCACTCAAGCGTATCCGGTTAATTGAATTTTTCAGAATCGGCTTCGAGGAGTTGGCATGTCGCCAAGTAGAATGACACCGGCAGACCCGCAAAAAAGCTGAAGAAGGTCGTTGCGCCAGAAAAAATGACACCCAGATGCAAACACGATTTGGAACCATGAGTTAAAAAAGCAAAACCGAATATTTAGAGAATTACCGAGCGCAATATTCTAACGGAAATCGAGCGGGGCGAAGCGCGATGATTGACGAAGTCAGCGACGTGCTGGGTTGAGATCTTCAGCACGCGATCAAGGCTCTCAACGGCAAGGTCAGCCTTGGGGAAAAAGGCGAGAAGACGAGGTTCTAAGTCGACCCACTCCGCGGCGGAAACGTCCGTCATCGTCGGGATTTGGACGTATGGCAAGCAGCCTTGCGGCACGCGTTTCAAGCAAACTCTACCGCTCTGGCTAGACAGCTACCAAGCACGCCACGGCTCCCTAGAAGCCTCAATCCATCAGGAAATCCTCAGCTACAGTCCGCACACATTGGATCGCATCACCGCCCCTCATCGCAGCGTGGGTAGCGGTCGCCTCGGACGCAAAACCGGCTGCGCCAGCAACCGAATCAATAAATTCGTGCCGATCCGTTGCGGCCCGCAAGCCTTCGACGAGCTGGGTTGGTTCGAAGCAGATACCGTCTCGCACGGAGGCTGAAGCAGCAGCGGAGCCATTCTTTTGAGCGTGACCCTCACCGACTTCCACAGCGGTTGGACTGGGCTGTCAGCGCTCTGCGCCAACAGTGGCAGCGAAGTGCGCGTTGGCCTTGAGCGGATTGAAAAACGTCAGCCCTTTCCGATGCTCGGATTCGATTGCGACAAGGGCAGCGAAGAAACCAAAGTCCAACTTTGTGCCATTCGCGCGGCTCTCGACCCAATGGATCTCGCCGCTGACATGGAAGCGCGGCTTGCAAAAATTTTCACCATCGTTCAGTGCATCGAAGACCGCCCGGAAGAAATAGAATGAGCTGGTGAGTCCCACACGCAGCGGACCGCCACAGGGGCGGCCTGCGCGAAAATCTTGTCAAAACCAACCCAAAGAACCAAACCTAGGCGCAGCGTCGGGTGTCATGAATTCTGGCACAACGACTTAACCCCACCAGTGTCATTGATCATTGGCGCAATACGCTGGTTTTTCCAAGATCGGCCAACTTGGCAAGTTGAAGCGGATCAAATATCGAAATGTGGGGGAGACTAGCCGATCAAGTCGCCGATCGAGCCGAAATCCGGCGAAAACAAGCGTTTGTAGGTGCGGGCTGCGTAGCCGTCGGTCATGCCGGCGAGGAAATCGCAGACGAGTCTTGCGCGCGCAGCTTCACTTGGCTGTGCGGCGATCTCGGCAGCAGTGTCCGCCGGGAGGAGTTGGAAATCTTGGCCGTCGATCGAGTTTTGCGCGACATAGCGCTCTCCTAGGACATTCCAAAGCTGGCGCAGCATGCGGCTACCTTTGTGCTCAAGTTGTTTAAGTTGAGGCGATAGAAAAACCACCTCGAATGCGAGACGCTTGAAAAGCGAAGATTCGGCTTTCACTTCGGGATGGATGGCGAGGCGGTATCGATAGCGCTGGGTTGCCGCGCTGAGGAAATTTACATCCGTCTCCAAGTGAGTTGCCTTGATGTAACTGCCGATCCGTTTGCCAACGAAGGGGTCAACGCGCTTACGACGGATAGCCTGCATGAGATCGCCAAGGGGTGTGCCATCGCCGACGGGCTCCTGTCGCTTTTCCGCCCATGCTTCGATTTTCTCAATGTTGAGAAATCCGGCCCGGACGCTGTCGGATAGATCGTTGAGAGAATACGCAGTGTCATCCGCCCAATCCATGATCTGGCATTCGATGGATTTGAACTTATCCCGGACAGCGCCGGGCGTGAGTTCGAGAGGGAAGTCATTTCCGCCCATGGCCCAGTCGAGATAGGCGTGTTGTGAGTCGTAGATGAAATGATGTTCTGGGACGGTTGTGCCGGATGCTGAGAGTTCGGTCCAAAGGGATTTGTATTTTAGGACACCGTCAAGGAAGGCACGGCTTGGGTCCATGCCACTGCGTCTTGATGAGAAAATCCGTTCAGTGAGGAGGCGGAGAGTTTGTGCGTTGCCCTCGAAGCCGCCGTGTTCGCGCATCAAATGGTTGAGCGTACGTTCTCCGGCGTGACCGAAGGGCGGGTGCCCAAGATCATGTGCGAGGCAGATGGCTTCCACCAGGTCGGGGTCGATGAAGAAGTCGTCACCCAAGGGACCGTCCACTTGGCTTTTGAGCCAGTAGGAAATGGATTTGCCGATCTGCGCTACCTCCAATGAATGGGTCAGGCGAGTGCGATAGAAATCATACTCGCCGCTCCAGAAAACTTGAGTCTTGTTCTGCAAGCGACGGAAACTTGGCGTATGCAGCACTCGGTCGCGGTCGATCTGAAAGGCTGTTCTATAGTCTGACGCATCGCAAGCACCTGAGCGCCGTTCCGTGTCAAAAGCTCCGTAAAATCGGTTGATCATTTGCCGGAGATTAGTCGCCCGCAGTCATCCGGCAATTCTTTCCTTCTCACAGTTATTTTCGTTTAAGGTGTGTCTTTCGATGTGCTCAGGGTCTGGGCTTGCGCGGTTTCAGGTCGTATCGCTGGACTATGCCGCCTATTTGTCCCGAAGTTGTTTCAACCGTGGATCCTCGTTTGCGGGGCGGATGGCTCGGTTTGGGCCAAGGAACTTGCGGCGAAGATCGATGAAGGGACGTGTTCGATTGTCTGTCAGTTCATCATAATTCGGATTGAGCGCGGGCATGTATCGGGGCGCGATGTTAGAGTCTAGCCAATCGTTGAGTTCTTTGAAAAGTTCGCGGGCTTTTGCGGGCAGGGATTCTGCGAGGTTTTTGGCTTCATGTGGATCGTTTTTAATGTCGTGCAGCCAGAGTCTGCCGTGCCAATCAAAGATTAATTTGAAATCACCCTTACGAATGGCGGAGTGCGGTGTAAGCGGAAAGCCATCGTCCGGATGAAGTGGCGCGACATTGAACGGATAGTGCCAGATGAAGGTGTCTCTGAGGTAGTTTCTATTTTTGTTAGTCGGATCTGTGAAAAGGGAAATCAGGCTTTGTCCATCGATCTTATGCTTGGAGCGAAGTGTTTCGGGATCAATGCCGCCGGCTTGGATGAGTGTGGGAAATATGTCGCTCGCAGCAACCGGCACGTTTGACCAACTTCCGTGCGGAATCGCGGCGGGCCACCGGAAAATCAAGGGGACGCGGATGCCGCCTTCGAACATCATTGCCTTGCCGCCTTTGAAGGGGGCATTGCTGGTTATGGGAGTGTCGCCTTTTTGAGTGAGGTATGAGACGCCGCCGTTGTCACTCATGAAAACGACGAGTGTGTCATTTGCGAGATTCAGTTCGTCAAGTGTGGCCATCAACGTGCCGATGGATTGGTCGAGGCTACGGATCATTCCCGCGTAAATGGAATTGGTATGACCATTCCATCCTTTGGTGGACTTTTTTTCGAAATATTCGATGTCCTGTGGTTTTGCTTGGATGGGAGAGTGCACGGCAAAGTGGCAAAAATAGAGCAAAAAAGGCTGATCTGGGTGGGCTTGGTGATGGCGGCGTATGAAACGATCGGCTTGAGTGGTTAGGCTGTCGGTCAGATAGTCCTTGGTTGTAGCCCCACCAGATTTTCCCCATAGCAACTCTGTCTGTGGCATGCTGGGTTCATTCTTTGTTTTTCGGTCCCAGAGCGATTGCCACTTGAAGAAGGGCGATCCGCCTGCATCGAAGTATGCGATTTCTTCAAATCCCTGATCGTGCGGTTGATAACCTTCCGCACCGTGACCGCCAAGATGCCATTTGCCGATGAACGCGGAGCGATAGCCGGTGAGTGCTTCGGCGAAGGTGAGTTCGTCCCTCCCTTGGTCGATTTTGCTGCCAGATGGGAGTGCTAACAGAGTGCTGGCGTTGAGCAGTGCCTGCGGATGCTGAAGCGGGTCGCCCCAGTAGCGGGCATCAAGCGGGTGATACCCCGCAGGCGCTTCTTGATTGAGGGCGTAAAATGAATGGGCGGTCTGTGGGGTGGCAGTGGTGACGCCAAGTGAGGGTGCATTCTTTCCGGTCAGTAGGGAAGCACGGGTGGGGGAGCATAGTTGATAGGCATAGGCTTGTGAGAACGCGATGCCCTCTGCGGCGAGACGGTCGATGTTAGGCGTCTCGTAAAACATCTTGTCCTTGTTTTCTCCAGTGGCCCTTGCTGCGAAAGCATTCACATCGGTGTAGCCAAGATCATCGGCGAGAATGAAGAGTATGTTAGGTTTTTTTGTGGCGTGGGCGGTGAGGATGAGCGGTAGAATGGCGCAGAGGTGGACAGAGAGTTTTATGAACTTCATGGTTTTGATTCTTTTGGAGTCTGGATGATGCGTCCGTGGGTCAGGGTTTGTTTTGAGTGCGATCAGCCACAAAGTTTGGATCATTGAAAGTCCGCAAAGTGGTGAGCAAGGAAAATTCATCCTTTGGGCTGATATGTGGATGATTTTCAATCCAAGAATACTAGCAGACGGAACGAACCGATCTATTTTTGCATCGATTTTAGAGGAAAACGCAATTGCTATTGTCACCTCCGAAAATCTCCCAGCTTTTACGACTTCAACCTGAACATCTCCCGCTACATCAGCACGGCGGTTGGCGAGAAGGAGATTGTTCTAGCAGACACACACCGGGACTTGGTGGAAATCCAAAAGTCCATTGAAAAGGCAAGCGCCAAGCACAATGAATTTTTGAAAGCGCTTGGCTTGCCGTTATTGCCGTCCGCTCACTCCAAACCTTCGAAAAAGCAGTCGAATTCTAGCATTCTGTGGTGTCTTGCTAGGAGAGCCAAGCGAAGACTTTTTCTCAAAAAAATTCAAATTTGCGATGATATCACGGATCGTCAAGAAGCACTCCGACTCGATAGAATCTTCGAGTTGGGCCCGTGGTTTCGCTGAACTCATGAGGGCCGGCAGTGACTGCATGCTGGGTATTGACGACGGACCATTCATCATTTGCAAGTGTGTTTGACGTTTGAATTTGATAGGTTCGGCCGGGCTTCATATCCATCATGATCCTCACTACTCCGGGCGGGGTGACGCTTAGAGTCCACCTGAAATGATCGGTCGAGTCGAAGGGATCGCTTCCTGCATGAATTTCAAATCGGTCGGATTGGCCGTCGCCGTCGGTATCGAGGCTTGGGTCCAGTGGTACGGTTGGAGACATGCCCATTAGAAATTCACGTCGATCGGAGAAACCGTCGTTGTCACTATCAAGATCTTCCATATCCAAGAGACCGTCGCCGTCGGAATCCACGGAAGATTCAATCGCGTCGCTAATGCCATCTCCATCATCATCCAAGTCTGCGTTGTTGCCGATGCCGTCGAGGTCGGTGTCGCGGCTTTCATCCACATCCAGCGGAAACGCGTCAACGTCATCCGGGAAGCCGTCGTTGTCATCATCTGGGTCGGCGTTGTTGCCGATGCCATCAAGGTCGCTGTCCGTCTGCTCGGCAGGGTTGAGCGGAAAGGCATCGCCCGCGTCTGGGGTTCCATCATTGTCATCATCGGTGTCGGCGTTGTCACCTAGGCCGTCGGCATCGCTGTCTAACTGCTCATCGGCATTGAGGGGGAACGCATCCTCGGTATCCAAAACGCCATCGTTATCGTCGTCGGGATCAATGGTATCGGGGATGCCGTCACTATCGAAATCCAGCAAAGCAGAGACATAGGGCTGCGGGTCTGTGGCGTCCGGGATTTCGTCGCCGTCGCTGTCGAGGTCCTCAAGGTTGAGTAGGCCGTCACCGTCGAGGTCGGCATTTCCCTCAAGGGTGTCGGGAATGCCGTCGCCATCGAGATCGCCATTCGATACACGGATCCAGTCGATTTCAAATGCTTGGCCACGCGCGGAAATCGGATCGACGCGCAGGCTTGTTACCGTTTGTCCAGTCCATCCGCTAACACCCTCTAGCGGGAAGTTGATCGCGGTCCACAGGGTAGCCGTGGTGTAAGATTGTTGCAAGACACGTGCTCCGGCGAATCCCGGGTTGGCGGCCGTGCCCCAATAAAACTGCACGGCGCCTGTCGCCTGGGCTTTGAGTTTGACCACGACGGCTCGCACATCATTTCCGCGAAGTGAGAACCCGCTTCGTGACAGCTGGGGATCATTCGTTGTAGCGATGCCGGAAAGCACGCCGCCTGTGACGAGTGGGGTGGTGATAACGTTAGGGCTCCAGCTTTCGAAATTTCCGTCGGTATTGAAGCCAAAGTTGAAGTCCAGAACATCTAGCGGGTTCCGTTGGGACGCCAATTCGTTCACGTCACTCATGCTGTCGCCATCGTCATCCAAGTCAGCGTTGTTGCCGATTCCGTCGCCGTCGGTGTCCACTTGTTCTGACGGATCAGAGGGGAAGGCGTCGGAGTTGTCTCCGGTGCCATCGCCGTCGGTGTCGATTTGTTCGGTGGGATCGAAAGGAAAAGCGTCTGATCGATCCGGCGTGCCGTCGTTGTCGTCATCAGGATCAGTGATGTCGGGAATCCCGTCTTGGTCGAAATCGAAGGGGTTGATATAGGGTTCCGGGTCGGTGGCGTCCGGGGTGCCGTCGCCATCGCTATCAAGATCTTCGAGATTGACTAGGCCGTCTGCGTCGATGTCGGAGTCGCCCTCGAAGGCATCGCTGAGTCCATCGCCATCGAGATCTCCGTTAGAGGCGCGGATCCAGTCGATTTCGAAATGGATCTTGCTGAGATTGGCGGGCCGGAACCGTAGATTTGTGATAATTTTGTCCGCCCAATCAGAATTCTCCGCCATGGGGAAGGTGAGGACTTTCCATTGATCTGCGTCTGTGTAGTTTGCCGAGACCGTGCGTGCGGTGGTGTAGGTGGTGGCAGCGACCCGGCCCCAGGAAAAATGAGGATTTGTGTTTTGTGAGGCTTTCATCCGCACGAGTAAATAGGGGACGGCGTTGCCAGAGACTCGGAGATTTTGTAACTCTGTTTGCGGGCTGGTCGTGCTGGATTGGGCGGTCAAGGTGCCTGATTCCACGCTTGCTTGGGTGATGCCGCTGAACGATATCCAGTTTTCAAAATTGTTCGCGACGTTGAACTCGCTGTTTACGAATGGATCCGTTCCGTCAGGTGATTGGAACGGGTCCGTGCCAGCCGCCGCTTCGGTGCCGTCGCTTATGCCATCGCCATCGGAATCGACCATCGGCATTGTGATATTCGACGACCATGTGAGAGTGAACGATTGGTTCGTCGCGGTGGCCACGGGTCGCAAGTAGAAGTCGCCGTTGTTCTCCTTGAAGAAGCCGGAGGTGCTGCTGGCTTTCAGCCCGGCCAACGAGGAATGCGAGTTCATTCCCGTGACCGAAATTCCGGGAAGTTTACCAAACTCCTTGAAGCAAACGACGTAGTGGTCACCCACTTCCGCATCGCCCATGAGCATGGAAACGGTTCTGGTGGAGGGCAGGGATTCGTAATGGATGGTGTATAGAAAATCGTTGCGGACGATGAACGGCAACTGGTGCTTTTCTTTATATCCGTTGATGTAGTAAACGCCAGTTGTGGGAGTGCCGGGCTTGGTCCTCAGCACGCTGATATTCGGGTTCAAATCCGAGGCAAGTCCGTAAGTCATGACGTTTTGTGCAAAGCGGTTGCCGCTGCAATACATATTCGTCCAAGAAGCGGGGCGGGTTTCTCCGCCGCTTAGCATGAATGGGTGGTTGCTGATGATCGAGCTATTCGGCACGCCGCCGATGCTTCCATCCACATCGAGGATCACCTGCGCCCAGATCCGTGGGTGTCCTGGTGAATTCGCTCCTACGTCCGCAGGTGGAACAATGTTATAATTTGTTAGTGATGAGGTGACAGGAAGCGGGGGATCGTAGGTGAAACCCTCGAAGCGGTGGTTTGGGTGCTTGGTTGCAGCGCCGATGTTTTGAAAAAATCGGGCATTGCTTGCGTTGAAGCCGACGAGGTGATTGTTCTTCATCCGACCGGCACCGTCATAGACCGCGTAAACCGTCCGTGTCTTGTTGGAGGGCATGATGCCAAATCCCGAGTCCGCGATCATCAGCGACTCTTCGCACAGTTGATAGGTTGCGAGAAAAAGGTTGGTTGCGTTGTCGGAGAAAACGTTGTTTCGATAGATAACATTCTTTCTTTGACCCCCGATGCCGGCATAGATTGCGACGTTGTTGGAATACCAGGTGCAGTCATTGAAATAGAACGGGCCATTGTTCGCCCACTCTGCATTGATGACGAGCCTGTCATTGGCATCGACTTGGTCGTTGATGTCGAGCCCGCTGCCGCAACTGTGTGCGGTGTTTCCATTGAAGGCGCCGAGCGGCTCCTTGTAGGGTTCCATCTTGCTGAACCGCGGATGGCTGGCGGAAGCGTTGAGTGGCTTTTTCGGAAACGCGAACCAGAAGCCTGTGCCATGTGTGCCTGCTGCGACATTGTTGGTGAAGGTATTGTTTGGATTGGTGATCCAATAGCTGGATGGTGAGATGTTTTGGATCGAAACGAAAGCATTGTCGGTTTGGAGAATTTCCTCGCCGGGAGCGGGCCTCATGGATGCGAGAACGACGTTTCGATCAATCACGTTGAAGCGCTCGGAGCCATCTTCGAGGAAGATACCGTGGCCGAGGTGGTCGTAGCAGAAATTGTTCTGCACGAGAGTGGATTCCGTGCCGTGGATGGTGATGGCGCGGTTGAAAGAGCGCCGCACGCAGTTGTCTTTAAAATACTGCCCAGCGCCGCCCTCCGCGCACATGTGCCAGTGCATCGGGTAGCGGCCAACGATGCTTTTTTGGCCCATCCGATAGAGTTCCACCCCTGGGATGAAAGCACGGCCAGTGGTGACACAGCAGCCTGTGCCACCATTCATCACCATGATGTGCCCGCCGAAACCGGCGGTCTCGGATTCGGCGTCACCCTGAATTTTTACATTCCGGCTGAGCAGTCCGACTTCCGCCCGAAGATCCGCAGTCCACGATTTCCCGTCGGTGCTGCGGGTGCGCGTGGTGGTGCTGCCATTGTGTAGATAGGTGAGCCCGGTTGCGAAAGAAACCGTCTTCATGTCCGGGCTTACGTGAGTGATCGCGCGGGTTTCCGCTTCGTTCCAAGCGAGTCTGCTGGATGTCACTAAAATCAGGTCACCGACGACCCAGTCCACGGGTTCAGCTAGAGTGAGTGAAGTCGCGCCAGATGCGGCACTGGCTGCTAGATGAGTCCACTCGATGCGGTCACGGCCGTGAATTTGAAGTGTGCCGCCGTTGTGTGAGCCAATCAATTTCGCGCCCATTGACATGACAGTCTCGGAGGGGAGGCCTTTGAGTGTGAGTGTGAAATTGTGAGAAAATCGATTGCTTGCGGTGCCCACTTCGAAGACTGCGTCGGCACCTTGGACGAGGAGTGAGTCGCAGAGAAGAGTCCGGTTGGCGCGTTCCACCTCCAGACGACCCGCAACGGTGATGGCCCCGCATTCGACATTGGAATTGAGAACTACGGAGAATCCGGAGGGAATGCTCACGTCCTCCTCAACGTTTGGGAGCGCGCCGCCCCAAGTCGCAGGGTCAGACCAATTTCCAGAGCTTACGGCCACCGCAGCACGGACCTCGGCTCCTAGCAGGCCTATGAATACGAGAAAAAACAGAAATTGGCGCATGGCACAGGATTTTCAAAAAATCAGCAAGATGTTCTCGGCCCGGGTTTTCAATCAGCCAGCGTGACCTGACCAGTTTAGTGAAATCTCGTTTGCGCGCAAATCCCCAGAGGTGAAATTCAAAAAATCATCCTCGTGGATGATGCGCAATGCTCCACTGCCTTCGGCTTGGCTGGCGCTTTGGGGGCATTTGTGACGGGTGGCAACCCGCCAGTGTCAATCGGCTAGGATGAACAACGATGTTGGATTGCCATAAGGTTGTAGGCTTGCTTGAAGCGCGATGATTAGGGCGATTGGATCGGAGGAGATCCGTTTTTTGGCTTTGGTTCCTTGCGTGTGGATTTTGCCTTTTTCGCAGCATTCGCGGGCGGTGGGAGGATGGCTTTTTCATCGAGATAGTGGTCGAAGTAGGCATGCCAAGTGGGTGCCATGCGCCCGGTGGCGAGGCCGGGCGGGGTGAGTTCGCTCGACCAAGTTTGCAGTTTCAAGCGGAGGCGTACTGCGATTTCCGGGTGTTTTGCGGCAAGGTTCCGTTGTTCGCCTGGGTCGGTTTTGAGATTGTAGAGATACTCGCGATCACCGCCACGGAGAAGTTTCCAGTTGCCATCACGGATCGCGGATTGGGCGACCCAGCGCCAGTAGAGGGCATCGTGCGGCGGAGTTTTGATTTCACCGGTCAGATGGGGAATGATGTTCTTTCCATCGAGTTCACCGGGTTGAGTTTGAATGTTCGCGATTGCGGCAGCGGTGGCTGCGACGTCGAGCGCAGTGACGGGTGGTTCGTAGATTTGTCCCGCAGGTATAGTTCCTGGCCATGTGATGACGAATGGGACGTGGATGCCGCCTTCAGCGAGCATGCCTTTTTCGCCGTTCATGGGAGTGTTCAAACTGCCGTCCCAACCGCCAGGATCGCTATTGAGTGGGGCGTCCTCCTTGTGAATTTTTAGGGGTGCGCCGTTGTCACCGATCATGAAGATGAGGGTTTGATCGGTGAGGTTGTGTTGCTTCAGGGTTGTAGTGATCAGGCCGACGCCGTCATCCACTGCTGAAATCATCGCAAGGGCCTGGCGTCGGCGCTCAGGCATCCCGCCGGGGAAGCGCTCGGTGTAGGACTTGGGCGCGTCCAAGGGAGTGTGTGGGGCGCGGTAGGCGATGTAGAGAAAGAATGGATCGCTTTTGTAGCGTTTGATGATGGCTGCTGCAGCCTGACTGCAGGCGTCGATGTGATAGGGCATTGTCGAGAGATCTGTCATCGGGCGATCCTTGCCGTCGAGGGTGATATTTGCTGCGAATCGGGGTTGGCCGGCGTCGGAAAAAACATGCTTGAACCCGTGATCTACGATTTTGGCATTTGCGCCGAGGTGCCATTTCCCGAATTGTGCGGTGATGTAGCCATTTTTCATCAGTCGCTCGGCAATGGTTGTGGAATTGTTAAATCCCTCCATGGGCTGTCCGTTAGCCTCCACGCCGAAGCGGGATTGGAACCTGCCGACGAGGAGTCCAGCGCGTGACGGGATGCATTGGGGGGCTGTGCTGTAGCCGTTTTTAGCAAGCACGCCGCTGCGGGCGAGTGAATCGATGTTAGGTGTTCTGATGTCCGAAACAGAGCCATTCACACCGAGGTCCGCGTAGCCGTGATCATCGGTGTAAAAAACGATGATGTTTGGCTTTTCCTGTATTGCGGCGAGTGCGGGAAATGAAAAAGTTATAGAATGAAGCAGGGTGAGCCAGATGGCGTGTTGCATGAAGTTGGGTGAGACGAATGATGTTGGATCGGTGGCGATGCCGAGTTAGCGGAGTTTCCACTCGCGATCTTGGATGGCTTGAAGCCGAGCGACTTCGTCGGGATTTTGAGGCGCGATATTGGTCGTTTCCAATGGATCGGACTTCAGGTCAAAGAGTTGAATTTCCTGGGGAGTGCGTGCAAACGGTCGATCCGATGGGGCGTCACCGGGAATGATTAGCTTCGACCACCCACTGATCACAATTTGCGCCATTAGGCTTTTTTCGGGCTTGGTGAGATCTTGAATATCGTGGGTGTAGGACTCGACAAAGATCGATTTTCTAGCAGTCATGGCATCGTGGTCGAGTAGATCCAGACCGGGAAGATCTGCGGGAGTGTGGGCACCTGCGAGCTTTAGGATTGTGGGAGTGAAATCGATAATGGAGGCGAGAGTCTCGTCATCGCGTTGAGGCGTCAATTTTCCTGGCCAATTGACAAACATAGGTGTGCGGATGCCGAGTTCGTAGGGTGAGAGCTTGGAGCGGGTCGTGTTTTGGCCATTGGCGGCGTCCCAACCGTTGTCGGCTAGGTAGAGAATGACGGTGTTTTCCGACAATTTACTATCGGCTAGTTTTTGGGTAAGTTCGCCGCATGTTTGGTCAAGCCACTCGACCATGGCGTGGTATTTTTCGGCGGCGGGTGTTGGGCCCTTACCCGCATAATCCTTTAGGAGTTTTTGTGGTGGATTGTGTGGAGTGTGAGGGAGAAACGGTGCGTACCAGATGAAGAATGGTTTATCCTGACTTTTTGCATGATCGATGAAATCAAACATGGGTTTCATTCCCTTGCGACCGATTTCAAGTCCGGCGTCGCCATGGCGGCCAGCGGTGTCTGTCATGCCGTGAGTGAACCCGATGTCCTTGTAAGTCACATTCCAGAGCTTGCCGCTTTGAAACGTAAGATATCCGGAATGGGTGAGTGCCTTGGGCAACATGAGCGAGTTCTCGAGGAGTCGTTGGGCGAGAGGACTGCGAGAGCTTTTCGCCTTGTTGGCCGAGGGTGGACTGGCGGGCGCGAGGTCATTGCCTGTGATGCCGTGTTGATGAGGGAGTTTTCCGGTGAGTAGAGATGCAAGTGATGGTGAGCAGACCGGAGTGGCGTAGCCGCGTGTGTAAAGTTGGCTCTGCGAGGCCATCCGATCCAGGTTAGGTGTTTTGACGCGCTTGTTTCCCATGAAGCCGTAGTCAGAGTAGCCGTGGTCGTCGGAAATGATTAAGATGATGTTAGGCTTGGGCGAGGCAGACGAGGCTGTGATGAGTGCGAGAAGCAAGATGAGTGAAGAGGCGATTTTCATGGGTTAGAGAGGTTGAAATGGATCAAAAAAGTTTTGCGTGATATCGAAAATCACAACTTGCGGCCATGTTGCATCCAGTGGGTTTTTGAGTTCGGAACTGCACGAAATTGACAAGTCAGAGTGACTTAAAGATTGCACACACGGAGCAGCCTAGAGTATCCGGGAAAAAATGAAATCACCCTTAGGGGTGATATTTTCTCGCAATGCGTGGAGTGGATCAGCCGTTTGGGCTGATCGATGCGCCTTTGACGACTTCCGGGGTGATCCAAGAATTATTGCCGCGGCCGGGAATTCCGGAAATCAGTTGCTTGATGCGGCGAATCACCAGTTTTGAGACCGCCTCTGGATCGACGCGATATCCACTCAACTCCGGGACGAGGTGGTCTAAAAATGGATCATGAGCGAGAGAAATGATGCCGAAATCGGTGGGGACGCGGATGCCTTGGGTGGCGAGCCATGTGAGGGCGGTGGCGACTTGGCGCGGCCTTGGTGCGATGATGGCGGTGGGGGGATGCTTGAGATGAAGGGCTCTGGCAAGGGCACGACAAACGCCTTGAGAGCTACCGTCTTCGGGCATTTCGATCACGTGGAAGTCAGGTTCGCCGAGGGCGCTCGCGCCTTTGACCGCGGCTTCCACGCCTCGGAGGGTGCCGGGTGGGATCATAATTCCGACTCTGCGGTGTCCTTGTCGCCAGAGTCTGCCGGAAGCGTGGCGAGCGGTGACTTCCCAGTCCACGTCCAAGTGAGGGAGCAATTCCGAGCTGTATGGGTAGCCACGAACGAGGCAGGGGATCCCGGATTTTGCGAACCAGCACTGAATTTGTTCGCTGGTTCTGAATAGGACCCAAGCGCTGCATGGCTCGTCTTTCACCAGTTGTGCAAGGTGTTTGGTTGGGTCTTTTTGGTCAAACCAACTTGGTGAAAATAGGTCGAGAGCACCACCTTTCTCCGCCAATGCGCGGCGCAAGTGATCGACCTCAAAGAGAGTGGGTTGGGGCAGTTGCTCGAGCTGTCTTGGCGAGAGGATGCCGATGCGTAGGGCCTCCACCCGATTTTCGACAGTCCGGGTGGGCACGATGAGGACGGATCTTTTGCTGCCCGCTTGAGCTGGGCTGAGGACTTTTTCGTATTCCAAACGTTGCAGTGCAAGTCGCACCGTATCGCGCCCCACCTCGAGAATCTGCGCCAAAGTCCGTTCACCCGGTAGGCCGCTGCTCCATTCGCCGTCTCCCAGACGCAAACGGATGACGCGGACGCATTCCTCAACCAGGTTACCGCGGATCGGCATCGGTGTGTTTCGCATGGCGTGAATGTTCGGTTGTGTGAAAATCCTTGCAAGGCCAATCATTGAGACTTGAATGGCGACTGGTTTGTTCTGGCTACCAGCAACGAATCATCGTATTTGGATATTTTTCAATTCAGTATTTTTAAGTCAGCAACCCATCATCGACCAATCGAATGTCCAGTCATCTTATTTATCCATTGACCGCCGCGCTTGCGGTGTGTGCAAGCGCCAACGCCGGAACGATTCTGACGAAGATGCTGCCGCCCGTGCCGGACTCAATAGGCTATGCGGGAGCGTTTGCCGGGGTGATTGGCGATCAACTCCTGGCGGGTGGCGGTGCGAATTTTCCGGATGGCGTGATGCCGTGGGATGGTGGAAAAAAAGTCTGGCATGACGTGCTGTATGCTCTGGATTTATCGTCGCCTGAGGTGGGATGGAAGGTCGTCGGACGCTTGCCGAAGCCCAATGGCTACGGCGTTTCCCTGAGTGCGCGCGAGGGAGTTGTGATCCTTGGTGGAGGCGATGCTGTTCGGCATTTTCGTGATGTTCTGATGCTGACACTGGGGGGGAATGGAAAACCGAATTACCGGAAATTGCCGGATCTTCCCGAGGACATGGCGCAGATGGGCGGCGCGCTGGTCGGTCGCCGCATCCACGTGTGTGGGGGCATCAACAGGGCGGATGCGACTGATGCGATGAATGCGCACTGGATGCTCGATTTGGATGTGCTCGAAAAGGGTTGGCAATCGTTGCCTGAACTTCCAGCTGCAGGTCGAATTCTGGCAACGGCGAGTGCGCTCGGAGATGACTTCTATTTTATGGCCGGCTCCGCACTGGCCGCTGATTCTGCGGGCAAGCCCGTGCGGACCTTGTTGCGTGATGCGTGGAAATTTTCCGAAGGTCGGTGGTCGCGGATTGCGGATCTGCCGCATGTTCTGGTCGCATCCGGATCGCCAGCGCCGGTCGCGCAAAATTCGATTTTTCTCGTTTCAGGCGATGATGGGAGGCAGGCCGGTTTAGCAAGCCCCGCCGATCATACGGGGTTTTCCAAAATCGTTCTGCGTTACGATGCTACGAAAGACAATTGGTCATCTGTTGGAGAAATCGAGGTTCCACCGCCGGTGACCGTTGCTGTAGTTCCGTGGAAAAGTGAGTTTATCTTTTTCAATGGCGAGGTGAAACCGGGTGTTCGCACGCCGCAGGTTTTTTCATTCGACCCTTCACCTTTGGCTACCGCACATGAGTGAGTTCTCCTCTTCATCGATGAGTCGTCAGGCGTGGCTTACCGTGGCCTTGCTGTGGCCGGTTGCGCTCTTGAATTATTTGGACCGGCAGGTGCTCTCGACACTCCAACCTGCGATCGGGATGGACATCGCTGCGGTGTTGGATAGTCAGAATTTCGGCAGGCTGATGGGAATTTTCCTCTGGATTTATGGTTTGATGAGTCCTGTGAGTGGTTTGGTTGCCGATCGCTTCAACCGAAAGCGCTTGATTGTCGGCAGTTTGTGCGTTTGGTCCGCGGTCACCTTGTTGATGGGGCATGCCAACGATTTTAGCCAACTGTATTGGATGCGTGCGTTGATGGGGGTGAGTGAAGCACTTTACATACCGGCGGCACTCGCGTTGATTGCGGATTTCCATCAGGGGCGGACACGTTCGTTAGCGGTTGGTATTCACATGACCGGCCTTTACTGTGGGCAGGCTCTAGGAGGATTTGGCGCACTTGCGGCAGAGCAGCTTTCGTGGCGGACCACCTTCCAGGGGCTCGGCATCGCAGGGATCATATATGGTGTGGTTCTGGCGTTTTTCCTGCGGGAGAAAAAGGATGTTCCCGTCGAGAAGGAAAGCGTTCTAACTTCGCTTGGAGGGATGGGGAAAAGTCTCGGCGCGCTTTTTTCTATCGGTGCGTTTTTTGTGATTCTATTCTATTTCGCGGCACCAAGTGCTCCGGGCTGGGTGATTAAAAATTGGCTGCCCACCTTGTTTGCAAAGATGGATCCCGACACTGTGCGCGCCTTGCTGCCGACGGTTGCAAACTTCAGTGATGCTGAGATTTCCAGCAAGGTTGCGAAGC
>JBEGOB010000456.1:0-5472 GCA_041182265.1 Verrucomicrobiota bacterium | reverse complement strand
TTTTGCGCGACCGTGTAAGTCAGAGGCTGCGCACCGGCGAGGCCGATGAGGTTCACCGTGGGAGCGGTGCCATCAAGGGTCCATGTAGTGCCACCCGTGGTGCCGATGTTGACGACGGCGGCGGCTGTCGCTGCGGCTCCCAGGCCCTTGAGTGTGAGTGTATTCAGAGTCAATGCGGGGACGTTGGTGATGATGGCGTTGGTCCCGTTCACCAGCGGCGTGGTGGTATCTTCGAAAAAGGCGAGCGTGTCGGTGTCGCCACCAGGACCTGAAAACACGCTGCTGCCGAGCCAGTTCTCGGGCGTGTCCCAAGTTTGGGTGGCGACCGAGTTTTGCGTCCAAGTGTACTCGCTCGCACATGCTTGGGGAGCTGCAAGGAGGATCGGGATGAGAATCAACGGGGATCGAAACGGTTTCATGGATTGATGGGTTGTTTGAGGCGGTATTTGGTTTTGGGCTGCATGAAAGGCGGGGAAGCCGCCCTATTGATCAGCGGCCGCATCGCCGAACAACATAATACCTTAATTCCTGGCAGCCTAGGTCAACAAGTCGGCAATTCTGCCCACAACCCTGGATGCGGATATCAAGCCGCTAAGACGCCGATCGGGGGGGAATGGCGATGTCTTCTCCTTGGATATCTCGCCCATCGCCGAGAAGACAGTTGAGATACAACCGATTTTTGGACCGTTTGTGGTTTAGTTAAGAGAGTGAATTTTGGCCTGGAAATGGGGTGGGACTGGGCAAGTCTTTCGGGCAGATGGACGAGACCGTGAAGCGAGTGGGATCGCGCTGAAGGGTATTCGGGTAATTCTAATAGAAAACTAGCGAAAGCCGATCAGTGGAAGCTTCATGATCGGGTCAGTCGCCTGCGCGAACTTGTGAAAGTGCCCGATGCGCCGGTTCGCGGTGGCTCTATGGAATGCCGAAAATATGCTCGTGGACAAGGCGCATCAGGATTTACCCAAGCGGGTTGATCTCACCGCTTTCGTCAACGCCGAGGGTTTGCACCACAAGAGCGACAAAATTCACTTCGGCGCCGCAGCGTGCAGGGAACTCGTTAAGCTGCTAGGCAGCAGCGTATTTAGAGATCACCCGGGAATGACACAATGATGGCTGCCCATTTTCTGCATGGGGCAGCCATTCAAATGCAATTTGAGAAACTCATCCGCGCAGGCGGCGCAACAAAATGAGCAGGCCCAGGCCACCCAACAGGGCGGCTTTTGGCTCGGGAATGACGGTGAGGCCGAGGACGCCGCTTGATTCGGTGAAGGTCCAGGTGTTGTCACCGTCGGTTTTCGTCCAGACATCAGTAACTTCGGTGAATGCTCCGAGGTTGGAATCGACGGAGAAGCCCGCGCCATAGACTTCATCCAGATTGGCGGCATCGAAGAGTCGCCATTGGTTGCCGTCGGCGATATTCGCTGCAGAAAGGTTGAGGTTGAAGAGCGCGTTTGCAAGGTTGACGCTCACCGTGTTGCTGCCGGCTCCGCCACGAATGAGTGAAGAGGACGAACCTGCCGATGTGTCCACTCCGTCCACGATGCCGTTGAGGCCGAAGGTCATCGAGACCTCGGTTTGGAATGATCCGTCGCCGAAATTGATTGTCCGCGCGGCACCTCGATCGATTTCGAGGATGCCTATGTGAGTGGTCATGTCGCTGCCCACGGTCAGGCTAGGAGTGCCGGTGCCGGAGGAAACGAGAGTCAGCTTGTTGCTGCCGGAAATGGCGCCGGTGAAGACTGTTGCAGCGCCGCTGTAGACAAGCTTTCCGCCGCCTGTTCCAATAGAGAGAGCGTTGGTGATGTTGGTGGTCGTTGTCAGGCGCAGTTCGGCGTTGTTTGATAGTGCCACACTGGCGGTTCCGAGACCGTTTCCAGCCGCATCGGTGTTTCGCAATTGTCCGGCAGTGACATTCCAAACACCGCTGAAAGTCGTTCCGGTGCCGCGCGCCCAGACGGCACCCGTGCCGTTGAGCGTGATCGTCGCATTGCCCGTGACCCTGCCTTGTAAATTAAGGCCAGTGCCAGTACCAACGGTCCAGTTCTGGTCGGCGGATCCCACGGCTAGAATCAAATTCGGCCCGATGCGGGAATCGGTGCCGGCGGAGAGGCCGCCACTGCCGAGGGTGATCGTTTTGATGCCGGTAGCCACGGAAGACTGGTAGGACGCACCGAAGAGGTTGGTGTTGCTGCCGAGTGTGAGTTTGTTGGCGGCCAGATCCGTAGTGGTGCCGAGCCGGCCGCCGGCGAAGATTGCTTCGGTGCTGCCGTTGGGGACGCCTGAACTCCAGGACCCTGCTTGAGACATGTCGAGGAAGGTGCCAGCTACGTCGCCGGAGGCAGCAGTCCCGACCGTGGGATTTGTCGCAGCCCCGGCATCGGCTGTTGTCGTCTGCGCATGGCTGCCGGTTGACAGCAGAAGCAGGCTGCAGGACAATAAATTTTTCAGGCCGAGTGAAGCAGAGGGGGGACGAATGTGGGACTTCATGATTCTGATGTATTGGGGTTTTCACACTTCCTTATAAAGGATTGAGAGGTTGTAGTTTTGCGAGCTGTGGGCATTTTCCGCAAGGTCAAATCATTTTCATTCTGCAACTTGCAATCCCCTTCTTGATGTGGGTGGGTTCCGCGAATTCCAAGCACATAGATTTGGGGTTTTTTAGACTCTAAAATTCGTTCCGAGGCTTCTGTCTGGAGTCACTGATGACGTGGTTTCTAGTCGAATTAGCCTGCGCTGCAGTCCTGTCGTCGGCTCCTTCAACGGCCTTCCTCATCGGGGAGATCTGTATTGAATAGATAGGCTTTCGCGGAGTCGGGATTCTGAAGATCCTCTGCCTGATTCCCCCAAACTACCGTCTGACTTATATAGTTTTCACAGGCATGGGCATTGCCGGTGCGGAGGCCAATATCTAGATTTTGTCGGCAGATGTTATTAAACAGCAGGTTTCCGTGGGCGGTTCTGTCTGCCGCGCGTGCGCCGAGGGCGATGCCACGAAAGTTGTCAAAACACACGTTGGCTGCGACGACATTGGAGCCGGTGTTTCCCTCGACCTCCTCATTCCAGATGTGGATGCCTGATTGGCGGTTGCCGGCCAGTTGATTGCCGAAGACGACATGGTGCCGGATCGCCTCCTCGATGAAAATGCCGTGGCGTTGGTTGCCGCTGCAAACATTGAAAAGCGCGGTGCCGTCGTCGGAATGGGCGTCGAGATCGATGCCATCCATGCTGTTGTTTGAAACCACGTTGGCAATGGAGTGGACCCGGGTGGCCACGTGGCTCCAGATTCCGCGTCCATGGTTTCCCGTGACGTTGCAACCGTAGATGAAGACGGGGGATTCAGCCGCGCGCCCTTTGGTATAAAGTCCATCCCGCGCCCCGGCGGTGAGGGTGACCCCATCGATCAAGTTGATGCTCTCGGTGGTCGCATTCATGGGGTGAAACGCTTGGCGGGCCGCATCCAGGATTCCGCCCGAAAAGGAGCTGAAGCCGCTGCTGCCCATCAACACCACCTGGGTATTGGGCGCTTCTTTGCGATATTGGGGTTCCGTCGGGATGCTGAGATCTGCTAGAATACGACCTTTTAAGATCACGCAGGTGTTGGCAGGCAGTCGCAGGCCGTTGGGATCGCGGGAAACATATTCACCGTCCAGATTCAGAACGATCACGGCGTTGGGATTTGCGGTGTGCGCTTCATCCACGGCTTTTTGTACCTGAGCCACGTCCACGGGAATGGCTTTGGTTTTGGTGGATTTCTTTTTCCCTGTGACGGGATCGTTTGTTTCAGTGACAGTCACCTTGCCGCCCGGAACGGTCAGGTCGAAGCGTGCGAGGCCCGGGATGATGATGCTGTCCTGATGGGGATTATTCAATGTGGGGGGATTGAAGAAACTGAGATTGGGCGTGACGGTCAGCGGGACCAGCCGTGGGTTGGCGATTAGGAAGGCTTTTTTGCACGTCGGCCCGAGGACTACGCTCCCGGCCCAATCATTTTTGAAGAGTTGATTGTTCTTTCCGTCGATCAGGATTTTCAGGTCGGTGGAGGTGCTCCGGTTTTCGCTGACCAAAATTCCCGAGCTGGCTGCGGTTAACTCCAGAGTCACAGTGTCATTGATGGTATTACGGGTGATCACGCCGCGATCCGACCCTGACTCGATTGCGCGGCCATTGTTTTGGAAATGATTTCCTGCTACGATGCTGCATCGGGAATTGATGCGCAGGGCGGAATCCCGGGAACGGGTGAAGCGGTTGTCCAAGCACATGAACCCGGCCGATTGGTCCACATGAAGGCCGACTCCGTTTTGATCAAAACTGCAACGAGTGACGCTGCACGACTCATTGACTTGATCGGAATTTCGGCCGCGCAGTAGAATGGCGGCTCCGGCGCAGTTCTCCACGCGCAGGTGGTCGATGTGGATCCGCGCCCCAGCGGTAATCTTAATGCCCACGATGGGGAGACCGGAGCCTGTGATCAGCGCCGGACCGATGCCGACCGAGGAAACGGAAATCTGCTCGCCGGTGATTTCAATCAGACTGTGAGTAGTCGCATCATTGGAGGCACTCAAGCCTCCCGAAGGCGTGAATCGCAGACTCATGCGAGAGCCTAGCAGCAAGGGGTTTTGAGTGATCTTGATGACACTCTGCGCTTCGAGGATAAGGTGAGCTGTGGGATTGAGCTTGCGGGCGCGATCAATTGACTGCTGGGCATTGCGCACCGCCCCCCCGGGCAAATGGATACGGACGACCGACTCGTCGTGGTGCGTGAGGTAGGGGGCTTCCGGCGGAGTGAAAAATCCTGTTGCCGCCTCCACCTTGAATGCAATGGAGCTGAGACCCACGATGAGCAGGATGAAATACGCGCCAAGACGCTGAAGGTTGTGCATCATCGTGCTCAATGTCGTTTTTTCTGTAAGTGAGAATTGGTGATACTGATCGATGTTAACGGTTTGATAGGTAGGATTGGAGATGGGAGGCGACGGCCTGGCCAAGGACCTCGTAGCCGGGGTCGAAGAAGTGAACATTGTTAGGGCGCTGTAATTCCGCGAGGCGATTGACCACGGTGGCATGGAGGTCGATTGCCGGGATGTGGTTTTTCCGCATGATCTCGGCTGCGATCTGGTTCACACGCTCACATTGCTGCGGGCTGTATTTTTCCTGGTTGTTGTTGTCGGCAGGAGGAGTCGAGGTGGCCCATACCAGTTTCGCTCCGGTTTTTTGAAGCTGGGCGATGATGGCTTCTAGACTTGCTGCGTAGGCAGCAGGCGGATTGGCGCGATCATGGATCCCAAAATTAAACAGGATGATATCCCATTTGCCGTCGCCCAGCCAGACGGGGAGTTTGGGAAGGGCTCTGAGGGCCGGGCCGCAATTGGCTGGGGCGCGGTGAACGTTGGCTTTGCCCTTCAAGGCGTCTTGAACCGGTAGGGTGTAACCGCGCGAAATGGAATCGCCGATGATTAGAATGCGAGGGAGGGC
>JBEGOB010000455.1:0-3328 GCA_041182265.1 Verrucomicrobiota bacterium | reverse complement strand
CACCAATGCCGAGAGCCTCCTTCACGAAGCCACCGTCTCCGTCCTAGCCGTCCGAGACTAATACCTAACAACTAACATCCAAACGCTTCGAAGCGCGGCGCATGCGCATCTAACTCACTGACAGGCGTCAAAAATACCCAAGCACCAAAAGGCCGAAGAAACATTCAAGTTCCGGGCTAATTGTCCGGTTTGGTCAGCACTGCGCTTTGATGTGCGTTTCAACGAAGCGGCACGTAGGAATCATCGGGTCGAGGTGACATGATTGCGCCGGTTACCTTTCCCGCACCACCGGACATGCGGATTTGACCCCACGCCTCCGTCCATCTGACTAGGCTTGCCATAGGTAGCGCCGCAATCGCGGCCATGTGATTTGCATCGTCTCCTTCCATCTGCGTTTCATTTTGTCTCTCACTCTGAATCCGCGTCACTCAAACGGCGTAGTAAAAGGAATTTCCAGAAGGATACCTGCAATTGGCGCTCTTGGAGTGGGTCGATGCTCCGACTATCACGGCGCGCAGGTGGCGAAAACGGCCATCGAAATGTTTAATTCGGAAATTTTCTTGGAGGAGAAACCTTGATTTCTCGCGTCAGTTCTTCCATCCACGCAAGCCATGGGTCTTTGACCTCACCCTTCTCGCACAAAGCCTGATTCACATCAGCCTTTTACGAAACACGAGATTCGCTACGGCGGCATCTTTTGATTTCCACTCGGGTTAGCCTGCCACTTTTTCCAGCGATTTTTCCTCGCTGAGGCGTGGGAAGGAATGTGGATTGCGCCTTGGGATGCAAGGGCGGATCTTGAGTGGACTTGGTCAAGATGCTGGAAAACTCACTACCAAGTCACACCCAGCGAAAAGTGCAAAAGAGGATCACCGGATTCATCTGCAGGGAAGTCGATAGGGATTCCGTAATCTAACTTTGCACTCAAATGTTCTTCATACCGCCAGCGGAGTCCTAGGCCGGCGGAAGCCAATTGGCCGACATCGCGCAATTCCTCGCGATTCAAAGCTGCGGCATCAACGAAGGCAATTCCCTGAAAACTTCCTGCTTTAGGACTCATGAAAAATCGTGTTTGAAACTCTAAAGTGGCCACAAAGCCATTCGATGAATAGCCAAGCGTCTCATCAAAGCCTCGCACCCGGCTGACTCCCCCCGCAGAAATCTGATCGGAAGAAAGCAATTTTGAATCCGCCCACTGCGCCTGACCGCGCCCCACGAGAGTGAGCTCACGCGTCAACTTGTGCGCACGCTCTAACTCGATTCTAGCAATCCATGAATCCGCGCCCTCGGCACCAAGCGCGATAAAGTCCTCATCTTCCGAGCCTAAAACTCCCTGCCCGGGGCTAAAAAGCAGCTCCACGTCCATGTGTGTCGCCCCGAATCGGTCGCGGATCCGTCCATCCCAACCCGTTTCCCATTGGAAAAATCGCACGTCTGAACTGGAACCGTCGGAAAACAAATAGTCGTTGTTTCGCGACTCGATTCCCACCCGCCACTCATGACCCAGCCCCTGCCATCGTGGTAGCGGAACTCGATACTTCATACCCAAGCGCGAAAACTGCCCACTTTGATCGATCGGCCCAAGCGAGTCAGTTTCAGATTCCGTGTATCCCAAGGAAAGTGAGAACAAGTGACGGATCGGCAGCGGCACTTCGTAAATTCCACTCAATCCCAGCAAATCTTTCGACCCGAGGCTTGAGGTAAACTGCGCCGTCACTCGGTGATCGAGTGCCAAAAAGTCGCCATATTGGAGACCTAAAAACAAACGCTCATCTCCCAAATCCTCGCTCAACTGATTGTCGATGCCGGCGTATGCGCGCCAAGGCCGCTTCGCGCGGACTTTCAAGGTGAGGTCCAGCGCGTCACCCGTCCCATCTCGATAGGAAATCGAAGCGCGGCGCAAAGGATTGCGATTGATCCATTCCAGATCGTCGATCACCACCTCTGGGTCGAGCGGCCTACCTGGGCGGGTGCGAAACGCGTCAGCCGTGAATTTCAGGCCAAACGATGGCTTTCCTGCCAACAAAACTTTCCCGGTCCGGGCCTGACCGATCAAAATGGCAATCACGCCCGAGGTGATCTCTTGCTCGGGATAGGAAACTTTGACAAAAGGCCAACCGCGAGCGCGAAACGCAGCTTCGATCGAGGCCGTTAATTTTTCGAGCGACAGCAGCGAGACCGGCTGACCCAAAGCGGGAGTGACCAAGCGACTCATCACCTGTTGTTCATCCGCAGAAAATCCGTCCAACACCATGCCTTGATCCTTCGCCGCCTGCATGCGCAGCGCCGCGGCAGCCGTCCGAGCGATCGTCACGCCTTTCAATGCGGGCAACAAAATCTGATCCTTCCCGGGTTCCACGGCTCCTGCGGTGGCGGTATCCTCGCGGAGAGGGCGCTCGGCCGATTGGTTTTCCGTCAAAGGGACTGGCTGGGCGGCATCTTCCGCGCTGTAGCCGAAAACGGGCAAAGGAAGGAGCGCGCAAAGTGCAACCCATGTGGAAGCGGTCTTCATAGAATATCTAAAAAAAGGCTGCCAGAAAATCCGGCAGCCTAAGAGAGAGACTTAACTCATTGAGGATCAATTAGCGCAAGAAAACACGTCCTGCTTTGACGAGTGCGACCGTTTCCTTTTTCTCAACCTTGATTGGTGCCTGGGCGGATACTGCTTTGATCTCGATCGCGCTGGCCCGCTCATCCTGCCTCAATTCACGAACCGGTGCGCCGGTGGAAGCGGCTTGGAAAGCCGTAGGAGCCGCGCCATCAAGCATGGCTGTATTCTGGAACATCACCTCTGGATTTTCCAAATGACCGCGTTTCACCCAATCAAGCGGGATTCCACCCTCTTCCTCGTCAACAGCAAGTTCACCCTCTTCAAGAAATTCACCTTCCTCGCAGATGACCACCTCAGGCTCCGTGGTTTCCTCTTGGCCACGCAACTCGCAATCAATCAGTTCAGGCTCAATCAGTTCAATGCCGTCCACATCGCCAATTTCAACCCATTCGCCGAGTTCCACACTGATCGGGAAAACTTCCGGCATCGGGCAAGTGACGATATTTTCAAAACACTCCGAAATTTGCACATCGGGCTCACAATGAATGGGTTCTGGGGCTTCGACCAAGTCAACCACGCTGCAAGCCGCAGCGCCGTCGGCGGCATGGAGAGCCGGGCTGACGAGAAGAGAGGTGACCGAACCGAGCAGCGTCAATTTTGACTTAAGTTTCATGGAGATTAATTTTGGACGATTGAAAGAGGCAGGATACACAGAGAATCCGCTGTCCTGGAGGAATTGGATCAACTTTTTCTCATCAAATCCAATCACGAATTTCG
>JBEGOB010000454.1:0-6943 GCA_041182265.1 Verrucomicrobiota bacterium | reverse complement strand
GATTCAGACAAGCCACGCATATTCAAATCTCGCTCCCCCGGTCACGCAGGAGGACTTCACCAGTGCGAAGTCCCGGGCTGGCAAAGCAGATGCGGCGAAGCTGATCGACCTGAAGCAACGGGTGCGTGATACCTCATTCAAGTGGGAACCCAAGGACTATGAGACGCCGGCGGTGCTGGCCAACATGGTTCTTGAGGATCTCTGGATGGCCATCGACAAACTCTTCCCTGCCAGTTCGGTGCCCGATGTCTTGGAGCGTGAAAGTCTGGAACACCGCGTCTTCATGGAAAATCGCCGCAAGGCCTATGTCGAGCGCGTGGGATTATTTGAGAGCCTGGACGCATTTGTGGAAACGGCGAAATCCGATGGAGTGGAGTCAGGCGGCGATGATATCGAGGATCTTGCCACCAAGACCGCGCCGCCACTTCCCTCCGTGAGAGTGGTTCTGGGTGAATCTGGAAGCGGGAAAAGCGCCCTGTTGGCAGCGTGGCTCGCGCGTCGAATGGAGGATGTTGTATTTTTCCATTTCACCGGTGCCACGCCTGCTAGCTGCTCGGGTTCCTCGATCTTGCGTCGCCTGCTTGCCACACTGCGCCAACGCGGGGTGGTGGCTGCATCGGAGGCGATTCCACAATCTGACGAGGCCATGGTGCAGGCTCTGCCGACGTGGCTGGAGCGCCTCTCCGAACAAGGAGGGGGGATCCTGCTCATTGATGCAGTGAATCAACTCAGCTCCACCCACGACCGTGAACTTTGGTGGTGGCCAGAGCAATGGCCCGCCAATGTGCGCATCGTCATCAGCACTCTGGCCGGCGACTCGCTCCGTGAGATGCAGCGCCGCAGTTGGATCACGGAGGATCTTGTCATCCACGTTCATCCGCTCCACACCGAGGAAAAGCATTCGATTATGGGTTTCTACCTGCAGCTCTTTACCCGGGCACTGGAACCCCGGATTCAGAAACAGATTCTTGATGCATCACAGACGTCCAATCCGCTTTTCTTGCGCACGGTGCTGGAGGAATTGCGCCTGCGTGCTCATCACACGACATTGGAGAGCAACCTTGCCACCATGCTCAGTTGCCCCGATCTGGCAGCGCTCTTTGTGCATGTCTTGAAAAATCTGGAGTGGGACTTCAGTCCGGCCGAACACCAAGATTTGGTGCCGCGGGCGTTGGGGCTCATGGGAGCGGCTCAGCGCGGCCTAACGGAAAATGAGATCCTGCAACTCCTCTCGCCATCGAGCACCCCGGCCTCCGATCCCCTGCCCCGCCATTACTGGGCAGCGCTCTACCTTGCACTGGAAGATTCCCTGGTCAGCCGCGATGGTCAGTTAGGTTTTTTCCACGACTACATGCGACAAGCGGTGCTGCGCGAATACCTCGACGAGGAACACGAGCGAGTTGAAGCCAATCGACGTCTGGCCGATACCGTCACGCGCTGGAATGATGTGGAGGCGTTTGGCTCCAGCCTCCGCGCCTACGGCTTTGAGTTTGGCATCCGGCATCTCCTGGCAATTGGCGGGCTGGCCGACGCGACAAAACTGCTGCTGGATGTGAACTACCGGCAAACCGCCGCTATCGCTCTTGGGGCCGCGAAACCCATTCAGCGACAAGTGGAGGCCACCCGCATGGAAGCGGCCCGTGCCGGTGTCAACGACGTGGCGGCATCCGCACACCTTACAGTCCAAGCGCTTAAAGGACGAGTTGACATCAACTGCCATCTGCGTCGCCATCTCGACGATTGTGCCAGGCAAGGAAAATGGGAGGAGGTGATGAAGTTGGCTGCCGCTGAGGACAACGACGAAGCAAGTTTCCTGCTTGGGCTGCGGGCGGCATCGGTGGGACGTGCTGCGAAGCATGAGAGTTTCGAGGAATTTAAAAAAATAATGGCACGGTGGTCTCGGGGCTCCGGAAAACCCGAACTGGCCGAAATCCATAGCAGAGTGTTTGGTGAGAATATGCCCGCAACCCACAGTTCCGAATCATGAATGTCAGAATCCACTTGCCCCGGGCGACTGATTGGTCAATCGGCCCGATCAAGGATTTTCTATACTCTCTCGACTTGCTGGTGAACGAAAGGAAATTGCGCGGGGCACCTGTCGTGGTGGAAGCCAAATCGGTTTCCTATTTCAGGATTTTAGGCATCTTGGTTGATATTGAAGAGATTTGCCAAGATGTCGTGTGGCATGTTGGACTTGAGCTCCGCGATGGCGCAATCCGGTCCTCAATCAATGGAACGCTGATGGCGGCCAAATTGCTGGAGAGCTCAATCGGCGCCTCCTGCCAGAGTCTGCCGGACGATTTGGCCTTTCTGAGTGCTACCAGTCTTACAGATCTAGTCGACATTTCGCCATTGGTTCGGTTCCGAAATCTTCGCAAGCTGGACCTTTCCGGGTGTTCATCTTTGAAAGATCTGTCGCCACTCGCCGATTTTCCGGGAATGATCACATTGAAACTGGATTCGTGCACTAGCATCCATGACATTAGCCCGGTCGGTAAATTAGTTAGCCTACAAAATTTGACAATGCAAGGCTGCGAAGCGATTGACGATGCATTTCCTCTTGCCAGTCTATCTGCCTTGAGGCATCTCGAACTCACAGCAGATTACGCCCCCGTTAGAAATGTTGCAGCTATCGGTGATCTCCATCGCCTCGAGTGTCTCCAACTTGCAATCAATGAAGAATCACTTGAAGATCCATCTCCCCTTGGTAAACTACATGCCTTGAAATATCTTGAAATCTCTCAGCTCAATAGTTGGGAGAATCTTGATTTTTTATCCCGGATGCGTGGGCTTGAACACCTCGCGTGGTCGGGGTGTGATTCGCTCAACGACTTGGCCGGCTTGCGGGATCTACGCGAATTAAAATTCCTGATGTTGAATGGATGCAAGCAATTGGTGGATTTAAGCCCGGTGGCCGAACTCGGCAAACTTTCAAAATTTGTCTTATTCAAAGCGAAGAAAATCGCGGATCTCAGGCCACTCGTCCATCTCGGATCATTACGGCAAGTCAGCATAGAGGATTCGGATGTGCTCAAGGAATTAGCGCCACTTCGATCTTTGAACAACTTGGAGAAACTGTCGTTGGCAAAGTGCAGTCAGTTGGAAACCGTGGATGACTTGTCCGGATTACCGTCCCTGGGTGTTCTGGAGATCAAGGATTGCCGAAAGGTTACTTCGGTCATTCTGACGGAATTGCCAAACCTTCGTGAAGTTGATCTCAGTGGATGCCCGGGACTTGCCTCAATCGCCTCACTCGCAGGCGCGTCGCAGATCACCAGCCTCAATCTTGATGGATGCACCGGGATCGCTGACTTCAGTCCGGTATCCAGCCTTTCGAACCTGAGAATGCTCAAGTTGAATCGCTGTAAGCAAATGTCGACACTGCCAAGTTTTGACGATTCCAGCCATCTCGAACAAATCGAATTCACCGGACTTAGCCGCGTCCGCTCAATCGAGCCATTGCGCCAATCTCGCCAGCTTAGGATCGTTCAAAGTGACTTCCATCCCGGTAGTGTCGCTGAGATCCTCGCATCGACTGCAGTGGCTCGCAGTGATGCTCCATTCATTTCCGAATATGGCACGGCATGGCTTGGGGAGGCGAGTGGCTTTGCTGAGGACAGCGCGAATGATCGCGAGCGCCTCGCCGCCACGCTGGGAGAAGCCTTCGGCAGATTTCCGGACAACCATCCGATTGTGCCGCGCTACGAGGCATTTCTCAAGAGTCGGCCGGAATTTTCCGCAGCGCCATGGAAAGCCTGGCTCCGGGGAACCGGCAGGCATCAGGGGTTCGATGTTCTCGTGAGCCGGATTGAACGGCTGGACTGGATCTCGCTCATGTCGGGCGTCGTGGGCGGGGTGTGTGCAGCTTTGCCGGATGACGCAGCCCCGGCGGAGCACCAGGACTGGGCGCGGGCATGGCTGGAGCAATTCGAAAAGGTCCACAGCGGCCGCGCTCGCGCTCTGCTCGGAGTGAGCCCCGAGATCTGCCTGGCCTACGCCCGCCTCGGTGAGACTGAGGCGCTGGAGCGCTGGCTCGCAAGGTTCACTGATCCATCCGATCCCGCGACTCTCGACCCGGTGCAGGCGGCTCTGGGTGACTGGCAGTTGGAGCGGGGCAATTTCGATGCCGCCTACCGCCACGCGGCTTCCATACAAATGCCTAGACTAGGCGACCCACTGCTATTGAAACTCGCGGAGGCCTGGGCCGCGCAGGAGCCGGGGAAAGCGGGCGAGATCTTGTTGACGATTGTGGATCCGTCCTTGCGTTGCAAATTGATTGGGACTTTGGCCGGCAACCTGGCTTTTGTTGCGGAGGCATTGAATGTGCAGCGACTGGTGGTGGCGGCTGGAGATCGCCCTGAAGCGCTCGGCGACCTCATTGTAAAGGTCGGCAGCACCGCAGACCCTGCACACTTCGAGGAATTGAGCACGCTCCTGCAAACCAGCGCTGAGGCGCTGCGTTCATGGCGGCGCGAGCGGCTGCTGGAAATGCTTGAGGAAATCGATTTGGAATAGCCAGCCATCAAAGTTAGATACTAATGAAAATCGTAAGCCCCCGAGCGTCCGCCGTTTGAAAAATCTAGGCCGCCGCTAACACCCAGCCAGGATTGCGGCATGCCACGCACACGCCACACCGACGAAGAGAAGGCCCGCATCATCCGGGAGTTTGAGAATTATCAGGGCAGCACGGTGGCCTTCTGCCGCCAGCTCGGGATTTCCTGTCAGACCTTCACGAACTGGCGACGACGAGCCACCGCGAATCTCCCGAATCCGGAACAAGCACCGGCATTCATCGAGTTCGAACTCGGAGCCGCACACCACCGGCCCGCCCCCGTCGGCCCGATCGTCGAACTCGAACTCGGCGGCGGAATGGTCCTGCGCATTCATCCAGCCCGCCCCGCCCAACCATGATCCTCACCCACAGCGTCAAGGTCTGCCTGGCCACCCGCCCCTGCGACCTGCGCAAAAGCTTCGACACCCTCAGCGTCGTCGTGCGCGACGAACTGCGCGAAGACCCGCTCTCGCGAAAAGTCTTCGTCTTCCTCAACCGCCAGTGCGACCGCGTCAAACTCCTCTACTGGGATGGCACTGGAATTTGGATTTTGGCAAAACGTCTCGAGCGCGGCCGATTCTGCCGTCCGCGCTCTCTCACCGAAGGGGAGTCCAAAATCGCATTGAAACCCGAAGCCCTCGAAATGCTCCTCAGCGGCATCGACCTCAAGCACGGCATGCAGCGAGCCTGGTACGAACTGCCGGATTGACAGTATATAAAATCGCAGGAAATCACATTTTTCGCTTGGATAGCATATAGGGCAAATCTATATCTATCCGCGCTTTGACGAACGAAGAACTTCAACAGCAGAACCAGGAGCTGAAGGATCAGATCGCGATCCTTACCCAGCAGCTTGACTGGCTCAAGCGCCAGCTCTTCGGCCGGACCAGCGAGAAACTCGACCACCCCGACCTCTTCGCCGATCAGCAAACGGAAAAGCCCGGCTCCTCCGGCGACGCGGCCGCACCGGAGGAGGGAGTTCAAAGCACCGCCGGCGCAAAGACTGAAAAGCGCACCCGCAGCATCCGCAAGGACCGCCTTCCCGAGAACCTCCCCGTCAGGACCGAAGAGATCATTCCCGAAATCGTCCAGGCCAATCCCGAAGCTTGGAGAAACTGCGGCTTTGAGGAAAAGACCCAGCTCGAAAAAGAGCCCGCCTACTTCTATCTGCGCCGCATCCTGCGGATGAAGTTCGTCCCGATTGAAAACCCGTTCAGCCCGCCCGTCATCGAGCCTGCCAAGCCCACCATGATCGAAGGCGGCTTCTGGGGCCCGGGACTGCTCGCCGAAATCCTCTCCAACAAATTCCTCTATCATCTGCCTTTCGACCGCCAGCACGTGCTCAACAAACAGCGTTACGGCGTGGACCTCAGCTCCAACACCATGGGCGACGCCGCCGCCAAGATCGCCGACCAGTGCGGTCTGCTTGTCGGACGCATGAAACAGCGCATGCTCGAAGGCGGTTATGTCCGGGCCGATGAAACCTTCATCCGCTATCTCGACAAACTCATCCCCGGCGGAAGCTCGAACGGCTACTTCTGGGTTTACCGCGGCCTCACCGGCGACGTCATCTTCGACTGGCAGACCAGTCGCGAGCACCGGCACGCAAGCGAGTGGCTCGGGCCCGACTACGAAGGCATCCTTCAGAGCGATGGCTACCAAGCCTATGAAAACTACTGTCGCGCCCAGCGATTGCGGGGCAAAAAAGTCACCCGCGCTTCCTGCCTCGCCCACATCCGGCGCAAATTTGAAAACGCCCGCGCTGAGCGACCGGAAGTGATCGACTGGATCCTGCGCATCATCGCCCGGCTATACGTGTTAGAATCGCCGCTACGCGAATACAAAACGGACGCCGAAACGCGGTTGCGCGTCCGGCAGAACCGCAGCCGCCCGCTCATCGCATTGTTGGGCAAGACGTTCAAACGCCTCATCAACACCCGTATCCGGCCCAAGAGCGGATTGGGCCAGGCGCTCCAATACGCCCTCGGCCAGTGGCCCGCCATGCAGACCTTCCTTGAGGACGGCCGCGTCGAGATCGACAATAACGAAACCGAGAACGACATCCGGCCCAGTGCTGTTGGAAAAAAGAATTGGTTATTCGTCGGCAGCCCCGAAGCCGGAAAACGCTCGGCGGTCATGTATACCCTGCTCATCAGCGCCCGCAATCACGGCGTCGATCCGCAAGCCTACCTCAAGGATGTCATCGAGCGCCTGCCCGTGACTCGCCCGGATGAGCTCGACGCCCTGCTGCCAGCCAACTGGGCCGTCGCGAACCGCGCCGCCCACCCTGCGATCAAGTCGGGCGACTCGAAAGCCGCCTGAAACCGGCCATCCTCGCCATCCCGCACAGTAAATCGAGCCCATTCAAACGGCGGACGCTCGGGGGCTTAC
>JBEGOB010000453.1:0-3304 GCA_041182265.1 Verrucomicrobiota bacterium | reverse complement strand
CGATCCAGCTCATGCAGCATGAGCTGGGCTGGGAGGTGGTGAGTTGCTACGACGAGTGGAGCGGCGGTGTCAGCAATCAGGCACGCGATGGGAAGCGGGAGGGAGTGGGAATTTTGAATTTTGAATGTTGGATTTTGAATGGAAGGGGAAGATCACAGGTGGTGCCTCGGCAGAATCAGAATTCAGAGGAGGTGGAGGGGTGAGCGCTCTCGTGGACGGATTTCAGTATTTTCGGCATTTTCACCGATTGGTGAAACTGGTCATTTTACTGAAACTGCACTCGATTTTCGGAGAATCAGAAGTTTCACGAATGCGTGAAAGTGGTGATTTTGTGAAAATCGGCCCCCGTCAGCCTGCGCGCTGCCGCGATTTGGGGCGGCTGGTTTATCTGTGGCGAAACCTCGTATTTTCTCCAATCCATTGATTTTAAGCGAGTTCTTATTTAACAAGAAAACGTCCGCATGAAAAACTGGCTCTCCAGAGCGATGGATTTTCTCAAGGCGGGGCTCGGAGCGAGACGCTCCGGCAACGGCCTGCGGCGAGACGGCACAGCCACTTTCTGCAGGGCGACAGGTTCAATTTTCACATTGCGGGATTCCTTTTTTTCGTGTATCTGGAATCCATGAAAACGACCATTGATATTCCAGAAGCGGCGTTGGCGGATGCCATGCGCTTCACCGGGGCGAAGACGAAGCGTGAGGCGGTGGTGAAGGCGTTGGAGGCATATAACCGCCAGCAGCGGGTGAATGACCTGGTGGCGAGCTTCGGCACTTGGAATATCGCGACCAATGACGAAATCGAAGCGGGGGATCTCGCGGAGATTGCCGCGCGGCAAGGCGAATCCAAAACCCGCGCGACAGCCAAGCGATGAAAGATCGGGTTTTGGTGGACAGCTCGGTGTGGATCGCGGCGACCCGCCTCGGCGGAGACCCACAGATCGCCGCTGAACTTGGCGAATTGCTACTTTCCGGCAGGGCGGCGATGACCGAGCCGGTATGGCTTGAGCTTTTCCAAGGGATCAAAGGTAAGCGGGAGGAGGCCAGACTCGCGGAATCGAAAAAAGCCTGCATGTGGCTCGCCTTCGACGAAGCCTGTTGGACCGAAGCCGCGTCGACGGCACGTGCCTGCCTGCGGGCCGGTGTGAATGTGCCATTCGGTGATGTGTTGGTTTCGGCCTGCGCTCGCCGCTACGGGGTGGAGCTATTGGAACGGGATCGACATTTCGCCATGATCGCCAAAGCCATGGAAAAATGAGCGACTACACCGAAGACCACTTGGTCGAGCAACCTGCGGTCCAACTCATGCAGCATGAGCTGGGTTGGGAGGTGGTGAATTGCTACGGCGAATGGGATGGTGGTGTGAGTGTGCTTGGCCGTGATGGGAAGCGGGAGGTGGTGTTGGTTTCGCGGTTGCGGCCGGCGCTCCAACGACTGAATCCGGATCTGCCGGTGGAGGCGATTGAGGGTGCTGTGGACGAGATTTGCCGGGATCGCACGGCGCTGAGTCTGGCGGAGGCGAACCGGGAGATCGACAAGCTGCTAAAACAGGGCGTGAAAGTTTCCTTTCCCGATCAAGAGCACGGCGGGCAGCGAGTGGAAGTGGTGTCTGTGGTCGATTGGGAGCTGCCGGAGAACAATGATTTCCTGCTGGGCTCGCAGTTCTGGGTGGCGGGCGAGCTGTATCAGCGAAGGCCGGATCTGGTTGGCTTCGTGAACGGCCTGCCGTTGGTGCTGATCGAGATGAAGAAGCCGGGCGTGAACGTGCGCGAGGGATTTGACAAAAACCTCCGCGACTACAAGCAGACGATCCCGCAGCTTTTCCACTACAACGCGCTGCTACTGGTCTCGAACGGGGTGCAGAGCAAGATCGGCAGCCTGACGGCGGAGTGGGAGCATTTCGGCGATTGGAAGAAGGCGACGAGCGAGGATGACGTGGCGGGGATTTCGCTGGAGACGCTGCTGCGCGGGACTTGCGAGAAAGGGCGCTTGCTGGATCTGGTGGAGAACTTCTGCCGCTTTTCCGACACCAAGGGCGGCGTGAGCAAGCTGCTGGCGAAGAACCATCAGTTTCTCGGGGTGAACCGCGCGGTAGAGGCATTGCGGGTTTCCACGGATGGAAGGATCGGAGTGTTTTGGCACACGCAAGGCTCCGGCAAAAGCTACTCCATGGTATTTTTCGCGGAGAAGGTGTTCCGGAAGCTCAAGGGGAACTGGACTTTTGTGGTGATCACGGACCGGACGGAACTGGACACGCAGATTTACCGGACCTTCTCCACCTGCGGCGCGGCATCCGAGCTGTGCCAGGCGACAAGCGCGAGCCACCTGCGGAAACTGCTGGGTGAGGATCACCGCTATGTGTTCACGCTGATCCACAAGTTCCGCACGGAGCCAGGGACGCTGCATCCGGTGCTCTCGGAGCGGGATGACATCATCGTGCTGACGGATGAGGCGCACCGCAGCCAATACGACACGCTGGCGATGAACATGCGCACGGCGCTGCCGAACGCGAAGTTCGTGGCCTTCACCGGCACACCGTTGATCGCCGGAGAGGAACGGACGCGCGAGGTGTTCGGCGATTACGTGAGTGTCTATAATTTCAGGCAGTCCGTGGAGGACGGAGCGACGGTGCCGCTGTTTTACGAAAACCGGACGCCGGAACTGCAAATCACCAACCCGGAGCTGAACGAGGCCATCTATCAAACGATCGAGGACGCCGGGCTGGACGACGATCAGGAGGAGAAGCTGCGCAAAGTGCTGGGCCAACGCTATCACCTGATCACCCGCGAGGACCGGCTGGACGCGGTGGCGAAGGACATCGTCCATCATTTCCTGAACCGCGGCTATCAAGGCAAGGCGATGGTCGTTTCCATCGACAAGCTGACGACGCTGCGGATGTATGAAAAAGTCCGCGCGGAGTGGGAAGCGGAGAAGGCCCGCGTGCTGAAAGCGCTGGACGGGATGGCGGGCAGTCATCCGGATCACGCAGGACTTCTTGCCCGCTTGGTCAATCTTCAGGAGACGGACATGGCGGTGGTCGTCTCGCCGGGACAGAATGAAATTTCAGAAATGAAGGAAAAGGGCTTCGACATCCTGCCGCACCGCGAGCGGATGGTGAAGGAGGACCTGGAGGAGAAGTTCAAGAATCCCGCCGATCCTTTCAAACTGGTCTTCGTCTGCGCGATGTGGCTCACGGGCTTCGATGCGCCGAGCTGCTCGACGCTCTATCTGGACAAGCCGATGCGCGGCCACACACTGATGCAAACCATCGCCCGCGCCAACCGGGTGTATGGCGACAAGGTGAACGG
>JBEGOB010000452.1:0-3333 GCA_041182265.1 Verrucomicrobiota bacterium | reverse complement strand
GGGGGTTGTGGAGCGGGTGGGGTTCCTGGAGCGGGTGATGCTTCAGGTTTTGCCTCGGGTGTGGGTGGAGGTGCAATTTCCACCGGGGGTGCGGCCTTGAGGATGGCGAGGCGGCGGGTCGCGGTGTCCGCGAAGCTGCTGTCGGCGAAGTTGGTGCGGACCTTGGAGTAAGAGGCTTCGGCTTTTTCGAGATCGCCCGATGCTTTTGCGATGTCACCGAGGGAAATGAGGGCGAAGGGTGCGATGAAACTGGCGGCGGGGTCGCTGGCGACATCTTCGAAGAGCGTGGCGGCGTCACCGGATTTGCCTTGGGCCATGAGTTTGGAGCCTAGGCTGGATTTTGCGGTGGGAACGGCGGGATGCGCGGGGTAGGATTCGAGAAAACTGCGGAGAGTTGCGACGGATTCGTCCTTTTTCCCGTCAGCCCATTGGCTATTGGCGAGGAGAAGCATGGCGCTGCCGGCAGCGTGGGTTTGTGCGTGGTCGCGGATGACTGCAGCGAATTGGTCGACATTTTCCGCTTTGTTGAGAGCGGCACCGGCGCTTTCTTGCCGGCTGGTCTCGATGCCGCGGTAAACGACGAGTCCGGCGGCACCTACGGAGAGCAGGATGGCGAGGGCGACGATTCCCTTTTGGTTGCGATCGAGGAATGCCTCGAAGGCGTTGGGCCCTTGCGAAATCTCGGCAAGAGGGATGGGAGCTTCTTTAGGGTCGGCGGACATAATTGGAAGTTTGCAGAACTGCGGGAACGCGATCAAAGCGGCAGCGGCGTCGAAATCAATGCGGAAGTCGGGAAGTTTGTGGATTTAATCGTGGGAGAGGTGTTGAGAGGGGTGGAGGCGAGGATTTTTCATGGTCATTGCCGGGCGGTGTGGTTAGCGTCCGCGCGCATGTCGAAACGGATTTACGTGGTTGCGGGCGAGTTGAGTGGTGATGCGCATGGTGCGGGATTGTTGCGCTCGTTGCGGGGGAAAGTTCCGGGTTTGGAGGTGCGGGGTGTGGGTGGTCCAGAGATGGGGGATGTTGCAGGTGCGGGTTTGCGTGATTGGGTGGAGGATGCTGCGGTGATGGGGGTGTGGGAGGTTTTGAAGCGCTACCCGTGGTTTCGGGCACGATTTGCGGAAATGTTGGCGGATGTGCAGGCATTTCAGCCGGACGTTTTGCTTTTGATCGATTATCCGGGCTTTAATTTGCGATTTGCGGCGGCGGTGAAGCGTGCGTGTCCGCAGACGAAAATTGTTTATTACATCAGTCCGCAGGTGTGGGCGTGGAACAAGGGGCGGATTCCAAAAATGGTGAAGTTGCTGGATGAAATGCTGTGTTTATTTCCGTTTGAGCAGCCGATTTTCCAGAATGCCGGGTTAAAAACGACTTTTGTGGGGCATCCGTTGGTGGATGAGTTGGAGGGGCGGCGAATCCCCGGTGTGAAGCGTGATTTATCGTTGATCGGGCTATTTCCGGGAAGTCGGGAGCGTGAGGTTGCGCGTTTGTTTCCGGTGATGATCGAGACGGCGCAGTTGTTGAAGGCAGCGAAGAGTGAGCTTTGTTTCGAGGTTCCAGCGGCCTCGCCACGCTTGGAGCAACAGATCCGTGGCTTGCTTGCCGAGGCGGGGGCAGGTGAGTTGATTCAAGTGACGGCGGGCGGGAGTCACTCGTTGATGCAGCGGGCGTGCTGTGCGGTGATTGCGAGTGGAACGGCGACTTTGGAGGCGGCGTATTATGGGCTGCCGTATTGCTTGGTGTATCGGATGGCGTGGTCCACTTATATGTTGGGGAGGATGTTGGTGAAAATCGAGCACATCGGATTGGTCAACATTCTCGCTGGGCGGGGAGTGGTTGAGGAATACATTCAGGATGCGGCGGAGTCGGGGGCGATTTCGAGGTCGCTGCTGGGATTTGTGGAGTCTCCGGAGCGGCGTGAAGCCTTGCAAGAGTGCTTGGCTGAGACCGCGGCCAAGCTGGGAGGTGAGGGGGCGCATGATCGAGCGGCGCTCGCGGTTGCGGGATGGTTTGCGGTGGAGTGATTTCCAGCGCCTTGGGGGTTGCCTTTCGTGGGTGAGTGGCTATTGAAGCGGCGCGATGAAATTACTTTCCATGCTTGTTGTGCTCGTTTCCGGATTTGCGGTTTCCTGTGAGCGCCATGATTTTGAGGGTCCGGATGGCACGAAGCAGCTGCATACGCATGGTGCTCATGACTCGCATGCTGCGGATGCGCATGCAGATGAGGCCAAGGATGCCGCGCATTGAGCGTTCAGCGGAGGCGCTGGTAAGTTAAAAAGCATTCCCCGCCGCGTGGCTCGCAGTGGGTGATTTCAAATTGCCGGGTTTGCGGAAGAAAATCACCGGGGATGCCGCTCGCGGTCTTTGCCTTGTATCCTCCGAACAGCGTGTGTCCGGCGAGCGTTAGGTGAAATTCGTCGATCAGATCCAATTTCGCGAGTTCTCGGATGAGTTGCCCGCCGCCCTCGCAGTGCAGGGTTTTGACTGCGAGATCCTGGGCGAGGTGGCGCAAAAATTCGGTGAGTGGTACCCTGTGAATCGTTATTTTGCCGAGCCACGAGGGGGAATCGATTTCTGGGGATGGGCAGCCCGTGACGACGAGGTGGATGTCCCCGCCGGGCTTTTCAAAGATTGGGTGCTTTGGATTGAGTTGTCCGGTGTGTGAAATGATGCAGCGGAGAGGTTGGCGTGCGGAGTCGGGGACCGTCAGAGTCATGCGGTCTGCATCAAGTGTGCCGCGGCCGACGAGGAGAGCGTCCGCATTTTTCCGGAGTTCGAGAAGGCGGCGGTGGTCGTCGGGGGAGGTCCAGCCGGAAGCGATGCCTTGTGCGGAGCTGATTTTGCCATCGGCGGAAATGGCGAGGTTGGTTGAAATCCGTGGCCGAAGCATGGGCGGGAGTTTGGCGTGAGTGAGTGAGGCGGGCAAGAGCGGATCGCTTTGTGTGTGATGCCTTTGAACTTGTCGGCGCGTATCGGCTTGTTCACCTTCCGCGCGTTCCTGTTCACGTCCCCCGCGATGGGAAATATTCTAATGACTCGATTTTTCCTCCATTTCCGATGTTTCGGTCTGGTGCTCGCCGATTTGCTGGTTGGGCATCTTGCTGCGAGCGGGCAAGGGACGACGAATCGCCCCATGGCACCGCGGGTGACGGTGCCGACTCAGCGGACGCCGGTGACGCCCTTGCGTCCGGTTGCGCAGGCTGAGCGTGTGATTTATCCATGGAAGACGCATGTGACGTGCACGATTTTTTGGATTGGTGAGCAACCGACGGCGCGGAACCCGACGCCGAATTGCAAGTCATCGTGGGATCAAAATTGGGCGCGAAATTTCGG
>JBEGOB010000451.1:0-4508 GCA_041182265.1 Verrucomicrobiota bacterium | reverse complement strand
AGCGACTTCGTGGACCAAAACGCCGGATTATTCGGAAGCCGGACCTTGATCCATGAGGGTTTCTTGTCCCGGTGTAAGGCCGGATCCATCTTCATTTTTGGCCCACAACTGCTCATATCGGTGGCAAGCTAGTCGCCGAGCCGCCCACGGGGAAGCGGAAAGTGGGTGTTTCGCGCAATGTGCTTTTTCGGCTAGAAAAGTAGCGCTTGCGAGTCGTCGGATTTTCGCGTTTTGGACGGGCCAGCTAGGAGGGCATCGATGCGCGTAAGGAGTTCAGGCGACGGGATTTCCTCGCCGTTGAGGATGGTCCGTAGGCGTGTGCGCCAGTCCTCGACCGTGCCGTTATTTTCAGTCGCGAGGGCGTGTGCGATTTGAGTCAGGCGTCCGCTTGCGGCGAATTGGCGACTGGTCCGCTTGAGCCAAGTCTGGAAATAGGGGTCGTTTTTGGGAAATGACACGACCGAGCACTGGCGAAATTGTGCCGTCGGGTCAAGGTTCTGGTTTTTGTGCTTAGATGACGCGTGACCAGAGCACCTTGAGGTAGCGGGATTCCGGGTAGTTTGAAAGCGTGGGGTGGTCCGGTCCTGCGCCGGTTCTGTCAAAAGTTTGCAAACGCTTGTCGCGGCGGTGCGCGGAGCCGATGACAATGCGCTCGAACTCGCCTGCGTCGAGTTGGCCAGAGCAGGAGCATGTTACAAAAAGTCCTTGGGGCGCAACGAGTTGCAGAGCAAGTTTGTTGAGGTCCGCATACTTGGCCACGCCAGTTTCGTCTTCGCGGCCATGAATGAATTTTGGGGGATCGGCGATGACGAGGTCCCAGGTTCGGCCGTTTTCAATCATTGTGCGTGCCCAGGTGAATGCGTCGGCGTGGGTGAATTTCACCTTCGCTGAGTTCAGGTTTGCGTTGCGCTTGGCCATCGCGACGGCGGTCTCGTCGAGGTCCACGGCGGTCACCTCTTCGGCTCCGGCGAGTGCTGCGGAAATGCCAAAGCCGCCGGTGTAGCAGCAAAGATCAAGGACACTGCGGCCCTGCGCGAGAGCTCCGAATTTTTTGCGGTTGTCGCGTTGGTCACAGAAAAACCCGGTTTTGTGGCCGTCGGAGAAATCCACTTCATAGCGGATGCCGTGTTCGCGGATTTTGACCGATCGGACCTTGTCGGACTCCACACCGCCGAAGCGTGGGATGCCTTCGATGCGAGCCAAGTCTGAGTCCACCCCGACGACGACGCGCCGTGTGTCGAAGCATTCGTGGAGGATGGGCAGCCATTGAGGGAGGCGTTGCCATGCGGCGAGGTTGGTGATTTCCACCGATAAGACGTCGGCGAACTTATCTGCGACGATGCCGGGCATGAAGTCCGCGTCGCCGTGGATGGCGCGGTAACTGTCAGTTTCCGCATCGAGTTTGAGCATCTCCCGGCGGAATTGTGCGGCGCGGCGGATCGCGCTCTCGAAGAAGGATTCGTCCTCAAGAGTGTCGAGCGAGTGGCTGACGATGCGCAGAGGCATGCGCGATTTCGGGTTCCAAAGTCCCCAAGCGAAGGGAGTGCCTTCCTTGCCGAGGACTCGCACGAACGAGCCGGGAGTTGCGTCGCGTGAGACCTCGCCAATCATTTTTGGCCAGATCGACGGATGGAAGGTTTGGTACTTGAGTTGGACAGTCGGCACGGCGGAAATACGCCGCAGAAGGGTGGAATTGTCGATGGAGAAGATGGATTTTTGCCGATTCCGCGCGGAGTGGATGGATGGGCGGCGCGGTGGGCCGATTTTCCGGAGGGCTTGAGTTGCGGCGCTGGGATTCGGAATGTTGGCCGTCCTTCCTGATGATTTGAGGCGTTTGCGGGTCGAAAAATGTGGCTTGCCGAGCCACGCATCATTCCATAACCCAGAGATCGGTCTTGGCGTTGGGCGAGGACTTGAACCCTTGGTCTGTCTGATGCAATCCACTTCTGAATCGAGAAATCCGCCAGAAAGTCATTCCGTCGCGGAGGATGATGAAATTGCGTTGGATGGCTGCGGCGTCACGGGAATCATCGTGGTGGAAGATGATGAAATCTTGCTGCGTGTGCTGTGTGATGCCCTCAAGCGGATGGATGACATGCACTTGGGCGGAGCTTATCTAACTGCCGAAGGGGCGATTCACGATGCGGATTGGGCGTCGGCGCACGTGGCCTTGATTGATCTGGAGCTTCCGGGAATGAGTGGAGTGCAACTGATCCATTGGCTGCGGGAAAATCATCCACACGTGATCTGTGCGGTGCATACCATTCATGACCAGCGGGACTTGGTATTTCGAGCCTTGGAGGAGGGTGCCTTCGGTTACGTGCTCAAGGGGACGCCGGTCCGCGAGCTTTGTGGCATGCTTGCAGAGATGAGGATTGGGCGGGCGCACCTGAGTCCGTCAATCGCTGGTATGTTGATCGAAAGTTTTAGGAAAGGAGGCGCTACGGCGGCGTCTGAACCGCTGTCCGCGCGTGAGCTTGAGCTGTTGGAGTTGCTTGCCGACGGGTTCAGCTACAAGGAAACGGCAGCGCGTTTGGGAATCAGCTTTCACACGGTGCAGACGCATGTCAGCCGGATCTATCGGAAGTTGCATGCGGTGAACCGGCGTGAGGCGGTGCAGCGTGCTAGGTTGTTAGGATTGATGTAAATTTTCAGACGCGCATGCCATTGGATTACACAAGTGCGTTGATCGGTGCCGCTTCGTCATGCGCGGCGCTGGCGGTATTTTTAGCGTTGTTTCAAGCAAGTCATCGTGGTTTGCCGGGTGTGTCATGGTGGGTGGCGTCCGTCGTGCTGTTGGAGCTGTCGCTGCTGCTGTATATTTTCCGGAAAGATGATTGGTATGGCGAGGTGGATTACTCAGCGTCGATTCGATTTTTGGCGATTTGGTGTCCGGGTGTGCTGATTGGAGCCGCCGGAGTGTCCATGTTGTGCGGATTGCGTGAGGCGGTGGGAGCGAAAGGTGACATGCGGCGCTTGTGCCTGGTTTTTGGGATTCAAATTTTGGTTTTTTCGGCATGGACCTATCTTTGGCCGAGCATGGTTGGGCGGGTTTTCAGTCTTTCGGTGTTTCTCTCTTGGGTTTGTTTTTCTGCGGCGTGGGTGGTCTATCGGCATGCCGAGCGTGAACTCGCAAGTGCGTCCCGTTTATTGATTGTGGTCTTCGTGGTGTTGGCGGGTGGCTATGCATTCCGTGCGTGGGGTGCCGGGCGTTATTTTTTCGCGGATGCGGGGGTGTTGAAGCAAGTGCAGAGTAGTGCCGCCATTTTGTTGACTTCCGGCGTCAATTTTTTGTGGGTTGTGAGTGGCGTTGTGTTTGTGCTGCAGCGGGAAAAACTGCTGGCCGCGCGGAGGCAGGAGCAAACACTTCAGCAGGACGTCAAGCGGCAGTTGGAGGATCACCGGGCACGACTCAGTCGCGATGTGCATGACTCTCTGAGTGGCACGCTGGCGACGATTTCGCTGCTGGCATCTGAGGGGCTTGAAACCGAGCAGTCGCGTGATGCTCTCGACCGCATCCGCCGACTTTCCACCTCGGCCACCCAAGATTTGTGTTCGCTGCTCAACAAGCTTTCCGCGCCGGAGTCCAGTTTGCGTCAGTGGCTGGCTGAACTGCGTGTCATGGCATCGCGGGTGACAGAGGATGCCGGGCTTCAGTTGCATTTGGAGGCTTCCGGGTTCGATGCGCGGCCGCTTGGTGCTCCGCTCGCAGGTGTCAATTTGCTGCGTGCGGCGCAGGAGGCGATGCACAATGCGATGCGGCATGCCCATGCTTCCAGCATCATCATCACGGTGGAGGCGGATGCTGTGCGGCTACGGTTGTCGATCGCGGATGACGGTGTCGGGTTTCCTGCGGTAATTCACTCCGGGCGTGGATTTCTGAACCTTGAGCACCGTGCGCGAGAGCTGGGTGGGGTGTTTTCCTACGAGCATGGGGCAGGGGCGAAAATCTGTCTCGAAGTCCCATTACCGCTGGCTTTTCAAAATTCCATCTGACCTGGGCTGTGCCACGGATTGGCACAAAAAGAGCACAAACCTAGGTTCGACCTACGGGTGGAGTAGGTCACATGCTGACGTGGTTCCTATGATTCCTATTCAGTCATCCATTTATGCTTTTCGTGGATTCCTCCTGCTCCTCCCTTTTTCCTGCTTCATGCAGGCGAGTGCAGCTTTGGTCTATTCTCAGAACTTTAATGCCGCCACACCTGGCACCACTGGCACTGGCCTTGGTGACGGATCCAACATTATTGTTACGAATACCCCCGGCGCGGCCAGCGTGCAAGAATGGGGAAGTCTGAAGGCTTTGCAGCTGACTAAGGAGGGTATTGGAGGAACAGGGAGTAACTTTTTCCTTCCTGACCTCAATCCAGGGGGCGCGGTCACCTCATTTTCCGTGAGTTTCGACCTGCTTTTCCAGAGCACGGACACGACCTACGCGGACGGAATTTCGTTCAATTTCGGACAGCTCAACAGCACGACACAAACCTACGGTTCAGAATTCGGAATGT
>JBEGOB010000450.1:0-3238 GCA_041182265.1 Verrucomicrobiota bacterium | reverse complement strand
TACAATTTACGCTCGATAAGGCGGCAGTCCACAAACCTGTCTCCCTGCATTTCCGTATACCAGGCTGGACTGAGAATCCGACTATCACAGTCAACGGTGCACAAACGGATGTCCCACCGGTCCCGGGAAGCTACCTCGAAGTCTACAGATACTGGAAGCCCGGGGATCAGATCGTGCTGGATTTCCCGATGCCGGTTCGGATGATGGAAGCCAACCCGAAAATCACTAAGCTGCACGACAAGGTGGCCTTGATGAGGGGGCCGATTGTCTATTGCATCGAGCTGCCAAAACGCGAGGGAGGAGAAGAGGTTTTCAATAGCGGCGTCTACCTGCCAGAGAACATTCAACTGACTCCGGAATATCGTGAAGATTTCCTCGGCGGCATCACCGTATTGAAAGGGAAAGCCCTGAGTCATAAAGATCTGAAAACGTTGCAAAATGGAAATCCCCAATCCTCCGCGGACGACCGCTCGAAGCCGTGGGGAGACGGTGATTTGTACCGGCCGCTATCGGTCAACCCGTCCAGTATTCGCGGGCAAGGAACCGTAGAGGTCGAAATGATACCCTATTACGCATGGGCCAATCGTGGTCTGGCCTACATGGATGTGTGGATTCCGCTTGCTCGGTAGGCGATTCACCGATGCTGAAGTGAATAATGGCTGCGAATATTCTTCAAGGAACAACGTGAGAACACGCTACATTATCACCTTCCTTTGGCTGGCCGCATTTTGTTTTGGGAGTCAGGCTGGTCCCGTAGGCATGGCCGGCTTTGAGGGTTGGGTCAGGACTGAGCTCCAATCCGGCAAGCAGGTGATTGTTATTCCCAAGGGAGTTCATCACGCCTACGCGCAAAATGCCTCTCAGCGCACGCTCCACCTCTCCAATAACGACGATGGGATGAAGCAGATCCTGTTTGGCCTGTCCCAGCGGGATGGCGTCGTCGTCGATGGCAATGGGGCAGAGTTGATCCTCCATGGCCACATCATCCCGTTCTATATGCGTGAGGCCAAGAATATCACAATCAAGAACCTCACGATCGACTATGCCAATCCGTTCTTCTCGCAGGGCACGATTGAAAAGGTGGGGAAAGGTTTTTTCGATGTCCGTTTTGGCGACGAATATCCAGTTGGGATTCGGGAGGGACGCTTGGTGTTCCTCAACCCTGACCTGCCGGAGCCTATGGATTTCAACAATATCAACTTGGTGGATCCCCAACTCGGACGCTTGGTCTTTAAGAGCCAGGATGAATACGAGGTGGGCAGTGAGCACATGGCGGAGTTGCTTGAAGGCAATTTGGCCCGCATCCATTCAGCATGTATCCGCAGTCCGCTGAAGGTAGGTCATGTCGCGGTATTCCAGTATTCGAGCCGGTCGTCACCCGCCGTTGTGGCACATCGGGGCGCGAACATCCGCATAAAAAACCTCACCTTGTATCATGCCGCTGCCTTTGGCGGTCTCTTTGAGGGGACCCGCGATATTTATATCGACGGTGTTCGGATAGTGCGGCGTCTGGGCTCGGGCCGCTGGTATACCGCCCAGCATGATGCCATGCATTTCGTCGAATGCCGAGGTGACATCCATTTAAAGAACAATCGCTTCGAGTTTCTTGGGGACGATGACATAAATATTCACGGTATCTACCGCCCAGTGATTCGGCGTGAAGACCCGAAAAAACTATGCACTCGCTTGAGTCATTGTCAGCAGATGGGTGTAGATACCCTACACAGGGGCGATGTCATTGGCTTTCACGATGCAAAGACCTTGGAATTGTTGGGAAGCGGTAAGTTGGCGGCATATATGGATCAGGATACCGCCCAGGAGGATTTGTTGGTCTTTGAAGAACCGTTACCAAATCTGGAGTGGAGCAAAATCGTGGTCAGCCCACTCCTGCACGACACCGATGTGGTGATCTGCGGAAACCATTTCTCTAACCACCGCGCGCGCAACCTGCTGATCAAAACGCTCGGTAAAGTGCGTATTTACGACAACTATTTCAACGCCCAAGGTGCTGCCATTCAAATACGGCCGGATGCCTCCAGTTGGTATGAGGCCAGTGCGGTCGAGGATGTTGAAATTTATCATAACGTCTTCGATCAATGCAATACGGGCGGTTTTTCCCAAGCTACATTTGAAATCGGCGCCACTCTCGAAAACCCGGACAGCAAACTCCCCGTTGTTCGCAACGTGCGGATTCATCATAACAAAATTATTACCATTTTTAAGCCGTTGATCGAAGCCAGCCATGTTGAAAACTTGGAGTTCTTTGATAACGAAATCATCCTCGGTAAGGACCACAAGCCATGGCATAAAGGTAAGACCGAGCCGGAAGCGGCCATCTTTGGGCCAGGTGTGACAAAGGGCCGTTTCCAAGATTTGAGTGACTAGTAAGCCGTCACTCAAGAAATGAAACACCCCTGAAAGAACGCTATGAAAAGCAATCACCCCGAGAACAACGCACCTATTCCCTGCCCCCGGATCTTACAAGGACCGTCACCCCTGAAGCAAACTCCTGGCAGTCATCCGATATGCTTTCTATCATGAAAATCCAATTTATTCGCGGCGTTGTGCTCGTTGCGTCGATGGGTATCGTAGTTTCCCTCAGTGCCGAGACTGTCCGACTCTCCTCCCTCGAACCACATGAAACCTTCAGCATCAAGACGGCGGGCTTCGTCGTGAATTTTCAGGTGGGCGATGATGGGCGGCTATTTCAGCAGGTCATTGGCCAAAACGAAGTCGGTAAGATCCTCCGTTCGGATGAGGCGTATCCGCAATGGGGGGATGGCTACATTTTGGAACCTGCCCTGCAGGTCGTTCACGCGGATGGCAACACTTCCACGACGCTGCACTATGAAAGTATCACCCGCGCCAACGAGGGCGCGGGACGCGAGTTGATCCGGGTGAAGTTGCGTGACCCGGCGTATCCGTTTGAAGTCACGCTCAACTTTCGCACGCACGCGCAGCGGGACGTAATCGAGCAATGGACGGAAGTCCGGCATCAGGAGTCGCGGCCTGTGCTGCTGCAACGCATTGCGTCCAGTTCGCTACTATTTTCATCAAATGCCTATCTCACACACTTCTTCGGGGATTTCTTGAAGGAGATGTCGAACGTGACCACCGAGAAGCTCACGCCCGGCCTGAAGGTTTTGGATTCCAAAATCGGCGTGCGGGCGCATCAGTTCCGCAACCCAAACTACCTGCTTTCGCTCGACGGGCCGCCGGCGGAGAACGCGGGCCGAGT
>JBEGOB010000449.1:0-6937 GCA_041182265.1 Verrucomicrobiota bacterium | reverse complement strand
CCATAGCATCCGCCCTGCTTTTTGAAACGACCACCTCGTATCCTGCCGCCAGCTCACCATCGATCTCCGCCACCGGTTTCCACGAAAGCATCGGCTCGGCATCGTCACTGACAAGCCACGCAGACTGCCCCTCCACGCGCAGCCCGGTCACTCCAGCATCAGCAAGAACGCAGAATCCCGCCAGACATACCGCCCAAACACCCATGGCAAGTCCCACACCCGTTGTCGAAAATTTGTTCGGCCTAAATGCTGATGTCATCACCACGCTTCATAAGTTGATCCCTAGGCCGTAGGGAACCTCAATTGACTGAAGCGCGAAATATCACCCCGAGGGATGAATTCTGGGTTGGCACACCGAGTCAGCCTCCAAGCGCAAGAGTCCGTCATCCGGACCCAAACTTCCCTTACGTGCATACCACAGTGTATCATCCGTTCGGGTGATTCTGGCGAGTCCGCCCTGAATTGTCCTTCTCAAACACCCGCAATTGAGGAATCCTTGGGAACCCGAAGCCCGAAAAACTTCGAAAAAACCGCATGAAAACCCTTCTAAGCCTCGTAGTCCTCGCCACGATCTCACCTTATCTATCCGCAGACACCAAGCCGCTCAACCTCGTCATCCTCTACGCGGACGACTGGCGCCACGATACCCTCGGCTGCGCAGGAAATCCCATCGTCAAGACACCGCACCTCGACCGCCTCGCCGACGAAGGCCTGCGCTTCACCCACGCCTGTGTAACCACCGCGATCTGTGGAGTGAGTCGCGCCTCGCTCTTCACCGGTCAATGGATGTCACGCCACGGCAACCCCGGTTTCAACATGTTCAAAACGCCGTGGAAACAAACCTATCCCGGCATTCTCCGGTCCAACGGATACCACGTCGGACACATCGGGAAATGGCACAACGGCGAGTTTCCTCAGGACCAATTCGATTTCGGTCGGGCCTACAGCGGCACCCACTGGATTCAAGAACCCGATGGAACAAAAATCCACGTCACCCAAAAGAACGAAAACGACGCTCTCGAATTCCTCAAAACCCGTCCAGACGACAAACCGTTCTGCCTCACTCTCGCGTTCTTTGCCACCCACGCAGAGGACAAGAACCCACTCCAATTCTTGCCACAACCCGAGAGCATGCATCTCTATAAAAACGACACGATTCCCGTTCCCGCCAACGCAACCGCGGAATCCTTTCGCCGCCTGCCTCCATTCCTCGCCAACGAGAAAAACGAAGGTCGCAACCGCTGGACATGGCGCTTCGACACTCCTGAGAAATACCAGTCAATGATGAAAAACTACTACCGTCTCGCCACGGAAGTGGACAGCACCTGCGGTCGCATTCTATCAGAACTAAAGAAACAAGGGCTCTTAGAAAACACCCTCGTCATCTTCACCGGAGACAATGGCTACTTCCATGGCGAACACGGCCTCGCCGATAAATGGTATCCTCACGAGGAAAGTATCCGTGTCCCTCTCATCGTGTTAGACCCACGCATGAACCCTTCTAAAAAAGGCAAAACTGACGACGCCTACGCCCTGAACGTGGACCTCGCCCCGACGATTCTCGCCGCTGCGGGCATGGCAAAACCACCACGCATGCAGGGCCGCGACATCGCCCCGCTTTACCTTGCGACCACGCGGCCCGAATGGCGCACCGAATTCTTTTACGAACACGCCATCATCAAGAACAAGAACTTCATTCCAGCCTCCGAGGCGCTCGTCCGCAAAGATTGGAAATACTTTTTCTGGCCCGATTTCGATACCGAGCAACTCTTCAACCTAAGCACAGATCCCATCGAGGAAAACGACCTCGCCGCCGATCCATCACAAAAAGAACGCCTCGTTGAATTACGCGAACGATTCAAGGAACTCAAGACCGCGGCTCGCTAAAGCCAGCATCGCAAACCACCGAAATCTTGGCTCAAAAGGCCAAAAATAAGAGGATTCCCCGCCATCCCGCAAATGCGGGGCAGTTTTCCGTTTATTGAGGGTCTCTGAAAATTACACTCACTCCGATGGATCATTGTACCCCATCGAGCTTTGACTGAAACCTCATGAAAATTCTTGAATTCTCCCCACTCATTGTGGCCCTCGCCGCCATCGCGCCCCTATCAGACGCCATTGCAAATGCGCTAGAACCCAGCTTCACCAATCAGCCCACCCAAGCAGCACCCCGGTCCAGCGATCCAATCTCCCACCAAGGCATCTCCCCAAATCCCGAATTTGGGAAACACATCCGTGAGGCTCTCGTCGCGAATTTTCAGAATATCTCCGTTTTAGCATCTCATCCCCCCAAACATGACGCGCAATCCCTCGCTGGAACTGAGAATCCCTTCGGCCTCTTCGATTTCAACCTGCGCGGCAAAGACGCCTCCGAACAGATCCGCAGCCTCGACGGGATCGGCTACGACGGCATCACCATGCCACTCAAAACGCCCAAAGACCTCGAAAAGCTCGAAGCCTATCAAAAGGCCAAGCCTAACCTCAAGCTCTTCGCCGCACTCTGCCACATGGACTACTCAAAGCCCGGTGACTTCGACCCCGAACATTTTCGCATTGTGGTGAAAAAACTCGCCGTGATGAACGCAAAAGTCTGGCTCATCATCTCCGGTCCCAAGGGAGCTAACGAGGAAATCACCCGCTTCGTCCGCGAAGTGGCCGATCTTGCAGCCGCCGGCAAAGTTGGAGTTTCGCTCTATCCCCATGACAACACCGCTCTGGAAACTGCGGAGGAAGCACTCGTCATCCTGAAAAATGCGAACCGATCCAATCTAAGCATCAGCGTCCACCAATGCCATGAAATGCGTGCTGGCAACACAGACCGCATCGACGCAGTGATGGCTGCTGTCGGGCCCTACATGGACATTGTCACAATCTGCGGATCCAACACCAAGGTGAACGATAACAGCACGGACTGGAGCGACGCCATCAAACCGCTCGGCGAGGGTGACTACGATCCCAAAAATTTCCTTCGCGCTTTGAAACGACACAAATTCCACGGGCCGATCATCCTTCACACCTTCGGACTGATGAACAAGCCAGCCAGCCACTATCAGAACTCCTACAATCTCTATCAAAAAATGCGGGTTGAGGTGAACGCTGAATAGGCAAGCGTCGGAACCAAAACCGAGTCCACGACTCCTTGGCTTTGCGATGTTCAAGAGCGTAGATATTCTGACGCCTGCCAAGGGTCTCACATTCCGCAGTTCGCCCCAAGGAATTCCATCGCAAGATGAACCACAGCCTTGCGCAAGACGCTCAAAACTGCCATTTCATGAATCTCCTCCTCTTATGAAAACACACCCGTTCCGCTTCGTCGCCCTTGCATGTTCCACACTTGGCCTCTTCACAATCGTTCCTAAGGCCCAGGCCCAAGCAGAGCCCAAGCATCCAGCCAAGCCCCTGTTATGGAAAGTGGAGGGTAAGGCCCTCACTCAGCCGTCCTATCTCTTCGGCACCATTCACATCAGCAATGGCGCTGCTGCAACCTTGCATCCCGCTGCGCAGAAGGCATTTGACGAATCCTCACACTTCTATGCAGAAGTGCCGTTAGACCAGGCCAGCCAGATGGCCACTCTTCCACTGATGATGCGTAAAGATGGAAAATCACTCGATCAAGCGATCGGCAACGAATTATCAGCCGAACTCAATGCGGAGCTGAAATTGATCAATCCCGCTCTCGACTCTACCCCCTTCCAGCCGATGACCACCTGGGCCGCGGCAATCCTTCCTCAGATTCTCCCCCATCAACTGGAGGGAGGAAAGCCGTTGGATCTGAAACTTTGGGAGCAAGCTGAGGCTGCTGGCAAGAAAACCGCTGGCATGGAGAAACCCGAAGCTCAATTGATCGCTTTCACGGAACTCACCGAAGAACAACAAGTCATATTACTCGCGGAAACTCTAAAAATCATGAGGAAAGAACGCGCCGAAGGTAAGGATACCGCCAAGGAGATGATTGCCGCCTACGTATCCGGCGAGCCCGCGAATGTCTCAGCGGTGATGGACCGGGCACTCCGCGCAATGGCAAAGGGAGAACACGCGGAGCTTGGCGAAAAACTCATGAAACGCTTGCTGAACGACCGCGACAAAACGATGGCGGATTTCATCACGAAGACTCTCTCGGACCAACCCGGAACCTGTCACTTCTTCGCCGCTGGCGCCGGTCACTTTTGCAGTGAGATTAGCATTGCAACCCACGTGCGCGAGGCCGGATACACGGTGACGCGGATGAATCCTTAAATGACAGGTGAAGCGCATGGTGGGCACATTTTCACATGCGTTCGTTCAACTCACTCACGATCAGATTTCTGTCAGCCTCAGCAAAGAATCGTGGCAGATGATTGGGCCAATCATGAAGAATGGATGCTGCGGTACTACACCCGCAGCATCCAAGTGATCCAGAGCGAAACCCATGACGCTCTGGAAAATCAGCTTGAGCCCATGCGACCCATCGCAACGGCTAGGAAAACCGCCGCATCTGGAACGACACAGATGGCTCATTTCACGACTTGAAGACGACCGAAGAGCTTTCCTGCAGCAAATGCACTTCTTGGGATACTGACTTTGACGGTGTCAGTCCCTCCGCCATCGCTCACTGTGACTGTTGCGATGCCGACGGTGGTCACGCCGCTTCCTGCTGGGATCGTGAGAGATGTCCATCCTGATAGCGTGCTGCCATATTCAAAAGACTGAACGGTATCGGCCAAGGATAGGTCGAGACGCGAGTAGGTGAACTCAAAGTCCGTTGCGGTAACCACAAGATCCGGCATGATCGATGATTCCGAAACCGAGGGATTTCCATTGAGTGCATACTCGAGAAGGTTCGTCACACCATCATTGTCGGGGTCCGCTGCGGCGCCTTGACTGGCAAGACCGAGTCCGAAGGCAGGGGTGGTGATCCAACTTTCAAAGCCACCTAGCAGCGGGCCTGAAGTTACGATGAGCGTGCCGGCCCCCGTGAAATTCGCACTGGCGATGGTCCCGCCAGCACCGTCGGCACTGTAGGTTCCAGCGGCTTGCTGAACGTCGCCAAAAAACAAAGCGCTGACAGTCTCCGCTCCCGAGAGATCGACGATGCCACCATCCACGATGAGTTTATTGGCATTGGCGATCGCGTTTCCTGTGATCGCGAGGACACCTTCGGAAACCGTCGTGTCACCGGTGTAGGTATTAGTGCCTGATAGAGTCGCGGTGCCTGCGCTTGTCTTGATGAGTCCAGCCCCGACGCCTCCCAGCGCAGCACTGATTGTGCCTTCCGCAACATCGTATGAAGTGCCCGTCAGACTGCCGTTTTGAATGGTGCCCGCAGTGAGAGTGACCGCGCCAACCGTCTGACTGGTAATTCCCAAATCTAACACCGCACCCAGCGTATCAATCAGCAGTGCGCCCGAGGTGCTGCCCAAAGTCCCACTGCCGCTGAGGGTCAATTTACTATTGCTGCCATTCAGCCACGTGCCGCCCGAGTAGCTATTCGTAGCGGAGAGAATGGTGGTGCCCTGTCCGGTCTTTTTGAGCTGCGCGGTTCCAGCGAGCCTGACGCTGATGGCATTCACCTTGTCGATCCCGATATTTGGCGTGATCGAGTTATTCACCGTTAGAATCCCATCCCCACTCACAGTCGCTGCAACTGCCAGATTAAGCGCCGCAATGGTTTCATCCTCGGCGACCTCTAAAATGGCGGTATCTGAGTTCACAGTGACAGTCCCGGAATCCGCGATACTTCCACCCACACCACTGAGTCGGACGGTCCCGTTTGATGCGATCGTCGTTCCCGTGTAAGTATTGCTGCCCGAAAGAATTAATGTGCCCGCTCCGGATTTGACCAATCCGCCTGTATTGCTGCTGTCAATCGATCCAGCAAGAGTGACCGTTTGTTCACTGGTATCAAGCCTGATGACGCCCACGCTGTTCTTGATGCGCGAAGCATAGTCGGAGGCCGCACTGGCGGCACTGTATTGGAGGGTGCCACCGCCGAACGTGATGTCACCCGCGTTCCCCAAGGCACCCGTTCCCACACCATCGGCAATCCCTGCAATCAAGGTGCCGCCGGTGATCTGAGTCGCTCCAGCATACGTATTCGCACCCGACAAAGTAAGGATTCCTGCGCCGGACTTGATAACGCCACCAGAACCGCCCCCCAAGGCGGTGGCACGAGTGAAAGTTCCCGTTCCGGCAAATTCGATCGAACCGCCATTGAGCGTTACGGCCGTGGTCCCCAAGAAGGAACTGGCACCGGAAACTCTCAAAACTCCAGCGTTAATCGTCGTGCCACCGGTGTAAGATACATTTCCCGCTGCACCACTGAATGTCTGGGTACCAGGACCGTCTTTGACAATGGCAAGTGCGGAATCCGTAGCACCCGAGGCATTGCGCACAAAACCTCCGAATGTATAGCTTTGTTCGGCAGCGGTGTTGATGGTTAGAGTCGCCGACGAGTTGCTGAAGTTGTCATTTGCTGATTCGACGATCCGATTGCCGGTAAATGCCCCGGCGGCATCGTTGATCCCACCAATTGTCTCATTGTAACCCACGCCCGCAACATTCGTGAGCTGGATGCGCGCGCTGTTAGCTCCACTTGCAAATACAATCACGGACGTATCGGAAATTTGATCGGATTTTCCAAGGATGATTCTGCCGTTGCCTCCGAGTGCGATGCCTCCCTGGATGCATTCCCCAAGGCCCGCATTGGCCACGATGATATTGCCACCATTGATCACCGTGCCGCCGGTGTAGGTGTTGCGAGCGGTTAGCGTCACCATGCCATTCCCAGTTTTGACGAGGCTGGTGGCACTGGTGTTATCCTGAATAATCGAACCAATTGTGAGGCCACTCGCGTTAAATTGCTGGATCACAAGTTCACCACCGGCAGGACCCTGAAGTGATCCACCGCTGAGTCCGCTGATATGGGTTCCTACGCCAGCGGTGACGAGAATTCCGCCAC
>JBEGOB010000448.1:0-4247 GCA_041182265.1 Verrucomicrobiota bacterium | reverse complement strand
CACCTATCCGGTGGATAAGGACGGTTTCGTGATTGTTGATGGATTTCCCAAAGGCTCCTCGATCGAGATCCAGCCGGAGCGGAATCGGATCGTCGGCTGGGTGAAAAACAACAATGGCGGCGTGCCCGAAAATTTCGCCAATCATTTCATCGTGCAATTCGATCAGCCATTCCTCGATCAAGGAACTTGGAAGCCCGGCTCGAAGCCGTCGAAAGAACTCAAAGCCGAAGACAAACATGTCGGCGCGTGGGTGAAAATCGATCCTAAGAAAGGCCCGGTGACTTTCCGCGCCGTGTCATCGTTCATCGATCTCGCCCAAGCGGAAACCACACTCGCCAAGGAGATCGGCGACAAGGATTTCGACGCGGTCAAAGATGCGGGCCGCCAGCGTTGGAATGAAGTCCTTGGCAAGATCGAGATCGAAGGCGGCCTCCCCGACCAGCGCCGCACGTTCTATACGGCGATGTATCGCTCCACGCTGTTTCCCCACCGCCTCAACGAGCCGGGAGCTGATGGCAAGGACCGTTATTACAGCCCATACGATGGTAAAATTCATGAGGGCGTGATGTTCACCGACAGCGGCTTCTGGGACACCTTCCGCTGCGTCCACCCGCTCTTTAATATTCTCTTCCCCGAACTCAACGAGCAGATTCTCCAAGGCGTCCTCGCCGCCTATGATCAAAGCGGCTGGCTGCCCGCTTGGGCCAGTCCTGGCCACCGCAAGTGTATGATCGGAAACCATGCATTCTCGCTGTTCGCCGACGCCTGGGCGAAGGGAAACCGCAACTTCGACGCAAAGAAGGCCGTCGAGGCCATGCTTCACGACTCATCCGTGGAGGGACCGATGTCTTCAATCGGTCGCGACGGTGCACCCTCCTATCTTGAGCGCGGTTATGCATCTCATGACATAACCCATGAGTCTGCTGCCAAGACTCTGGAATATGCCTATAACGACTACTGCGCGATGCTCCTTGCCGAGGCCGTAGGCGACAAGAAGGCCGCCGATACGTTTCGCGCGCGGACTGGTAATTACAAAAACGTCTGGGATCCCGAGGTGAAGTTCATGCGCGGCAAGCTCTCGAATGGCGAATGGATGCCCGATTTCGACCCCGCCCGCTGGGGTAGCCCCTTCACTGAAGGCTGCTCATGGCATTATACTTGGAGCGTTTTCCACGACATTCAGGGCCTCATCGATCTGGTGGGCGGCGACCAGACGTTCACTGAAAAACTCGACGCTGTGTTCCAATCCGAGGTGCGGGTCAACACCGGAGCCTATGGCCGTATCATCCACGAAATGGCGGAAATGATCGCCGCTAACATGGGGCAATACGCCCATGGCAACCAGCCCATCCAGCACATGATCTATCTTTATGGATATGCCGGCCAGCCATGGAAAACCCAAGCGCGTGTTCGTGAAGTGATGAACCGCCTCTATTTCCCCACACCCGACGGCCTCTGCGGCGATGAGGACAATGGACAAACCTCCGCCTGGTATGTTTTCAGTGCGCTCGGCATGTATCCGGTCAATCCGGCAAGCGACGAATACGTCATCGGCAGCCCGCTCTTTGGCAAGGCGACCATTCACCTTGGCGACGGCAAGACCTTCGTCATCAAGGCGGACACCAATGGCCCGATGCGCCCCTACATCCAAGAGGCGAGCCTCAACGGCCAGCCGCTGGATCGCTGTTTCATCCGTCACGGCGAGATCGCAAAGGGCGGCGAGGTAGGGTTCCGCATGGGCTCCTTCAAGAATGAAACTTGGGCCACCGGAAAGGACGCCCGTCCGTCCTCGCAATCCCGCTCCGCGAAATGACCGACCGACATACTCTTATTGAGCTCGGTCTCACCACCTTCGCCGTGGGCGTGCCAGCGTTGATGAACCCAGCTAATCTATCACATTGTATAAACTAACCCAATGAACCAAAAAACCGCCCGCGCCGACAATCGCTTCGCCTTCATGACAGTCACCGCGCTGTTCTTCATGTGGGGCTTCATTTCCTGCATGAATGACCTCTTGATCCCCAAGTTCAAGGCAGACTTTAACCTGACTCAGTTCCAAGCGAACCTGGTGCAGTTCGCGTTCTTCGGTGCCTATTTCCTGGTCTCGCTCGCCTACTTCCTGATCTCCGCCGCCAAGGGAGACCCGATCAACAAGATCGGTTACAAAAACGGCCTCGTGCTTGGTCTTGTCATCGCGGGCATTGGCTGCCTGCTCTTCTATCCAGCGGCGGAAACCAAACAATACGCCTTGTTCCTCGGCGCGCTGATCGTGCTCGGCTCGGGCATCACCATCATTCAAATCGCCGCCAATCCTTATGTCACCATTCTCGGTCCTGAGGAAACCGCACCATCCCGCCTGAATCTCTCGCAAGGCCTGAACTCGCTGGGCTACGTGATTACCCCGCTCATCGGTGGCGTCCTGCTTTTCGGTTCGAAGGATCTCTACACGAGCGCCGGAGGCGTGGGTGCGGTGAAAGTCCCTTACGTCGGCCTCGGCATCGCCTTCATCCTGCTTGCTGTTATTTTTAAAATGATCTCGCTGCCCAACTTCCGCCAGGAAGGTAAAGTCGAGGCTGGTGTCAAAGTCTTCCGCCACAAGCATTTCATCTGGGGCTGGCTCGCCATCTTCTTCTATGTCGGCAGCGAGGTGACTGTTGGCAGTATTCTCATCAACTACCTGATGGATCCCAGCGTGATGGGCATGCCCGAGGACACTTCGGCGAAATTCCTCTCGTTCTACTGGGGCGGCACGATGATCGGACGCCTGATGGGTGCCATTTCCCTCAGTAACATCCAGCAATCACGGAAATATTTGTTCATGGCCCTGTCCGCCATCGGTGCGACGGGCGTGATTTTCGCCAACGCCACTTTCAAGGAAAATCTCACCCACGGCCACTACATCAATCCGATGACGATTCTCCCTTATGTCGGCATGGTGGTGATGAGCTTCGGTTTCTTTGTCCTCGGTCGCTCGAATCCCGGGAAAATGGTCGGCTTGTTCGCCTTGGTTGCGATGGCTCTAACCGCATTTTCTATGGGCTCGAAAGGTGAATTCGCCCTGTGGTCGATCATCGGCATCGGCCTGTTCAACTCGATCATGTGGTCGAACATTTTCAGCCTTTCAATCCGCGGTCTCGGTAAAGACACCAGCCAGGGTAGTTCGTTGCTGGTCATGATGATTGTCGGCGGTGCGATCATGCCGCTCATCCAGGGCGCCTTGATGGATTCCTTCGGTGTGCGGACCTCACTCTCCATCGTCTTTGTCGGCTATGCCTACCTCGTTTACTTCGGCTTCTACGGAGCCCGGGCTGATGACCTAAGGGACGATTCGCCGAAGTCTGTCGGCGCGGGCCACTGATGGGTTGTGAGGTGAATGCGGATCAGTTCTTCATTTCAAACTCCATGGATCTCGCCTCCGAATCCCGAATTGTGATGACGCTCGATGCGGGTGGCACGAATCTCCGCTTCTCCGCGATGCGCGGCGGAAAGCCTGTCACCGAGACGGTCTCCCTGCCATCCAATGGGGATGATCTAACGAGGTGTCTCAGCAATATCCTTGACGGTTTCACCCGGGTGAAAGCCCTCTGCCCCGAGCCTCCGTCCGCCATCAGCTTTGCGTTCCCCGGTCCGGCGGACTATCCGAACGGTATCATCGGCGACCTCGGCAACCTCCCCGGTTTCCGCGGCGGCGTGGCCCTTGGACCGATGCTTGAGGACCAATTCCACATCCCCGTTTTCATCAACAATGACGGCGATCTCTTCGTCTATGGCGAGGCGATCGGGGGACTCCTTCCCTACGTCAACGACCTGTTGGAAATGGCCGGCAGCCCGAAGCGCTACAAGAACCTTTTCGGCATCACGCTTGGCACCGGCCTCGGTGGCGGGATCGTCCGTAATGGCAAACTCTTTACCGGCGATAACTCGATGGCCGGCGAAGTCTGGCTCCTGCGTAACAAGTTGCATCCGGCTATGAATGCCGAGGAAGGCGCCTGCATCCGCGCCGTGCGGCGGGTCTATGCGGAACTAACTGGAATCCCTTTTGACGAGGTTCCGGAGCCGAAGGATCTCTTTGAAATCGCCAACGGCAAGCAAACGGGAAGCCAAGAAGCCTCGTTGGAAGCCTTCCGCCGTCTCGGTGAATCCGCTGGCGACGCCCTCGGCAGCGCGCTCACCCTCATCGATGGCCTAGCCGTGATTGGTGGCGGTGTTTCAGGAGCATGGCCTATTTTCCTGCCGGCTCTCGTCGA
>JBEGOB010000447.1:0-3823 GCA_041182265.1 Verrucomicrobiota bacterium | reverse complement strand
CATCTTGAAGCGACAATTTTCCCCATAGAACATTTTGACTTCTGATCAGGGGGATTCTTTCCACAACGTAACTCTCTTTATCGCCTCTTGGGGTGACACCGCTTCCGATTTTAGTGAGAGTTTCACCTAGCTTTACCGATCGCCATGTGGGTGTGCTTGAAGTTTTTTTCATGGGCGTTAATCAGGTGTTAGATAAGGTCGAGCAGGCCGGGCACGGTGGATTCGAGCGAGGCGAGCAGCTCCTGGCCGGTGGCCCCGGAGCGGAGGTTGAGCAAGGGAAGCAAGCCGGCGGCGGCGAGGGCTTCGCCATCGGTGGCGAGGCGGTCGCGGAGGGCGGAAGAGATGATGGCGGGATGCTTGTCGGCTCGGCCGGGTGCGGGCAGGACATCGAGCAAGGTCTGGACGAGCGACCAGAGCGGTGGCCAGGAGATCCAGCGTGGCAGCGGAGCGCCGTCGGTGAGGAATTGCCAATCGGCGGCTTTGAGGTGGTAGCGGCGGGAGCTGCCGCGACCTTGTTTCCCCTTTGGCTGCAAAGCGGTCTCGCCGGTGAGCACATGGCCGGAGAGCGCCATTTCCTGAAGCAGGAGCTGCATGGTGCGGGCCTTGTAACCGGTGATGCGGGCGATTTCCGATGGGTGCGCGGCGGGGCCGGTGGCAAGGCAGAGGATGACTTCGGCGCGGGCGCTTGTGCCGATCAAGGCGCGGAGGGAAAGCAGCAGGTTGGGCGGCAGCGTGGGATTGGGCGCGCGGCTCATGCCTCGTGTGCGGATGGGAGGACGAAGAATTCCGCGTTTGGCGAAGACCGGATCGGGATCGGATGGCGTGGCTCCATCGAAGAGGGCCACCGGTTCGGCGTGGCGGGCGTCGGTATTGGTGAAGTCCTTCCATTTCGCCTGGCCTCCTTGGCTGAACAACCAGTCGGCGATGGCGGCGAGGATCACGGGATCGCCGAGGCCGGTATCCGCGTGCAGGGTTTTGAGACGTTGCAGGTGGAGCCGGGACGCGTGCTGCGAGAGCCAGTCGAGACATTCATCGAAGAGCCGGGGATCGTGTTTCCCGATGCGGGTGGTGGCGAGCAGCAGCGCCTCGGGATCGATGATCGTGCCGGGCTCCGCCGGACGCGAATGCCCTGCGACCCCAAGGCTGCACCACTGCCGCCACAGGAGATCGAGCGCCGCGTCGAGGCAGCGTTTCCTAAAGTTGGTCAGCGATTCGTTCATAGTCCATTTGTTTCAATGCGTCGCGGACGATGGCGGGGAAGACTTCACCGGCGTCCTGGGTGAGCACCCAGCGGGCGGCAGCAAGCAGTTCGGGATCGGTGGGTGCGAGTGCGGCGAGATCGGTGACATGCCGGCCCATCCCCTGATCCACGGCGGCGAAGAGCTTGAGGTGGATGAGGTCGTAGCGGTCGGGAAGATGAATCGTGAGCCGGGGGCCGTAGTTTCGCGGGGTGAGGCGTTCCAGAAATCCCTCGGGTAAACCGGCGAGCACTTGATCGGCGGGGCCAGTGTTGAGCCAGTTTTCCTCAAGATCGTATTCCCGCGCCACGCGCAGCGCGGCGTTGCGCAGGGCATCGGACATGGGGCGGGGATCGACGAGGCCTTTCCGCAGATCCACTCCCGCCATGATGTCGGCATCCCGCGTGGTGCGGGAAATCAGCCCCAGTGCCAGCAACGCGGAGCCCCCGATAAGCACGAAACTCTCCGGCTCCGCGTGGGCTTCTTCGAGGAAGGCAGCCAAGGCGGAGAGGGCTTCGTTCAGGGTATCGCTGGAAATTCGGTTCATGTGGGTAGCGGATAATGCGAAATTTAAATGCGCTTTATGCGCGAATTATCTTCAATGTCAATCGAGATGCTCGGATTGGGTAGTTGGGCTGTCATTTTGAGGGTAATCATCAGAGCCCGAGGTCTTTGAGGTGGCCGGCCATTTTCGACCGGACTGTCGGCGACTGTTCAAAACCGGATTTCTCGCCTGTTCAAAACCGGACAATTCGTTAGATGCTGAAAGCCCCTAAAATAGGAGGCCAAACGTTCTGCGGAGGGTGCTCTACAACCCAGAATTTGCGGTTCGGGTGGTGTACGATGCTGACCGACTTGCGAAGGGTGGTGGCAATTTCGTAATTTTGACCCTCAAAGTCGATCGTTTGGTCGTTATTGACCCGGCGCGCACCGCGCAGGGAGAAGTGCAAATCAAGCAGGCTTGAGGCGGGCGTTGGGCGAATGTGAGAGGTGTTTTGCTCTACGTCATGATCCCAGGCCGCCTGCGGCACGAGTGAGGTGGTGCGGTTGACGGTACGGTTTTGGCGGATGATTTCCATCTGGAGGATCTCGTCAGCGTGTTCGGGACTTGTTACTTTGGCGTAGGCTAAAAGCGTGACCATGCGTCTTTGAAAGGTGCCGAAACGCCGCTCGATTTTGCCTTTGGCCTGAGGAGTGGGTGCGACCAAATGAGCGACTCCAAGAGCGCGTAAGGCTCGCTGGAACTCGCTTTTCGGGTCACTGCGGTCGCTGCTTGAACTTGAACCGAAGAGGCTCAGGCCATCGGTGTAAATGATTTCGGGGAGGCCGTGGGTTTCAAACAGCGAGCGGAAGTGGCAGAAGTGGTTCTAGGTGGTATCGGAGGTGACGAAGGTGCCCGCCAGATTGAGTCCTGAGTGATCGTCAACGGTGAGCAGCAGGGTTTGCTTGGTAGACGCCGCCCACCATTGGTGGATGGAACTGTCGTGCTGCCAGAGCTCACCGATGTGAGCGCGGCGGAAGCGCCGATAGGGGCGGTTCTTGCGAGGGCGGGCGGGCACGAGGTGTGCGAGGTGTTCTTGGACGTAGGCCTCGACGTTGGAGCGGGCGCGTTTGAAATCGCAAAGCCGATCGAGTTCGTCCGCCACGAGTTGATAGTTGGGGGGGGCTTTGTAAGGGTAGAAAGGTTTCAAGGAAAGTGATGGCCTTCGCAGGCCATGGCGTGCGATGACAGCCGCCGCTGGCTTGGGGACCGTAGTGGTTTTTGTCGCGCAGGAAGTCGGTTCGTAACTCGTAAAGCCTTGAACGAGAGACTCCAAGATGAAGGGCTGCGGTTTTAGCATCGAGAGATCCCGAGTTAAAATCGCTTAGGACATGGCGGACGAATTCAGGAGGCAGCCGATGGAAGAGTTGTTGTTTTTCATGGCCGAATCATGATCTAGTAAATCCAACAGCACGATGTTTTTCACCCGCGATCTTGGTGGCTCTGCCCCCAAACCCCCGGAGTTTTACGCATGGGGCCAATGGGCATGAGATCTGCCAGATTCGGGTCACGTGAAGGCACTGCGCCGACACGCGACCCTGAGGCGAAAGCCCCTTTGGCAACGTCTACCGCTCCGGTTGCTCTCCAGCAGAGCCGTATCCTGCAAACGTCGCCGCAGCCTCACCTCCACATGCTTGATTGCCAGACATTTGCCGCCGCCCGCTTCCAAAATCCGGTTTTGAACAGGCGGTGTCCGGTTTTTACAGGCCCCGACAGAAATGAAAGATCCCGAGGCAGTCACAGAAGACCACCTCAGGATCGGCAGATTGACGACGTTTGGCCGTTCGGTTAGTTGCCGGAAGCAGCTACGACCTTCAGACGCAGGAAGCGCTTGCCGCTGGGGCCCATCGGGACGATGGCCTTCACGGTTTCCAGCGCTCCTTGGGTGGAGGTGATTTGTTGGGTCACCGTTTCCGTGCTCCAGCTGTCGGCGTCAAGAGTGTCGCTCCACTCGATCTGATAGATCGCGCCGTTGTCCTTGGCCGCCGTGCTGCGGGTGTAGGTGTATTCCAGGTTCGCACCGCTGAGAGTGAAGGTGTAGGTG
>JBEGOB010000446.1:0-3982 GCA_041182265.1 Verrucomicrobiota bacterium | reverse complement strand
GCTAGGCAGCAATTTTGCGTTTGCTTCGCGCCCACCCGACAATCCCAGCCTAATCGACCACCTGGGACCTTGGCCGTGGTATCTATTCTCCCTGCTAGGCATCGCACTGCTGCTTTTCTTTATCCTCGCACTGCCACTCACCAAGCAAGGACATCGAGAATCCAATGACTAACCTAAATATCGAGCTGAGAAACATCCAAATTGGAAACTCATGATTCGCGGTGAATCACAATTTCCGCTCAAACTAGCCTCTTGGCTTAGCGCCCACGGAAAAATCCCAAAGTCTGCTGCAAGCCGTCCTCCAAGGTATGCTGCGGAGACCAACCGGCAGCCCTCAGCCTCTCCGCACTCGCCCGCGAATGCCGGACATCACCAGGACGCTCGCCAAGATGCACAAGGCTCGATGTCGAGCCCGCCGCGCGGATCAAACCTTCGCCAAGTTGATTGATCGTAATTTGCCCGCCATACCCCGCATTGAACACACCGGTCACCCCCTGTGTCTCCACAGCAAAGACCAGAGCTCCAACGATGTCCTTCACATAGATGAAATCACGCGTCTGCCCACCATCACCAAAGACCGTTATATCTTCGTTTCTCAACGCCTTCTCGATGAAAATCGGCACGGCGGCCGCATAGGCTCCCGCGGGATCCTGACGCGGACCAAAAACATTGAAGAACCTCAGCGCCGCCGTCTCCAAGCGCCCTTCACGTTGAAACATCTCTAAATAATACTCACCATCCAACTTGGTGATCGCATAGGGACTCTTCGGCTCCGGCAACATGCTCTCCACTTTTGGAACCGTTGGATTGTCGCCGTAAACCGCCGCAGACGAGGCAAAAACCAATTTCTTCACCCCCGCTTCCGCCGCCTCCTCCAAAACATTCAAGAGTCCATGCACATTGATGTCCACACACTCACCGGGCTTGGACATCGACTCTGGAACACTCACCAAGGCTGCTAAATGGAAAATAAGGTCCACCCCTTGCACCGCACGCCTCACCACTTCCCGGTCAGTCACTGAACCCTGAACCATCTCGTGCTCTAAACCAACCAAGTTGTGCAAGTAGCCTGTCCGCAAATTATCCAAAACCCGGATCTCCTCCGCGATCCCCTGATAGTGCTCAACAATGTGCGAACCGATGAACCCAGCTCCTCCCGTGATTAGAATTTTCATGAATCAATAAAGTTAGATCAAGGAGTCTGCAATCGCCCGATGATGAACCACCAACTTCTCCATTTGCGCGAGCTTCCCTTCGATCGCTGCGACAAATGCAAACTGATTCCGACAACGATCCAAGTTGTGAGTTGGATGTTTGATTTTGAAATAGACGTCTCCTTGCAAGTAATCTGTCAGAAACCTCATTCCACATTCCAAGGTCAGCAATTTCCCGGAAAACGCAAGATGCGCCAACTCAGCATCGGTCAAAAATGAACTTGCCACACTCAGATAGCCTCGCACCAACGCCTCAAAGCGATCCATGCGCAGATCCAATTTAGCCAAGTCCACGTCATCCTCACGCGTCGTCGGCGTGGCAGTCCGAATCATGTCCCCGAAGTCGTATAAAACCGAACCTGGCATCGTCGTGTCCAAATCAATTACGCATACACCCTCCGCAGTCACTTCATCCAACAAAACATTGTTCAACTTGGTGTCATTGTGGGTCACGCGCTCAGGAATCTCGCCGGACGCCATCAAATCGGTCACACGCGCACAGTCAAGGGCACGAGCAAGCACAAAATCAATCTGACTCTTCACTTCCGCAGCGCGATTGAACCGATCCCCATCCACCGCAGCCTGCAATGCTGCAAGTCGCTTGGGTGTATGATGAAAATCCGGAATGGTCTCATGCAAGCGCTCACCTCCGAGATCTGCGGTTAATTTCTGAAAGTTTCCGAAAGCTTTGGCGGCCTGATAGGCCTGCTCATTGTTCTCAATTTCATCATAGCCACGCGCACCCTCAATAAACGGATAGACGCGCCAGTAGTTGCCACTGGAATCAACCGCAAATGGCCGCCCATCCACCGCAGGAATGCAGGTGAGCGTCCGCCGCCGCGCTTCAGGATTCCCCTCAGCCAACAAGCTTCCAAGCGCATGCCGCGTGACGCGCTCAATGTTCTCCATCAATGCAACCGGAGTCCGGAAAACATTCGTGTTGATCCTCTGTAAAATATACCTCAAGCGCAAACCCGCCTGATCATAGCTTGCACAATAGGTGTCATTGATATGCCCGGAACCGTAGCTTTCACCATGCACGAAATCCGAACGCATGTCGAAAAGCATGGAAATTTCCCGAAGATCCGGCTTTGTTTTTTGAACTGTCATGACTTTTGATCAATTGAACTGAAATGCCTGAATCGGCTAGTATGTCTGCCAACTTGGCTTGTTCTCATAAACCCAACGGTAGTAATCCGCTCGTGTCAACTCACTGGCCGCTGCCTCGTCGAGACAGACCTTAACGACTGGATGCATTTGCAAAACCGACGCCGGGTTCAACGCCGTGACCGGCCCCTCCACGGCCTCAGCAATGGCACGCGCCTTACCCAAACCAAATGCTAACAAAACATTCTGCCGAGCCTCCATAATCGTCCCAATACCCATAGTGATCACGTGATGAGGCACGTTCTCCTCACTTCCAAAAAACCGGGCGTTGTCTTTGCGGGTCTGTGGCGCAAGCGTCTTGATCCGCGTCCTCGACGCCAATGACGATGTCGGTTCATTAAAACCGATATGGCCGTCCGTCCCAATGCCCAAAACCTGAAGATCAATCCCTCCGACCTCTCGAATTTCCGCTTCGTATGCAGCACAGAACCCTAGAATATCCTCAGTATTTCCATCTGGAATCCGAATGTTCTCCTGCCTGATGTTCACATGCCTGAAGAGATTTTCCCACATGAAACTGTGATAGGACTGAGGGTGCTCACGCGGCAATCCGATGTATTCGTCGAGATTGAATGTCCGAACTCGACTCCAATCCAGCCCCATCCCAATCAAAACCTGATAGAGCCCAAGTGGGGTGCTTCCAGTCGCCAATCCGAGAACCGCATCCGGCTTCTCACGCAGCAAACGGGCAATCATGCGGGCCGCAATGTCGGTGGCCGCCTCAGACGTTTTTTGTATGATAATTTCCATCAGAAGTCTCCCAGTTGTTTGCCCAATTTCGCACGAACATCCGCATGAAACTTCTCAACAAGATCACACACGTAACCCACAATATCGCGCGTTTCGTCCACCACAAGCGGTGTCAAATTCAATCCGAAGATCAGTTGCGTGGCCGCATCCGTGGAATGTGAGTCGAAGAACGTTGCATTCGCCGCACGGCGTCCAAGTGTCGCTAGGTCATAACGCTTCCCACCAGCAATCTGTGAATCAAAAATTCCATTGAGAGCCGCCGCAAGATTATCACGACCACTCACATCCATCAGAACTTTGTCTTCATCCGGCAACCAATCAAGGCAGCGCCAAACTTCACACCCAATGACCTGCTTCGGCCGCTGGGCCAAGGGCATCTCACGCATCGCTAACAACGCGGCAATGGTCACGCCAATATGGGTGTCATGCTTGTCCGCCGGATTGTGCGTATAGACCACCTCTGGCTGGCTAGCTTGGAGAATCTGGAAAAGATCATTTTTCAATGTCGGGTCACTCGGATTTTTCACGACGGCACTTGGATAGTCCAACTGCACCATCGCCGCATAGTCACCCACGACGGCCGCCGTGTTTTGCTCACGACGCCGGATCATCATCATCTGCGCATCCGTAAACTCGGCATACGGCCCGCTACGGGAACTGCCGGACCCATTGGTGCATGTCACACCTCCGAATGCGCGATTGTCCCTGCCGAAACATGCAAGAATCCCGTGAAATGCCATGAATTCTAAATCGTCCTGATGCGCACCAATTCCAAGGTGCGTGATCCTCGGGAAAACTTCACTCTCCGGCTTTCCGTCAGGAATAAAAATTTCAGCAGTCTTGTTGGATAA
>JBEGOB010000445.1:0-5725 GCA_041182265.1 Verrucomicrobiota bacterium | reverse complement strand
GCCGAATTCATCTACACCACCTTCAACGCCTTCAAACTCCGCCATCCCTATCTCGGCAGCGAAAACGTCAAGCCCAAGACAGTCGCGAGAGAGATGATAGAAAACTACCAGTCCTTCGAAGACTACGTCAAAACCTACAAACTCGAGCGCGCCGAAGCCGTCCTCCTCCGTCACCTCGGCGAGGTTTACAAAGTCCTCGCCCAAACCGTCCCGGACCACGCCAAAACCGAGCACCTCCACGAAGCAGAGTCCTTTCTCGAACTCATCGTCCGCCACACCGACTCCAGTCTGCTAGACGAGTGGCAAGCGATGAAAAACCCCGGCAGCACGCCTGCGGACAAATCTTCATCTCTTTCATCCAAAATCCACGATCTACAATCCACGATCCCTTATTCCAAGAATAAGCAGGCCTTCCACCGCCACCTCCGCAACCACATCCTCACCCTCGTCACCGCGCTCTCCCGCTACGACACCGAGGCCGCCATCAGCCTCATCGCCCACCACGACAGCGACGGCAAGCTCTGGTCCAACGAGCGCCTCCTCCAACAGCTCAACACCTACCACACCGCCCGTCACCAGATCCGCCTCGATCCCGAAGCCCGCAACGCGCGCCATACCCATATCTCCGAAGACGGACTCACCATCCACCAAACACTCATCGACCCCGACGACCTTAACGACTGGGCGATCCAGCTCACGCTCGATTTGGAAAAATCCAACGAAGCCCGCACACCCGTCCTTCATCTCGAATCCATCGCGCCGATTTAAGCAGAATGCTCCGACCGATCATTCAACAGAGTTTGTAGGCAAAGGATTGCAGATGAGATCATTTCCGAACGGATCGACCAAAAGATGACGTCATGGTGGCGTGGCCTATTCCTCGTCAAGATTGCACAAGCCGACAAAACGCATTCAGCAAGGCGAGTTCCTTGATCGAGCCCGCCGCGGTGGACGCGATATTGGGATCACCGACCACGATGGCAAGGGATTGCGCACGCGAAAGAGCGACATTGAGCCTGTTTGAGTTGAGAATAAAGGCAAGTCCACGATTGCCGAACTCTCCGGCACTTGAGCAAAGGGATAGAATGACAATAGGAGCTTCTTGGCCTTGAAAGCGATCCACTGATCCAACTTTAGCACCTGGCGGCAGCGCCTTTTCAAGGCGGACGACTTGCATGTTATAAGGAGCGACAAAAAGAATATCTTCAATTTCGAGCCGCCGTGACTTGCCATCACTGTCCGTAAACACTCGACCCAGTAGAGACTTGAGAATGGATAAAACCGCCGCCACTTCCTCATCGCTGGCTTGGGTATTTCCTTGGTGAGGCACAGGATGGAAAAAGATCCCGGACTCGATAGGGACTGCCCCGACATTTTCTGCCAATGCGAGTCGGTGATTTCCGGCTGATGGAGCGGATTGAAGTTTTCCCTCGTAAAACGACTCGGACACGAACTTGCAGACGTCAGGATGGAGCCGATAGCTTGTCTCTAAAAACACGCCAAGATCCGGTGGGACAACGGCGTGATCACGGAGGAGATAGACCAGTGAAGAAAGTCCGCTTTCGCCCGGATGCGTGCCTTGTGCAGGCATCGGAAGTTGGTTTTGATCGCCGAGTAAAACCAAATTATCCGTCGCGCGAGACATAGCCCCCACATTGGCAAGTGAAACTTGGCCGGCTTCATCCACGAAAAGATAATCCAGTTCTTTGGTGAATTCAGGACGTGAAAACAACCAGGCGGTGCCGGCGATGATGCCTTTCTGATACATACCGAGCGCCGCATTCGAAGTTGCAGTCCGGATGCCGGGGATGGACTTGAGAAGCGGGTCCGGAGTGGAACTTGCATAGACAGACCCTGCGAGATCACCACCTGCCTTATGGATTCCCACGATCAAATTGAGGATCGCTTTATGACTGTTTGAAGTGATGCCGACGCGCTTCCCGCTTTGGATCAGTTGTAGGATGAGACGTGATCCCGTGTAGGTCTTCCCCGTGCCGGGCGGGCCTTGAATGGCAAGAGTGGAGCCTCGCATGGCAGGCACGATCGTGTGAAGATCCCTGAGCGGGGTGCCCTTCGGCAGATCCTTCAATTGCGGACCTTCCCGCAGCAGGAGACGTTTGAGACACGCTGGAATTTTGCCTTTGCCCTCCCATGAGATTGCGAGATCCAACAGTGCGTCCTCAATCACACCCGCCGACATAAAATCATTGGGCAGCAGCGAAAGCTGCGCTGGGAACTCACCATCCAACTTTTCGGATAGAGCATTCGCACTCATTTTGAGTTCAATTGTGCCAGCACTCGAATCCAAAGAAACCACGGTCGGCCTGGCATTGAGGCAATGGCTCATTGCGACACTCGCAGCGGTGCGAATTTTAGTTTCCTGATTCGGATCGAAGCGATAGGTCGCGATCCATGATCTTTTTTCCTGAGTAGGAATTCCGGTTAGGGTGAGCCCGCCAAGGCAGGCGATGTCGTCATAAAGCTCCTCCTCAGTCATATTCGCACGCTCAAAAAAAGACCACCAAAGCGGCTTGTTATCACGGCGGTGAAATTCGATGAGATGTGCAATCATTTCCGCAAGAATCCGTGGTTTGCCAGCGGCCGGCAGATTTCCAAGGAGGCGTGATGCCACCGCCAAGCGCTCCATCGCACGCTCGGAAATTTCCTGCTCGGGCGCATCTTCGTCCCGTATGGATGCGCCGGGACACCTATAGGAAATGCCATGCAGTTTCTGCTGTGACCACAGCCAATCCGCCAACTGCCACGTTGACTCACAATCCACTTCATTGTAATCGCGGATTTTCTTGAGAATCGGCGATTTCTCCCAATCCGCCGGCTCTCCGCTTTCTAGCCATTGAGCGTAATAGACGATGGAAGCTGCGGCATTCTGGACATCTCCATCACGAGCAGGAAGATAGAGTTTTTCCACCTTCTTGAGTGAATAGCTTGAAGCTCCGATGAGAACGCCCTGGCGGATAATTCGATAGAGATCGATGAAAACCCCATTGCGCAAGAGCGAATCCACCTCCGCCTCGCGCGTCCCGTATTTTCCCATGAGACGTTTGATCGCCGTGATCTCATAAGGTGCGTAATGATAGATATGCATGTCCGGATGCTTGCGCCGGCGAGCAACAACCCAGTCGATAAATCCTTCGAAAGCGAGTTTCTCCCCGGCATCATCATGCGCCCACCAATCTTTGAATTGCGGTTGATTTTTGACGAGATGGGTGACGCCCAACAGATACTCCAATCCATCTTGTTCCAGTGGGTATCCCTCAATATCAAAATAGACATCTCCAGCGGAAGCAGGCGGCATGGAGGCGAGGCCGTGCTGTCGTGTCTCTGGATTGGGCGGAAGAATCTCGAAGGGCGGCGGACTGCCAGCGGCTTGCTTGCGCGCTTTCACTTGGATGCGCGCCTGATTTTGGATTTTCTGGAACATCTCGCCGTTCAAGTTCGGGATGCGCCGTGAACCCGATTCCGCAAGTTTCTCAACGGTATCGATTCCAGCAGCTTCAAGTTTCCGAATCTGCCCGATGGTGATTCCGGCAACTTGGACGAGATGGTCGTGTGTGGCAAACCATGCTTCTGCGTGTGAAGTCCACTGCCGATGATCCGCCTGTGGGTCTGGCAAGGGCGGCGGGGCATCCACCGAAAAGGCATCCATCTGTGCGAGAAACGCCTGTTTCAGCTGGAGGTAAGAATGGAAAAAATCCGCAGTGCGGTAGCCGTCGATCTTCTGGTTTCCAAGAACGACTCGAATTTTTTCCGGGAGGCCGCCGTTCAAGGGTGCGAGCATTTCCGCATAGCAACAAAGTTGAATGAGGTGATAGGGCTTGGTGTGACGAGCAAGTTTGGTGTCCCAAATTTCATATCCACCGGATTCCGCGCGGACGATAAAATCCGTGAAACCGCCAAAGCGATCCATCGATAGTGCGCCTTGATAAATGACTTCCCGCTTCGCAACGATGGCTTCACGCGTGAGTTCCAGGGCACTTTCAAAAGCATCCTTCGGAATCGAGGCGATGTCCTTGCCTTCGCGATGGAGCTGCTGGAGAAATTGTTCTTCATGCTTGTCGCCAGTTTCCGCGATGAGCTTTGCGTCATCACTTTGTGGATCACGAATCGCTTTGGATGGGTCTTCCAAGCGGAGTCGCTCCATCCAGCTGGCAAATGGAGACTCCATAAACCGGATGAGGTCCGTCGGTGAGTAAAGAATCGATCCTTGGATTTTTCTCATGGGAAATGCAGTGGAATACTTGGTTTTTTAGACTCTTGATCACTCGGCTGCATCCTCTAACTCGACACTCGACTGAGCCACGACTTGAGGTGAATTGTTATTCCAGTGATGTGGATGAAGGCGCTTTTCCTTGGCTCCGAGACCGATGTAGTCGCCCGGTGTGCAGGTGAGAACGATGATCTGAAGACCGCGGCTTGCTGCTAGATCGAGCATGGTTTGCAGAGATTGGATGCGGTCGTCGTCGGCGTAGGCGAAAGCGTCATCAAATAAAATCGGCAGGCACGAGTCGTGATCGGCCGCGAGAATTTCTGCGGTGGCGAGTCGCACGGCTGCGGCAACTTGTTCTTTGGCACCGCCACTGAGAGAATCAAAACTGAAGGTATGCGCGTTCGGGCGGGTGATGGAGATCGTGCTTTTTTCGGAATCGGTGAGTTCGACGCTGACGCGGACGCCTTTTCCAAACATGCATTCAAGATAGCCGCCGACGCGATCGGCGATGGGCTGGGTGACCGTTTCGCTGACGGCGGATTGTGCATTTGAAAACAAGCTTTGCAGGAGGTCGATGGCGTTTGCCCGGCGTTTCTCGCGGGCTTGTTCTTCTTCCGCGGCAGCATAGCGGGCTTTGGCTTGGAGGAGCTCGGACTCCGGATCCGATGTGCCATCGAGAACAAGCGTGTTTCGCGCCACGGCGATGCGGGTGTGGGCTGCCGCTTGCTTTTCCTCTTCGATTGCAATCACTCGGCTGAGGCGGGTGACTTGTTGGTTGAGGAATGTGGGATTCAGTTCTGCGAGAGCTTCGCTAGATGCATCAAGGGTTGCTTGCGCGTTGATTTCCGCGGCCGTCGCTGCGGCGATTGCGGCAGCACGCGCAACGGAATCGCCATGACCTTGTTCGAGAGCGCGCGCCGAATTTTCAAAATTTTCCAACTGCTTGCGGTCGGCTTCGATGGCGGTGCGTTGCACGTCGAGTGCCTCTAATTTTTTCTGGAAGTTTTCCTGAGTGGCGTCGGCATTGGCTTGTAGAGAAGACTCACGGTCGCCTTCGGCTTGAAGAGTTTGGTGACTGCTCGTCTGCCAGATGAGGGCGGCCTCAATGGAATCCGGCAATGCTGGTGCAGGGTTTTCGATGAGAGCGGCATGGCGTCGCTCGACATCTGCGGTGGCGGCACTGAGTGCAGCGGTGGCGGCAGCTAGATCTTGAGGCAGTTTGTGCGCACCATAGGCTTTGAGTTGTCCCTCAATGGCTGAAATTTTCTGGGCGATGTCTTGGCGGCGGGCAAAAATTTCTTCGGCTTCAGCTAGATTGCTAACCGAAAATTGATCGAATGCGGTGGTGAGTTTCTGCTGGAGTTGTTCTCGTTTGCGGCGTGATTCCGCGAGTGAAGTTCCGCCGCCCGGCTGAATACGGAGGAGGGTGCCGTTGCCGAGAGAGAGTTCCGCTGTCTCGGTGATGATGTGCGGCGTGCCAAGTTCCAAGACGTGGCC
>JBEGOB010000444.1:0-5139 GCA_041182265.1 Verrucomicrobiota bacterium | reverse complement strand
GTGCTGCTTTTTACGTATTTTTCTGGTTGCTAGGGAAAACGGGGGGGTGGGAAAGCATGGTGGCATCGGTTCAGACGCCCATCGCGATTGAAACGGGGATCCGTCCGGGACTGGGGTTCGGTGAACAGATTCAATCGATTCTTCAGCAAGAATACACGATTTGGGCCGCCTTGCTGGGGTCCATCTTCACGACGCTGGCCACTCATGGCACCGACCAAGATATGGTTCAGCGCATGCTTACCTCGAAGGACGCCAAGCGCGGGCAGCGTGCCGTGATTGTATCTGGCTTGGTGGATCTTCCCGTCGTTGTCGGATTTCTTGCGATCGGTATTCTCGTCTGGAAATATTATGAGATTCATCCAGGGAATAAACCTGAGGGTGATCCTGGGATCTTTGCATGGTTTATGGTCCACGATCTGGCGCCGGGCGTTCGTGGTTTGATCGCTGCTGGATTGTTCGCAACCGCGATGGGCTCGCTTTCCACCGCCTTGAACGCGCTTGCCACGACATTCACGAAAGACTGGTATCTCGGCGTGTTTCGGCCAGACGCGACATCTGCCCAACAAATGCGCGCAGCCAAGTTTTCAACCGTAGGCTTCGCTATTTTTCTAGCGATCATTGGTATTGGGACTGCATGGGTTAAGCTGAAGAATCCGGAGTTGCGCATCATTCCGATTGTGCTCGGCTCCTTTGGCTACACTTATGGCTCCTTACTTGGTGTCTTCCTCATTGGGATGTTGACTAAGACGCGTGGCAATTGCCGCGGGAACCTTATTGGGATGATAAGCGGTTTTCTTGCGGTGGCGGTTCTGAGCAATCTTCCAAATGACATTTGGGGTATGGTTTTTGGTAGGGAGATGTATCAGAAGCCAGAGGGTTTGCCGATCATTGCGTTCACGTGGCGCATCATGTTTGGGACTCTTGTGACTGTTGCAGTCGCACTTTGCTTCCGGAGTGACACCAACCGTTGTGAAAGTAGCCGTGAATCTCGCTTGCGAGACATGTGAACTCCGGGAAGTGATCCGCGATTGAATCCATGATTTGACAATTCCGGTTGTATCCAAAATTCCACTTAGGAATCGACTTCATCTTTGTTGTGAATTTCCATTCGACTTCACGCAGAGTCATCTGGATCAGACGGCTCATTTTTTTGTGAAATATGGAGGTGAAACCATCATCATTGCGCGTTTCGTGCAGATCTTGCGGACCTTTGCGCCTTTCGTCGCGGGATCGTGCTCATTCTCCCAGCTGGGTGGTATTTTGGAAATATTCCAATCGTGAAGAAAAACGTCGAGCTTGTCGTGATTGGGTTCATCGTATTTCCACTCCTGCCTCTGTTTTTCGCGATCGTAAAAGCGAAGCTATTTGCCCACAAGTGCGTCGATGGCGAATGAGTGTGTCAAACTCCAGAAACTTGGCCCAACACTCTCAGTCTTGCGTGGCGCTTTGATACGTTGATGCAATGGATTCCATCTTCAAGATGGCTTGGACGTCATTTTCCCTGGATCATCAGTGAAATCACTGAAGCCACAATCGATGTGGCCATGACGATGACTGGAATGCTTAGCGCATGACAAGTTCGGCACCGAGATCCATCATGGTGCCGCGCAAGGTGGGGGGTCCAGTGATTCACTTAGCCAGTCAGGCATTGGATGGCTGCCGTGGCACTTGAGACCTCGCCAAGAACCATGGCACTGGCTGGATATGTAGGCGTTTCAAAGCCCGTCCAAGCCAAAGGGTATTGGTAGGCGACATGGACCAAGCTGGAGGATGCATGTCTTTGATGCTTGGTGGATCGGAGAGCTTTTCGAGGGCAGTCGATGAAACTTGGCCCGCCGTGTGCTATTCCTGAATTATCAACCCATGGAAATGTTTAAGGGCTACGACCCAGGAATTTATTACGATGAGATGTTCGACGGCCACGGAGCCGTCCGAAGCCACTGCGCTCCCTTGCTGACGAAGTTTGGGAAGGTGGACCAGAAAGATTTCCTAGCCCGCAAGGCCAACTCGGAACTCTATTTCCTTCGCCAAGGCATCACTTTCAATGTGTATCACGACGACGCCGGAACTGAGCGGATTTTTCCGTTCGATCCGATTCCGCGAGTGATGCCGGCCAGCGAGTGGGAGCACTTGGAGGCTGGGCTAACGCAGCGGATTGTGGCCTTGAATTTGTTTTTGCATGACATCTATCATGATCAGCAAATTTTGAAGGATGAGGTGATTCCGAGATTTTACATTGAGGAAGCCAAGCACTATCGGCCGGAATTTCGTGGGGTGGATGTCGCGGCGGACACCTACATCCACATTTGTGGAAGTGATTTGATCCGGGGTGCGGACGGCGTTTACTACGTGTTGGAAGACAATGGCCGTTGTCCCTCGGGAGCCTCGTATCTGTTGGAGAATCGCAATGCGTTGAAGCGTGCGTTTCCTGGCTTGTTTGAAGCCTTGGGCGTGCGACCGGTGGATTCCTATCCGCGCGATTTGTTGAACATGCTGCATCACATTTCGCCACGTGGGCATGGGGATCCGGTTTGTGTGTTGCTCACGCCGGGTTGTCATAACAGCGCGTATTTCGAGCATTGCTATCTGGCGCGCGAGATGGGGATTGAGATCGTCGAGGGCAAGGATTTGGTGGTCATCGACAAGTTTGTTTACATGCGGACGACGCGTGGGCTGATGCGTGTGGACGTGATTTACCGGCGGATTGACGATGATTTCATTGATCCTGTGGTTTTCCGGAAGGACTCGGTTCTGGGAGTGCCCGGGCTGATGAATGCCTATCGTGCCGGCAATGTTTCGCTCGCCAATGCGGTGGGGACAGGCGTGGCGGATGACAAGGTGATCTATTATTTCGTTCCGCGGATGATTGAGTATTACCTCGGTCAGAAGCCGATTTTACCGAATGTTCCGACGTATTTGGCGTCGGAGGAGGCGGATATGAAATTCATTTTGGCGAATTTGCCAGAGTTGGTGGTGAAGGCGGCGAATGAGTCCGGCGGTTATGGCATGTTGATGGGGCCGACGGCGAGCAAGGATGAAATCGCGATGTTCCGTGAGCGGATCATAGCGGATCCGCGGAACTACATTGCGCAACCGGTCATCTCGCTTTCGCGCTCGCCGACCTGGTGTGACGGGACCATGCAGGGGCGTCACATCGACCTGCGGCCGTATATCATTTATGGCAATGAGGTCAAAATTGTGCCGGGTGGTTTGACGCGTGTGGCGCTGACCAAAGATTCTCTCATTGTAAACTCATCCCAAGGCGGGGGCAGCAAGGACACTTGGGTGCTCCGCCACTGAATAACCACTATGCTTTCCCGAGTTGCGAATACACTTTATTGGATGGTCCGCTATGTCGAGCGGGCGGATAATCTCGCGCGTTTGATCGATGTGAACCAACAGCTTTTGTTGGATTTCGAGAGGCTCGATTCCGAGCGTTTGAGAGGTTTCTGGCAGCCGATTATTTTGAGCACCGGAGATGAAGAAGCGTTCAGCGATCTTTACGATGACGCAGGGAGTGAGGAGGTGATTCGTTTTCTGACGGATGACCGGCGGAATCCAAACAGCATCCGCTCGTGCATTGCCTTGGCGCGTGAGAATGCGCGGACCGTGCGCGACCAGCTATCGGATGATTTGTGGGAGGAGTTGAATGCCCTGTATTTGTTCTCCCGCTCGGATGAAGCCGCGCGTTTGATGGACTCGGATCCGCCGCGTTATTACGAGAACATCCGCCGCTCCGCCGTCACGTTTTTGGGGATTGCCGCGTCCACGACCTCGCGGAATGAGGCGTGGCAGTTCATGGATCTTGGGCGCTTCTTGGAGCGGGCGGATAAAACGACGCGATTTTTAGATGTTTCCAGGTATTTGCCGACGACGAGTGAGTCAGGCGATGGAGTGTCGCCGGCGGTACTTCACGGAACTGCGATCTTGCGTTCGTGCGGGGCGATGGGTGCATTTCGTTCTGAGCAGCGTGAAATCACGGTGCGAGGCGTGACGGAGTTTTTGATCTTTGCGAAGGATTTCCCGCGCTCGGTGAGATATTGCATTGAGCGGGTGGACGCGGCCTTGCACATGATTTCCGGGACCGCGCGCGGTTCGTTTTCAAATGATGCGGAGCGTGAGGCCGGGCGCTTGTTGGCGGAATTGAATTTTGGCTCGGCGGAGGATGTTTTTGCGTTAGGGTTGCATGAATATCTTGACGCCCTTCAAGGAAGATTCAATCACATCAGCGGCGAGATTTTCGAAACCTTTGTGCTTATGCCGGAGCGGATCGAAATGAGCCCGGGGCAGCGGCTTCCGACTTTATCCGACGTCGCCGCCTGGCAGATGGAGCAACAACAGCAACAACAACAGCAGTAGTGAGTGAATTTGTCGAACCGATCCAAACGACGGTCGGAATGCGTCTAGGCGTTCTTCATCGGACCACGTTTCATTACGGGATGCCTGTTTCTCACAGCATCAACACGCTGCATTTGGAGCCACGCACCTTTCCGTATCAGAAGACGATTTCGGCCTTGATTCGGGTGATTCCGGCGACGCGTTTGCGGCGGTTTACCGATTTATTTCAGAACATCACGCACCATTTTGAGTTGCCGCAGGCGCATGGCCGCTTGGAGATTGAGAGCCGGATCAAGGTTCAGAACTTGCCATTGGACATTACGCAGGCGAGCCGAGATGCCACGGCGGAAGAATTTCGGGATTCATCGGTGCGTGAGCGGATTTGGCCGTATTTGCAGGAGAGTCGGCGGGTTTCGCACTACCCGGAAGTGTGGCGGCAGGCGGTGGACATCACGCGGGGGCACGTTTCAATTTATCAAAAAACCTGTGCGGTGATGGATTGGATTCATCACGAGTTTGCGTATGAGGTTGGGGTGACCGGGGTGAATACGCATTTGGTGGAGGCGTTTCAAATGAAGCGTGGTGTGTGCCAAGACTTCACGCATGTGATGTTAGGTCTGTGCCGAGCTGTGGGGATTCCTGCGCGTTATGCTTCGGGGTATTTGTACAACGGGCCCTTGGATCGCTTGGTCGGTGCGCAGGCGTCGCATGCCTGGGCGGAGGTGTATTTGCCGGCTGCGGGATGGATTGGCTTTGATCCGACGAATAACACGTTAGCGGACGAGCGGTATGTGAAAATTT
>JBEGOB010000443.1:0-6476 GCA_041182265.1 Verrucomicrobiota bacterium | reverse complement strand
TGATAAGCGCCCCGCGATCGTCTTCTTTTTCGGCGGCGGCTGGGTGGGCGGAAATGTGGGGCAATTTCAGCGTCACTGCGCCTACCTTGCCTCGCGCGGCATGGTGGGGATTCGGGTGGATTACCGGGTGATTCCCAAGGGCGACAGCGGTCCGCCGGTGATGTGTGTTGCGGACGCCAAGTCGGCCATGCGCTATGTGCATTCGCATGCTGGCGAACTTGGAGTTGATCCGGAACGCATCGCGGCCGGTGGTGGCTCGGCTGGCGGCCACCTAGCAGCATTCACCAGCATGCTTGGTGGATTGGATGACCCGCAGGACGACCTGAAAATTTCGTGCAAAGCGGCGGCGCTCATTCTTTTCAATCCCGTCTTCGATAACGGTCCAGGCCAGTGGGGCCACGAGCGCGTGGGCAAGCGGTTCCGCGAGTTCTCACCAGCGCACAACATCACCAAGGGAGCGCCGCCAACCCTCATTTTTCTGGGAGACAAGGACGATCTGATTCCGGTCAAAGTGATCAAGGACTATGAGGGAAAAATGCAAAAAGTTGGCTCTCGCTGCGAGGTTCACATTTATCCGGGAGTTGGTCATGGATTCTTCAATCGCCCTGACTACTACACTCTGACCGTGATTGAAGCGGATCAATTTTTTGCCTCGCTCGGATGGATCAAGGGACAACCCACACTCACGCTCGCCAAATGAATTTCATGAAAAAAATTGCTGCCCTTCTTGCTGTATTGTTCACGGCACAAGCGCCTACCTACGCCGCCGGGCACCCTAACATTATCTATATCCTCGCTGATGACATGGGCTATGGCGATATCGGGATTCTCAATCCCAGTCGAGGGAAAATTCTCACGCCATCTCTGGACAAGTTGGCCGCTCAGGGCATGATATTCACTGACGCGCACAGTGGTTCGTCCGTCTGCACGCCCACGCGATACGGCATCCTAACCGGCCGATACGCGTGGCGCACATCACTTGCTAGCGGGGTGCTCGGAGGTGTGAGCCCGCCCTTGATTGCTCCCGAGCGCTTGACCGTGGCAGCAATGCTCAAGGCGCAGGGCTATCGCACCGCGTGCATCGGTAAGTGGCATCTTGGGTTCGACTGGGCGAAATGGGAAAATCCTGCACAACGAGCGAAATATCCCGGGTGGAAGTTTGATTTCTCCAAGCCGATCCAGCAGGGACCCCTTAGCAATGGCTTCGATTCCTACTTCGGCATCAGCGCCTCGCTGGATATGGCACCCTTCGCCTGGATCGAAAACAATCGCGTCACGGCCTTGCCAACGGCCACCAAGGAGTGGCTCCGCAAAGGCCCGGCGGCGCCGGATTTCGAGGCGGTGGACGTGCTGCCCACGCTTACTCGCAAGACGGTTGAGATGATTGCGGACAGCGCGCAAGGCGATAAGCCGTTCTTCATCTATCTACCGCTCGCATCGCCGCACACGCCGATTGTTCCGAGTCCGGAATGGCGGGGGAAAAGCGGTCTCGGTGCCTATGGTGATTTCGTCATGCAGACAGATGCCTGCGTTGGCGAGGTGCTCGCGGCCTTGGAGAAAAACGGCTTGGCGGAGAACACGCTTGTTATTTTCACAAGCGACAACGGATGTTCGCCACAGGCCGATTTCGAGGAGTTGGCAAAACTGGGTCACGATCCAAGCGCTGATTTTCGCGGCACCAAAGCGGACATCTGGGAGGGCGGCCATCGCGTGCCGTTTCTCGTCCGCTGGCCGGCGAAGGTGAAGCCTGGGACGAAGTCGGACGCCCTTGTCTGCCTCACTGACCTCATGGCGACCACCGCGGAAATCACTGGTGCAAAACTGCCGGAAAATGCGGCCGAGGATAGTGTTAGCTTTCTACCTGCTTTGCTTCAAGCTGGGAAGTCCATGCGGACTCGCATCATTCATCACAGCATCCATGGGCAGTTCGCCATCCGCGAAGGCAACTGGAAACTTGCGTTTTGTCCTGGCAGCGGTGGTTGGAGCGCACCGGGCGATGTCGAAGCCAGGAAACAAGGCCTGCCTGCCGTGCAACTTTACGATCTATCCACCGACATCGGTGAAAAAATCAACAAGCAGGCGGCGCATCCCGACGTGGTCGAGCGCCTGACAGATACGATGCAAGCCATCGTGTCCGCCGGACGCAGTAATCCCGGCTCCCCGCAGAAAAACGACACGGTGGTGGATTTTCGCAAACCCAGACCCGAATGAAGAAGTGATTCGATGGCTCACGTTCTTAGTTGGGTCCCAAGTTCTCTAGGCCCCCTTGCATGCCGTCGCACTTCGGGTGGGGTGTCGGGGAGAAACTTGAATCAAAGCGAAGGATTCCTTCGCTGGAAATGATTCAATTGGAGGCATTTTTTGCCGATCGAATCAATTTCCGGATTTCAATGTGGGATTCCTCAATTTCGGTGGCATTTTGATAGTGGCTTTTTTTGTCATGAACTCGGTCGATCGTGATTGTGTTGAGAAACACGTTTTTCACAGGATCGCGCGCATCGCCAAGGATTCTGAATGCGGCGCGGCCTGTTTCCTTGAGCGTGATCTGACTGACGTGGATATCGCGGATTTTTGTGATGCGTTCCTCATGCGTGGGAACCAATTTTTTCCACTGATAGAGAACGTCGGTCTCGATGCCAAGAACGCTGTGGCGCACGGCGTCGGCTGTGATGTTCTCCATGTGGATGTTTTCCACGAACCCGCCACGGCGGTGGTTTGTTTTGATGAAAAGCAGGTTATGCGGTTTGTAGCCGGGGACAAAGTGGCAGTCATGGACGTAGATATTGCGAATTCCCGATGATAACTCACTGCCGATCGCGACGAGTTGGTGGCCTGCGACGACGGTGCAATTTCGAATCACGACATTTTCCGTGGGTGTGTTGAGGCGCCATCCGTCGTGGTTGCTGCCGGATTTAATGGCGATGGCATCGTCTCCTTGATCAAATCGACAGTTTTCGATTAACAGATTTTGGGTGTTCTCGGGGTCGATTCCGTCGTTGTTATGACCGTGGGCATAGATATCGATTCCACGGACGATGACAGAATGGGAGAGGAAAAGATGCACCGTCCAGAAAGGGCTATTGCGAATTCTGACGCCTTCGATGAGGACTCGATGGCAGCGGTTGAACTGAATGAACTGAGGGCGCAGGTTGTGATCAGCCTCGGCCATTTGGCGTTTTTCGACGGGCAAATTTGTAGCGGCCATGGTGTCGAGTTTTTGAAGTGCGGCCAGGTGAGCGGGAGGGCGGGACATCCATTTTTTCCAAGTTGTCATGTCCGCCTGAAGTGTGCCCTCGCCAGTGATTGCGACATTTTCGCATTTGAATGCGTAGATGAGTGGCGAATAGTTGAAGCACTCGAATCCTTCCCAGCTGGATTGGACTGCGGGTAGATAGTCTTGCGGATCGCCGCTGAAAACGAGTTTGGCTCCTTTCTTGAGGTGGAGGTTCACGTTGCTTTTGAAATGAATTTTCCCGGTGTTCCACACTCCATCAGGAACCACCACGCGCCCGCCGCCAGCTTGGTGGCATGCGGTGATTGCTTTGCGGATGGCGTCGGAGTTGTCCACTTCTTCTTTGGCGCTGAAGTCTGTTATATTAAAATCGCGCTTCGGGAAAATCGGAATTTGGATGGGAGGCATCGGGAAGGGGGCATTCACCGAGATTTCTTCATGATGCAGAGCCTCGGCCCGTGAGTTCATTGGAAGTGTTCCGAGGCTCAGTGTTAGAATGGCGAAAACTGAAAGAATTGAGTGCTGCATGGATGAGAATTCTAATGGTCGAGACGTTGTGAGAATTTCGGATTTCTCGGTAGGTCTTTCATCGAGTTTTGGAGTTCACTGTTACTCGAATCAAGCGTTCGTATGTTCTACCTCAAAAGGGTTAGGTATTGGGCTCGGAAGCCTGGGATGAGAGCCTCATTCAGCAGGCGCTGCCAACTTTTGAGATGATTCTGCGCTACATCCTATCCCAGACCGAAATTGACAAAACTTCTTTCGCTCATAGCGTGAGCGCAATTCAATCTTCTGAAATCAAAGACATCACCATGACACTTGCTCAACAATTTCACCAAGAAGGTCTCCAGAAGGGTCTTCAGAAGGGTCTTCAAGAAGGTCAGCAAAAAGGGCTTTTGATTGGCAAAATCCAGGCATTTGAGGAATTTTTGGAGTTGCCGGTCTGTGCGAGTGAGGTTTTGGAAACCGAGTCGTTGGAGAAACTTTCTGCGATTTGCCAAGGTTTGCATCGCAGCTATGAAGAGCGTTGCAAGCGTTCTTAATGCGGAAGTCGGCGAGGAATTGCTGGTGTCTGGATGTCGCTGAGGTTTTGTCACTGATTAGTATACATTTGATTGGATGATGCGGTTTCCGAGGCTGATTGCCGGGTATCTTTCCGCTTGCCGAAAATTCTGGGACCCGCAGTCTTCGCAGCATGCCGGATGAACCTTTGCATCAGCCACACGACAAGCTGTTCAAGAGCACCTTCGGCGATCCCGCGAATGCGGCGGCATTTTTGCGTGAGCAGATATCATCGGGTATTTCCGCCCGCCTCGACTGGGAGCGACTGCGCTTGGAGCCTGGCTCATTTGTGGACTCTCAATTTAGGAGCTCCGAGAGCGACCTGCTATTTTCCTCTTCCTTGGAGGGGACGGATTGCTTAATTTACGTGCTTTTTGAGCATCAGCGGGTTCTGGACCCGTGGATTGCGCTGCGGCTTTTGCGTTACATGGTGCGGATTTGGGAGGGTTTTCGCCGCAAGCAGCCGCAGGCAGTGAGGCTGCCAGTGATTCTGCCTGTCGTGTTATCACAGAATGCCTTGAGGTGGGAGCTTGCGCCCCGTTTCGCGGCGTTGCTGGATATTCCTCCGGAGTTGGCGGAGGAGTCTGCGGCGTTCATTCCCGATTTTATTTTCAAACTGGTGCAATTGGCGGATTTGCCTTTTGAGAAAATCGTGGGAACACCAGCCGGGATTTTGGTTTTACGGACTTTGAAGGCAGAGCAAATTGAAAAGCTGCTTGGCTCGGAAGTCTGGGATGAGAGCCTCATTCAGCAGGCGCTGCCAACTTTTGAGATGATTTTGCGCTACATCCTATCCCAGACCGAAATTGACAAAACTTCTTTCGCTCATAGAGTGAGAGCAATTCAATCTTCTGAAATCAAAGACATCACCATGACACTTGCTCAACAATTTCACCAAGAAGGTCTCCAGAAGGGTCTTCAGAAGGGTCTTCAAGAAGGTCAGCAGCGAGGCCTTGAAAAGGGACTGCAAGAAGGTCAGCAGCGAGGCCTTGAAAAGGGTCTTCAAGAAGGTCAGCAAAAAGGGCTTTTGATTGGCAAAATCCAGGCATTTGAGGAATTTTTGGAGTTGCCGGTCCGTGCGAGTGAGGTTTTGGAAACCGAGTCGTTGGAGAAACTTGCTGCGATTTGCGAAGGTTTGCATCGCGACTATGAAGAGCGTTTCAAGCGTTCTTGATGCTGAAGTCCGCCAGGAATTGCTGGTGGCTGGATTGGCTTACGGTTGAATCGCTTTGTTAGGGGTTGGGCTTGTGGTGGATTTTGAGAAAATCGCATAAACGGCGGGGACGACGAAGAGCGTGAGGAGGCCGGAAAAAAGGAGGCCTCCGACGACGGCGATGCCGAGAGATTGGCGGGAACTGCCTGAGGCTCCGAGGGAGAGGGCGATGGGCAGGATGCCGAAGAGGGTGGCGAGGCTTGTCATGAGAATGGGCCGGAAGCGGGCGATGGCGGCTTCGAGAACGGCTTCAATTTTCGGGCTGCCGGCGGCTTTGCGCTGGTTGGCGAATTCAACGATGAGGATGCCGTTTTTGGTGACGATGCCGACGAGCATGATGATGCCAATCTGGCTGAAGACGTTGAGGGTTTGATCGGTGAGGTGGAGTGATAGAAGTGCGCCTGCGAGCGAGAGGGGGACGGTTAGGATGATGATGAAGGGATCGCGAAAACTCTCGAATTGTGCGGCCAGGACGAGGTAGATGATGAGTAGGGCGAGGAGGAAGGCAAAGAGGAGTGAGGATGAACTTTCCGCGAAATCTCGGGATTGGCCGGCGAGGGAGGTGCGGAAATTTTCAGGGAGGACTTTGCGGGCGATGCGGTCGAGCTCTTCAATGCTGTCGCCAAGGGTGTGGCCGGGGGCGGGAGTGGCTTGGATGGTGGCGGAGACGGAGCGGTTGAAGCGGAGGATAGCGGCGGGGCTGGCGGACTCGGAGAAGGTGATGAGGTTGTCGAGCGAGACCATGGTTCCATCTGGGGTTTTGACGAAGAGTTTGTCGAGGTCTGCGGGGTCGTTGCGATCTTGGCGCTGCATTTGGGCGATGACTTGGTATTGCTTGCCATCTTTGAGGAAGTAGCCAAAGCGGCGTCCTGAGTAAGCGGACTCGATGCTGCGTGCGATTTCCTCGGCGGAGATGCCAAGTTCCGCGGCTTTTTTCCGGTTGATTTGGATGATGCCTTCCGGGCGGTT
>JBEGOB010000442.1:0-3429 GCA_041182265.1 Verrucomicrobiota bacterium | reverse complement strand
GACATTTCCGGTGGTTGTGAGCGAACCGGTGGCATTCACAGTCAGGTTTCCGCTTCCTGAGACATCACCCGAGATGACCTGTGCGGCGGAACTGGAATAGACAAACGCCCCGTTGTTGGTGATTGAGCCGCTGAAATTTCCACCTCCCAGCACGCCGCTGCCCGCGATGTTAAGTCCACCCGCCGCGATGGTGATGGGGCCGTTGAAGGTATTGGCACCGGTCAATGTCAGGGTTCCCACTCCTTGTTTGTCGAGTTCCGCCACTCCCGCTCCAAGTGGTGCGCTCCACTCGACATTGTTCCCGTTTGTGTTGATTGGCACATTTCCCGAGAAAACAAACCTCGGCGACAAATCCACCGAGACGCCCGGGGCATACTCCAGCGTGCCGCCACTGAAAATGATCCGCTGGCTCAGGCGCGTGGGGAGGTTCAACGCGTTGTTGCCCGCCACAAGCAGCGTGCCCTCTTGAAGAGTCGTGTCGCCGGTGAAGTTGGTGTTGTTTCCCGACAGCGAAAGAACCCCCGCACCGGTCTTCACGAGATTCCCGCTTCCGGAAAACTCGCCGGTGATCGAAATGGTCTGGTTGGCATAGGCGGTCAATTCATGCCCTTGGTTGTCCACATTGCCGCTGATGGTGAGGGTGCTCTTCGTGGCGCTGAAGGTTTGGTTCGCCGTGAGGTTCAGGTCGAGCCGCACGGTTTTGGGCAGCGCGAATTCCGTGGTGATCCCCTCCGCGCCGATCTCCAGCGGCGCGATCTCGATCGTGCCGGTGCCGAAGGTGAACTTGAAGGAGTCCCACACTCCGAAGTTGGTGAAATTCGTGTTTGTGGACCTGTTGAACACATCGATGAACCAAGTGCCCACCGGCGACTCGCCAAGGAATGCGTTGCTCAAGAAGGTCCACTGCCCGACCTCTGGGATAATGGTAAAACGATTCTCTTCAAAAGGCGTATCAATGAGGTTCCGGTCGTTGTAGGACAATTGCGCGCTGGTCCCGGAGGGCGAGGTCACCACGGCGGAGAAATCACCCATAATCGCACCTTCGCCAGCCAGATAGGCATCCTTATCATTCTGCAGGCCTGACAAGGTCATCTCCACCTGCACATATTCCAAAGGCATAAGCCCGCCGCCGGTGACCGTGAAGGACGCACCGATCTGACGCGTATCCGCGCCAAAAGTCCCCTGCTGGATTGTTTGGGTCGAGCCGGGAAGCACCTGTGCTGCGCTCAGGCTTTCCACGCTCGCGGCCGCCCGCGTGAACATGTCGGCATCGAGAAGCCCGAATCCATACTCGGGGTTGAAATCATAGCCGCTTCCGTTCCTTAGCCAATCCGGGTTCGTTGGATCGACTTTCACGCTGGTGCGGGCGATCAGATGCCGCGCCATACGAATGTTGAGATCGGGATTTGCCTCCACACCCAAAGCCATCACTCCAGCCACCAATGGCGAGGCCGACGAGGTTCCTGAGAAGGTGCTGGTGTAGTTCGCAAAATCCTCAACAGATGGGAAATACGGATCGTCATCGGGCGGTTTTGTGGCATCGTTGCCGATGTTGTTGTAGCCGTCGAGGCTGGTGCGGTCTGTCGTGGCAATCGCGTAATCGCCTTCGGGGTCGCTTTCGCTTGGCACCACCACCATGAGATTCGCACCGTAGCTGCTGTAGTTTGCGCGTCTCCCGTCACTCCCGAGGGCGCCAACCGTGATCACGAAGGGCGAGGTGTTCCATAAGCGCTTGTTGGAGTCTTCCGTGGGATATTCGTCCGCCCAGTTGCCCGCCGCAAAAACATGAATCACCCCCAATTCGGCACTCTGCTCAAGGGCATCAAATGCTATATGGGCATCATTATCTGCGGCCCCCATAAAAGGTTCATGGAAGCCATAACTGTGGTTCATCACTCTCACAGTTGGGTGGGCTCCAGGCACTGGTGTGAAGGCGTCAAAGGGGCTCAGCTGCCCAATAAATCCCCTGGACAAGGCGTATGCCTGATACATATTCAAACCCCCTGCGTAATTTGTAAGGTCTATAACCCTTTGGCCCGCGATTTGAGCCAACGGGGCCGCACCGGTGACCCCGATGCCATTGCCGCCCCGGGCGGCCGCAACGCCGGCAACAGAGGTGCCATGGTTGTCATCCACCCTCTTGGGGAGAGGCCGCAGCGGGTCCGCCTCGTTTTCCGCCACCGTCATCGAGTAGTCCCAGCTGTATTCATTGAGGAACCCCTCCACCAAATCGGGATGATCCCCCTGCACGCCACCATCGACGATGCTGATCACCACGCCATTCCCGGTCAACCCACGCGCCCACGCGCCTTTCACATTCACATCCAGGCCGGCATTGACCTCGCTTATTGGCATCTGGTTCACCAAATGCCATTGGCCATAGTAGCCAGCCGCCGTTCCGTTTCCCGTCCCGGGAGCAAAATAGGGATCATTCGGTGTGAAGGGTTGGGCAAGCGCATGGGAGGGCGCAATGGAGGCAAAAACCACGCATGCTGATAATAATGTTTTGTGTTTCATGATCTATTTCCGTGTCGATGGCATCACAGCTGTCAGTGATCGGCTCCCTGCAATTTCATTTTTCCCCCAAGGCGGCAAAAAGAGAGCACATAGAGTTCCATCCCATTAGGACCCCAAGGGTGTCAACCACCGCCGCTTCATCCACGCTTTTTTTAGAACGCGAACCCGAGCGAGGTGCTGATGATGTTGTTTGTGTAGTTCTCGCTGCCGAAATTTACATTGTAGAACACCGAGGCGTTCCAGCGGTCGCCTACTTTCGCGCTCACTCCCACTCCGCCGAAGATGCTGTTGCGATACGGGGCCTCGGTTTCGTAGTCGAAGGAGGCTCCGTTGCCGCCGTCGAGCGCGCTGGAGATGTTCCGCGAGTTGTTTAGGAACTCGTGCATCCAGAAGGCCCGAATCTCGGGGATGAGCGTGATGTTTGACCCGACTTCCCAGTTGTAGGCGAGGCGCGCACCGAGATTGCTGCGCAGGCTGTTTGCGTTTTGCTGGCCGATCGCGAGGTCGAGGCTGTCGGCTCCGGTTTCAGTGAACCCGCCGATGCCGGCATAGGTGTATTGCGCACCGATGATCGGGCCGAGGGTAAAATTGCCGATCTCGAAGTCCTTGCCGAGGTTCAGCGCCGCGCTGAATTGCCCACTGTTCGGGTTCGCCCGCGCCGTGCGATCGATGGTGCTGAACTCAATCGAGCGCCGGGTTTGGAACCCGGTGTAGCCGCCGCTTACCACCGCGTCGGCGTAGAAGCCGTCTTCGTGCGTGTAGCTGCCGTAGAGGCCAAAGAGGGCGCTGTTGCCCGCCGTGCTGCTGCCGCCGTCGTATTTTGCGTAGCTGTATTCGTAACCCGCAAAGAGGCCTGCCGCGAAGTTCTCGCTCAGGCGGTAGTCGGCTCCCACGAGGAAGCCGCCGGCGTTG
>JBEGOB010000441.1:0-27737 GCA_041182265.1 Verrucomicrobiota bacterium | reverse complement strand
TACTACCCACCGGCGCCACCACCGGCAGCTCATAGGTAGCACCACCCGCCCTACCCTTGGGCAAGGGATCCCCGGCCAAGATCCTCAGGGCCTCAGCAGCCTCCGCTAGCGCCTTGGTGGCCTGAACCAGCTCCATGATGGGGATGTCCGCCTGGGAGACCCGGTCAGTGAGCAAGGACACCGCCTGCCAAAGGCCCCGGGCCGAGTGTGCTCGGTAGGACTGGCGGACCTTCAGCATCACCCCCATAGCCCTCTTGGGATTGGCGTGGAGGCGTTTACGAATAGGGAAATCCCGGCTTTGACTGAATGACGGTTCCATAACTACACACATTGTATCACAATATCAACCGAACAACACAACACGGATTATCAATAAGCGCTTTACCATCTTGGCGATCACGAGTGTTTGATGGGCGCAGCTGAGGACTGAATGACACGCTCCATGCTGAGGGGCTGGCGGGAACGGCCTGAAGCCGCTGCAACTGCCACCGACCGGTTTCGAATTGTTTCAAGCCGGTGTTGGCGTAGTTTGCCTCCATGCCCGCTACAAAACCGCCCCTCTCATCTTTGCAAGCCTCGTCCTGTACATGCAGGCCGAACCATGAACTAATCGCACTGGAATCAATCATTCGCCAAATCATGGAGACCCGCGGAAACAGACCTCTGTCACCGACTAAGGAAGACAGCCGACACTGTCACAAGAGGAATGGAGCATTCCTCCCTCACGGGAAAGTTTACGCTTTGATACCTGCGCTTCTTCGCCCGTTATTGTTGGCGGTGGCGATGATGACCGGCCCGGAATTAGTGATGGCCCAGAGTGTTGCCAACCTCAGGCTCGATTCGTTCGTCCAACGGGATTTGGAGGTCGAACTTCGTCTGGGGTTCCCCACCCTTTGGGGTCGCCGTTACCGGATCGAGACCTCCACTAATCTGCTTCAATGGGAGACAACGATGGTTACCGAAGCGATGCGCGAACCATCGGCAACGATTTCGGTCAAGGGCTCGGCCTCAGAGTCGCGGTTTTACCGGGTCTCGGCATTTGACTGGGAGGAGTTGAAGTCCGAACTGAGGGTAGCCCGTGAACTCTGGCGGACACGGGGACCCAGCAACTACCGCTTCGAATTTCGCTGGAACTGCTCTTGTCTGCCAGACCTCCGGGAGTGGGTCCGGGTTGATGTTCGAGACAAGATTCTCGTCGGAGTAACCCGGTTGACCGACGGCGAGGCCCTGCCTCCGGACCGCTGGAGCCATCGGACGGTGGAGGGGATGTTTCAGTGGATCGAAGGAAAACTGGCAGAGCATCCTGAGGTGTTGCGGGTCCGATTCGACCCTGAGTTGGGATATCCCAAGGATGGGTATTGCGATATCACATCCATGATGGCCGACGAGGAGATGGGCTTCGAACTCAAGTCCGTTCTCCCGCCTTAGCACCCCGGAAGAGAACGCCACCCGCCGCACTATTAGACCGACTTTCACATCCCGGTTCCTGGGAGCCACTGGCCATCGAAAAAAAGCGCCCCCAAAGGCCCACCCGCTGAAAACGTCGAGGAACCCCTGGTTACCACTGCGATGGCGCAATCCAAAACCGAGAGAACCACCCTAACTGACGGCAAAGGACGCAGCGCGGGTTCTGCGACCACGCAAATCACCGGCACCTTGGAGCGGACCACGATCCGCGATGCCTCAGGCCGAACCGTCGGCACGGCGACCACACGTCCGTCGGGCTCGGGAGGCGAGCGAACCACCTTCACCGATGGCCAAGGGCGCAGCACAGGCTCGGCGACAACCTACACCACGGGAACGTCGGAGCGGACGACCTTCCGTGATGCGGCGGGTCGCACCACTGGCACAGCGATAACCCGACCTTCAGGTTCAGGAAGCGAACGGACGACGCTCACGGACGGCAAGGGGCGCAGCACAGGTTCAGCAACGACTCAGACCAGCGGAGGTACGGAGCGCACGACCACTCGAGACGCGTCGGGGAGGACCACAGGTACCGCAATCAAACGTCGTTGATCGAGCCTTGGCTGATAGGGTTGGGCATCGAACCCTGCGCCTGGAGCATGATTTTGGGGTCGTGGGTAACCGCATACCTTCATGCGTCCTGGATACCTTGGTACGTAACAGGATTGCCGAGCATGGCTGATGGAGTGGAGGTACGACGGCATCGGCAGGTGCCACCATCGCGTTTCCGAATCGGACGGAGCCTCATGTAGGCCGCGCTTGAAATCTATCGGAAATGTTTGAGTTCAGACCTGTTTCTTGTATTACTTACCCCGCACGAAAGCCAGCATTTGAGCTGCGCTTTAGATCATTGAAAACCGAAGATGCCCCGATGTGAGTGATTGTCTCCCTAACTAGAGCACTTTATGGACCAATGTTGTTGAAGCCGTTGCGGCTTTGCCTTGGTTCCAAAATCGGGGGGAGCAAACCTCCTGGATTATTGCCCGACAACCAGGTCAGCTTTGCCTTGGTTCCAAAATCGGGGGGAGCAAACCGCTTCCGCCGGCCAGGTGGTAGTCTCCATAGCTTTGCCTTGGTTCCAAAATCGGGGGGAGCAAACCTTGGCAATCGCAACCACCTGCTCGGGCTGAGCTTTGCCTTGGTTCCAAAATCGGGGGGAGCAAACCATCATTCCAACCGGTAGACCGGAAGCGATAGCTTTGCCTTGGTTCCAAAATCGGGGGGAGCAAACCCAAAAATGCGCACCACTAGCACCGACCGTGCTTTGCCTTGGTTCCAAAATCGGGGGGAGCAAACCCTTGCGGATTGGCGATTGGCTGACTCGACTGCTTTGCCTTGGTTCCAAAATCGGGGGGAGCAAACCCCCGCACCGTAGTTGGCAGAGGTCATCACAGCTTTGCCTTGGTTCCAAAATCGGGGGGAGCAAACCGGGTTGCCCGAGTTGATCGCCCCGACGTAGCTTTGCCTTGGTTCCAAAATCGGGGGGAGCAAACCTCGTATCCGGTTAACCCACGGCTAACCCATGCTTTGCCTTGGTTCCAAAATCGGGGGGAGCAAACCTCCACCGGCAAAGTAGGGAACGTCTCCGGTGCTTTGCCTTGGTTCCAAAATCGGGGGGAGCAAACCCAATTACTACGAGTCCAATGGTTGGAAGGGCTTTGCCTTGGTTCCAAAATCGGGGGGAGCAAACCGTCCCTCCTGGAGGCGTCACAAGGCGGCAGCTTTGCCTTGGTTCCAAAATCGGGGGGAGCAAACCCCATTTAGTATGACTGGTATGAGTTACAGTGCTTTGCCTTGGTTCCAAAATCGGGGGGAGCAAACCGACCGGGGCGGCCGACTCGGTCACCAAAGCTGAATCTGGGTGGGCATTTCCTCTGGAGGCACCTCTTCGGCTGGTTGGCCATGGATGACAAAGCTAGCCTCCCATTGCACTCGAGTCATAAACCAAGCTCGCACCGAGCCTTCGGGTGGCAGGTTTTTCTTGAGGCGAGCCAAATGGGTTTCCTGCCGTGCGAAGCTGACGCATGCGCGTGCATAAACGCTCCATTGGATCATGAGAAAACCGTCATCCTTAAGGAATTCCCGGAAATCATGAGCAAGTTTTCGCTGGGTCTTGCTGCCGACCGGCAGATCAAACGCCACAAGAAGCCATCCCATTTTATAACGTTCCGGATCCACCGGGGTCCTTTTGTGGCCACTGGCCTGATTGGGGAAGCCATGGGCGATAAGGGCGAGCAGCGTTCTCGATCACCGCGCGTCGAAAACTACGAATCACGCCTTCGATGACTCCACGGATTTCGAGGTTGAACTCTAGGTGCTCGACTCGTTCCAGCACGAACCCCGTCACCCACGCACGAAACGGTTTAGATACCTGCCAATCTTTCGGATCAGGATGGACTCGGGTCCACTGCCAAACGCGCCAGTCAACGCATGGACGGAAGGGTTCCATCAGATCGTATGCCAGCGGAGTGGCCCGTTCTCTGGGCAGATGGGACAACCCCCATGTTGGATCCAATCCAACGGCGAACAATTTTTGAAGCACCGTAGATAGCAGCACGGCGTAGCCGTAGTTGAGCAAGGCGTTGATTCCTCCTTCAGCGGACGTCTCACGGCGAAAATCGGTTTGACCGAGTGCGCGTCCGAAAACGTTCCAGAACAGTTTTGCGCATGCCGCCTCCTTGTGGTCGTTCCTTTTTGCCGCCGCCCTGTGCAACGAGTCCAAGACTGTGTCACCAGGGGCGATATGGGTGGCGAGCGCCGCTTGGTTCAGGCATTTGGCATCCACCGTTCGCCGCCACATAGATTCTCGGACCCGAGCATCCAGATCCAGTAGTCCGCGCGAGAGCAGTGTGTCCGTGCTCCGGTTGGCCGGCAGCACTAGGCTCACCGGTTTGAAGGCTTCACAGATGATCAGAGCCACGCCTTGCTTAGCAGCCTCGAGAAAAAGGTGGCTGTGGATAGTGGCATTGAAGCTCGTGATGATGATGGCGGCTACGTCCTCTAACGGCAGTTGGCGTTCGCCCTCGTCCGTTCGGCAGGTGAGTTGGCCGTTGCGGCATGACAACGAACAATGCGGCGAGTCGATGCTGACGATGTGGAACGACACAACTCTTATTGGCCACCGAGGTGGGCTGCGCCGATCAACCTATTTGGAATGACTTCGATGCCCGCTTTGACCAAAGACGATAACAAAACATTTATTTTATGACCTTCTGTTTTGTTTTGGAGACGAACCACATCGGGCCAACCTATATCCAAGGCCATCCCAGCCGCATTATTCTTAGCTGAAAACACCCGCCATACCCCGGCAAAGTTCCCTGTTCGTACGCGGATCAGGTTACCGTTGCGGATGATTGTTGGGGGTACCCCACTGTTGCGGCATCTCAAGGATGCAATGCGTTGCCAAACTCGATGCCAAGGGATTATCACAAACCTGTCGTCGCCCCCTGTCGCATGATCTAACAGTGCCAATCCGAAATTGTCGGTAATAACTCGCACCCCGTTTTGCCGTTTAAGTTTTCCATCTCCACTTGAAGGCTGCAGACCGAGCAACTTCGCTGGCGCCATATCGGTTACCTTGACCGCTTGGCAGCCCGTCTTGGCGTCTCGTCCAGAACGTTGCCTTAACAGCACACGGCCGCCTTTTTCCCCGACTATACCCCGGGTGTTTTCCTCGACCTTTACACCGCTCATGTCCGCCGGCACATGTTGGACCACGCGCTTCTCTGCGAGTCGTTGACGAATCTGCTGCCGCAATTCATCGGGCAATTCATCGAGATGCATCCTCCCCGAAGCATCGGCTTTGTAGATACCGGTGGAACGCAGCAGAGCAGCTTCCTCGGCAGATGGTCGGCGCCGTGTCATGGCAAGCCAGAGACGCCGCTCATCGGTAGCCTCGCGGTCAGCACCCGCTTTTACCATCGCACCCCAGACGGCCCCATTCCGAGGAAAGAAGAGGGAGGCAAGCCCTAAGACGCAGGCATCCAAGGCATGGTGAAGGTGAGTGATACCTCGGATCTCTTCTTTGCGTTTGGGCGTCTTGCCATCCGCCTCAAAGATCGCGGGATTAGCCGCACCGAGACATCCGATCAACCGCCACGCCTTGCGGACCTCGCCAGTGACTGAACCAGGAAGAGACACGACCGGCGGCCTCGAGTCCTGCGGGAAGGCTCTTTGTAGAACCTGAGCACCGAGGCGAACCAAATGGCTGGTGACTGTCAGGTCCCGTGGAGTGAATTCTTTTTCCTCGTAGTTCTCGGTGAGCAATCTACGAATGCGGCGCTTCTTTCGGGCTCGGTCATCCGGATGTCCCTTGCGAGTATCGAGACCGTCGACGTGCTTTTGGAACAAAGCCAACGGCATCAAGGTCAGTTCCGGCCTACCCGGTACCGGCTTTCCGCCCTCCGCTCGTACGAACTCCATGGCCGTCCGTTTACCCTTCCACTTGTTCACGTCATTCCAAGTGATCACCAACGAGTCTAGAGAATCACTCTGGCGATCGGAATGCGGGATGATGTGGTCTTTGTCCATCGCACCACCCAGCAAATCATCGAATTCAAAGGCCTTCCCAGTGTAAGGACACTTCCATGCGAGATCCTCGGCAATCCGGGCTTTGCGAATCAGCCCGGCTGTCACCGGAACACCGCGCTGCCTGCACCTTTCCTCCACCTTGCCAGCCACACGTTTGAAGTCACCCAGCCGCAGCCCGAGATCCTGCTCCTGTTCTTTCCGAGTTTTGCCCGATTGATCCTTGAGGTCCCGGTTCACTTCGATTGTTAACGATGCCACGCGACGGGGTTCACCACGTGCGAACTCTGGCGCGTCAATCAGGTCGCGGAGCAGGCGCTCTAGGATCAGCAACCGATGACGGATCAAGTGATTGTTGGTCTGCTTTTCAAGGCTGCGATTCAATTGTGCCTCCTTGAGCTCAGCTGTCTGGCAAAGGCAACCGCGTGGCTGTTGGTCGCTTTTTTCTGCCCTCGGATCTCTACCGGACATTACCTCATCATGTGCCTGCCGGAGAATCGTTCGGGCATACGGAGCGCGGCCGGTCGGGAACTCGGCGCTCAGCCGCTCGACAAGCAACTCGCTGAGGTTGGCGGCAGCCTGATGCCTGCCTTTCCGGGTGTTTTCTGCCTCAATGACCCGCGAGACTGCAGCGTCAAAAAGGGTTACATCGGCAGGCTCCAACCAACCACGCACCTCACTCAGAGCGACGACTTTGCCAGATCGCAGCTTGCCACGGAGTCTCTTGGTGTAGCGCGCAGGCAATTGACTAAGGGCGTCGGTCAGCTTGGATTTTCTGATTTCGGCTTGGACCGGGTCTAACACCAAGGCCTTCTCAGCGTCCGGATGCATCAGCAGGTTGTCCAAGTTGTCACGTGTCCATCCGGTCACTTGGCGAACGGCCTTCTTGAACTCGCCCTTTGTAAACGAACCAGATCGTCGCGCCTGTTCCGTGAGACGTGTGCGTTCTTCCCCTGAGAGAGGACGGGTGCCTCGATCCCCAATAGCTGATCCAAAAATGTTTGCCAGCTGCATTGCCCAACGAAAGCGAAGGAATTCCGGCGAGGCTTTGGCTGGCAGCTTAGCTTCTTTCTCTGCGCGATTCCTCGCCTCATCGGGCTCCAAACCCTCCTGCCGATACAGAACTTCGAGGCGGGCGAAGAGTATCGGGCAAACGCCGATGATACGGTTGTCAAAGCGCGGGATGCTCTGCCCAAATAGAAGACCGCCATGATATCGCTTGGGCAAAATGATGCTTGGACAGGGGATTGCACGCCAGGCATCGCGATCACGCAACGGGTCGACTTGATTGCCCAACAGCGTCCGGATGAGCGCATCATCAAGCATGGGCAACCTACCTTTCAGGGCGATCAGTAGGGCTCGAACCTCAGGCCAGACGACCTCCTCTCGAGGGAAGGCGGCATTCAATCCCTTAAAATGAGGTGGCTTTTCGGACCGCAGCCTCTGCTGCCATCTGGCTGCTTCACGCTCATACCACCCAGTATAGGCGGCGATAGTCTCGGCCATGGTTCGGGTTCCGAGCTCCACCATCTTTGCGTGGGCTAGCTTAACTTTCTCCGTGTCCGATACTTCATCGTCCGATTCAGGAACATCGTCTCCACGATTGGCCCACGGCGGAGCGAAGTAGCCGCGATTGTGAGCATACCATCGGAGGATTTCCCACAGTTCAGCCCATTCAATAGCGGGCATTGGTACAGCAGTCCGAGTCGCTGCGAGGATCTCGGCGGCTCGCTGCCAGGAAAAACTGTCTCCACCGGCTTGTCGGTGGCGTTGGACTAATTGGTCGGCACTCAGGACCCCGATATGTGTAAGCAGTTTCTCGATGTTGCCAATCCGCTGCCGGGTGGCACGGGCATGTCTCCTTGCTTGCCGGTTCTTTCGCCGTTTCACAGCCAAACAATCGTCTGCTCCAAAGGTGACAACACCGGTCCCCAAAATTTGTGGTAGCCCGTTGTTGCCCACGCCTTGTGGCGCGCTGAGCACCGACCAACCAATCGAGCTGTGACCAACGTCAAATGCGAGGTGGAGATCGGGGTTAGCCCTAGTGATCATGATAATTTCTCTTGTACAGCTTTGGAATCGGTATATTCAAGCTCCGGAACCAAGACAAAGTGAGTGATGCAGACCGGATCCCTGGGTGCCAGTCACCTACACCGTGGAAAAACAGCATCTTCCAGTTTCAACCGGCACGGGTAGCTCCCGAGCCGGTTTTTTGTTTCCTATCGCATCACACCGCCTGTTCTTTGACGTGATTTGAACGGAACCTAATCCGCCCCGAAAATCACGCGGCATTCAGGGCGAGGGTGCTCTTCTCGATCGCTTGGCTCTTTTCCGGGCCGTTGCATACCGCTTGAAAAACAATATCTGTCTGTGCGCCCCGTCCTCACCTCACCCTCACCCGCCAGAACTTGGTCGGAATGTTGGGTTCGGTTCGGAGGATGAGTTTCACCGGGTTACCCGCGCCTTTGCCGGTAAGGCGTTGGGACTCAGTCCAGGCATTCAGGTCGGAGGTAGTCTCGAGGGTCAGGTTCGCCCCGGCTGGGGCTCGGATCTCCAGCCCGAACGAGCCATCGGCCTTAGGCGGCTCGATGACCACTTGAGGTGCGGTCTCGACCGGCAGCACCGTGAAGGTCTGATACACCGAGGCCGACAACCACAGCGGACTACCCGGGCTGATGGCCTGCACAGTGACCATTCCCGCCCCCAGCAGGTTCAAATACTGATCATTTACCTCAGCCGGACCGTTGATCACGGAGAAGCTCACCGGCAGGCCCGAACTGGCGCGGGCCACCAAGTTCACCGAGCCAGACCCTAACGAACGATTTTCGATCGGTTCAAAGGTCACCACCTGGCTCCCACGACCGACGGTGAAACGATTGGTGATCGCGACTGCCGCCAGCCAGTTGGCATTTCCCGGTTGCTCCGCCACGACCACCACTGAACCGACACCTGCCAGACTCAATTGACCGGCCACAATAGATCCCGGTCCCGCCACCACCCGATAGCCCGCCAGTAGGCCGCTGCTGGCCTTCGCATCCAGAGCGATGAGGTTGGTGCCGTAGGTCAGGCTCGATTCCGGCGACCACGAAAGCGACTGCACCGCTTTGGCCACTGTGACGGTCTGCGTCACGGATGCTGCCTGATGAAGGTCATTGCCCGCCTGCGATGCTTGGATCACCACGTCTCCGGCTCCGATCAGGGACAACTGGTTGCCGACCAACGCTCCCGGGCCGCTCACCACAGAATAGGTGACCGGCAACCCGGTACTGCTGGTGGCTGAGAGCGCCACTGGGGCATCTCCGAAGGTCTTTGGTCCAATGGGCCCGAAGGCCAATGTCTGTGCGGCCTTGCTGACGACAAACGAAACCTGACGAACGGGGGCCGGCGTGTAATTGGCATCACCCGCCTGACTGGCTTGGATCACCACCGTGCCCACGCCGGTCACTGTCAGTCGATCATTGCTGGCCACGGCAGGGCCCGAGATCACGTCATAGGTCACGCCCAACCCGGAACTGGCTTTTCCAGTCAACGGAATCACCTCCGAACTGAAGACTCGATCGGCGATGCCATCCCAAACAATTGACTGAGGAGCCCTGCCCACCAGGATGGCAAGATCGGCCACTTCGGAATCAAAGTCGGCGTTTCCCGCCTGACGAGCGCGGACCAGCACCTCCCCCACCCCGCTCACCTGCAGTTGCCCTTCAGAGACCAAACCCGGACCCGATATCCCAAAGTAGTCGACCGGCAAACCGCTGCTTGCGATCGCTCTCAACCGCACGGGCAGACCTCCATAAACCACTGGATTCAGAGGCTGCCAAGCGATCGTTTGGACCGCCCGAGCAACCGTTCTCTCGAACTCCGCTTCTGCGGGAGCCCAGTGGTCATTTCCGGCCTGAGTCGCACGCAACCGAACAACTCCACCTCCGGTGGGAACCAGTCGGCGTTCTCCCCACCCGCGTGGGGATGGTCCGGAGGCAGAGACTCAGGCGAAGTGTTCGGCCTAAATCCCCCCGACCAACTGCGACCCGTGCCCCAGATGATCTTGCTGTAACGCGGAGAACGGGGGCATTTTCAGGTCAGTGAGCCATGTTTATGATTCCATCGTTCTTGGCGGAGGCCCAGCCGGAAGCTGCGCGTCATCGTACTTGGCACGTGCTGGTTATCGGGTGCTTTTGCTAGAAAAAGAGCGCTTCCCAAGGTTCCACATCGGAGAATCACTTCTCCCCTACAATCACGAAATTCTGTCAGAGTTAGGGGTTATTCCGCAGATGGAGGCCGCTCGGTTCCCTATCAAACGCGGTGCCCAATTCCACCTAGGCAATGGTTCCAAGGGTACGGGTTTCGTTTTTCGAAACGGCCGTTTTACCAAGCATACCGAAGCTTTTCAGGTCGAGCGGTCTCGGTTTGATGACATCCTCTTAAGACACGCCTCCACTCTTGGGGTCGAAGTGAGGGAAGAACACGAGGTCCAAAAAGTAACAGCTGACGAAACCGGCGTGGCTGTAGTCGCTCGTGGCAATAATACCACTTCGGAATTCCGAGCTCGATTTGTCATCGATGCCACTGGGCGCGGCAATCTCACGGGCAGCCAAGAAGGGATAAAGGATGTGAATCCATCCCTGCGAAAACTCGCGGTGTTTGGTCATTTTGAAAACGTCCGCTTGGATTCCGACCAGAAAGGTGGCGATACGGTGATCGTTCGACTCGAGAACAAGTGGTTTTGGATGATTCCGTTGGCTCTTGGAGCTGAGGGGGTGCCATCCAAGGTCAGCGTCGGACTTGTGATGGACCGAGATGAATTCACTTCATCCGGACAAAAGCCTGAGGAGGTCTTCCGGCATTGGGTGCAACAGAGTCCTCCAGTCCGTGAACGCCTCGAAAATGCGCAACCTGCTTCACCCATTCAGGTGACATCCGACTTCAGCTACAGGAACCGGACATTTTGGTCCAACCGCGTTCTCCGAGTGGGAGATGCCGCCGGATTCATCGACCCCATCTTTTCCAGCGGCGTTTTCCTTGCGATGTTCTCTGGTAAATTGGGAGCCGAAGCGGTCGGAAAAGCCCTCAAAAACGGCAACAATGGAGCCCATGAATTTGTCTGCTTTGAGCGCAGAGTACGGGCAGCGCTGAAGATCTATTCGGAGATGGTTGAGAGTTTCTACACCACCCCGTTCATGGAACTGTTTTTGGAGCCCCGAGCCAAATGGGACCTGGCCGCCGCCGTGAATGCCATTCTGGCTGGAGAATTAGAGGGAGGCTGGCGTTTGCGTTGGCGAATGTGGCTGTTCTTTCGGTTGGTGCGGCTTCAGGCGCGGTTCCCTTTGGTGCCGAGGATATCGTTTGCTCCTTCATCATGACTGGCCTGAGCACACCGGCAGGTACGCACCGCTATTGGGAGCTAGCTGTAACCCTCATTTTTTCGCTCATGGGTTTGGGTTGCTCCACAGCATCATTACCGACGGTCGACTTGGCCCAACCGGGCTGGGCAGTTCAACGGATGGAAGCAGTTTGGACGCCTCGCCGGGGAGCACCAGAACTCACAGGTGAAGTAATTATAGCCAACCACGACACTGAGGGGCGACTCGTGCTGTTCAGCAAACAGGGGCTCCCCATGGTTACGGCCCGCTCCGCGGCAAACCGTTGGACACTTGCATCACCGTTGAAGCGAGGTGTCTATGGTGGACGGGGTCTACCTCCTCGGCAGGTGCCGTGGTTCTTGCTGACTGGTAACCGGGAAATTCAAAAGGTTTCGAAGCCTTGGACCATCGAAACCAACTCTACGGGTTGGCAGATTTCGAATCCCAGCACCGGAGAAAAACTGGAGGTAGTCCCTTGAGCCGACGCCTCCTTATATGGGTCGGTATTGCCGCAGTGGCATGGGGACTTTTTCGACTGAGATTTGATGCCGACGTCCTGAACTTGCTCCCGGCTGATTTGCCAGCCGTTGGTGCGTTGAAATTGCACCAACAACGGTTTGCCACCGGAGCTGAGACTTTGATCACTCTTTCTGCTTCAGAAGCTGGAGTTGCAGCCAAGGCGGCAGAAAGCGTTGCGAATAGGCTACGATCGATGCCTGAGATTGCGCGCTCAGTGCATTGGCAATCGCCCTGGTTGGAGAACACGGGAGATGCCATCGAAAACCTCGCCTGGTTGTGGTTGCAACAAGATCCGGCGGCCCTTAGCAGCCTTCTGGACCGGTTGAGTCAACCGGAGGTTCAATTGGAGTCATCGGTCAATGACCTGACCACCTCATTGAATCCAAAGACGCTGGCCATGGCGGCTTACGACCCGTTGGGGCTGGCTCAACTTCCAGGTTCGGCAGGATCAGCCATCGGTAAAGACGACGGCTCAGGACTATTCAGCGGTGACGAGGGACGGTTCCGAGTTGTTTCGCTCCAACCTTCCAATCCAAAGATGGACTACAAAGCTGCAGCGCTTTGGGTGGAACGAGTGCGTGAGGAGGTAGCTCAAACGATTAACGCCCAAAGTTTGGACGTGCGTATTGGGATGACAGGCGGGCCCGTTTTTCTTTCCGAGATAGCAATCGGTATGGAACGCGACCTCCGGAACTCGGTTCTTCTCACCGTAGTTGTCATCGCCTTTCTCTTCTGGATTGCCCATCGGTCGCTGCGCCCACTGGTTTGTCTGGTGGGAGCTCTGGCAGTGACGTTGATGGTCACGATCGCATTGGGGGGACTTTTCCTCGGAACCCTCAATGTGGTCAGCACTGGCTTTGCCGCGGTCCTCATCGGGTTGGTCGTGGACTATGGTTTGGTGGCTTATCAAGAGGCGCGGGTTCATCCAAACCTCAGCGTCAACGATTTGCGCCGACGTATTGCTCCTGGGATCGGTTGGTCCGCGGTCACCACAGCCGGAACTTTCTCGGTCTTGGGACTCACCGGACTACCAGGCCTCTCCCAGTTGGGTCTCCTGACAGCTATCGGCTTAATGGTGGGAGCTGTGGTCATGCTCTTCGGCTTTCTGCCGATCGCACTGAAACAGATGCCTAGCGGAGCTTCGGTTGATTCAAATCCCCGTGTGACCAATTCAGGCTGCCCGAAACGCTGGTGGCTTCCTACTGCCATTGCACTGTCGGCAATTGCCCTAACTCTGTGTCTCCGCGGGTTGCCGAAAGCAACGGCGAGTTCCGACCCGCTGAGGCCGAACAACAGCCCGGCATACGAGTCGATGGACCGCCTTCAAGCTGCGCTCGGGAGAACCAACGACACAGTTTGGCTTATTATTCGTGGGGAAAATTCGGAGGCCGTTGGCCAGTTGTTAACGTCGACGGAGAAGATTCTTATCCAGAGACGTGACGCTGGAGAACTGAGCGATTTTCAGATTCCCACCGCGTTCTGGCCAATGGCCTCCAACGCTGCGCAAAACCTCCCCAAAACAGCGGTAGTATCGGAGAGGTTGGAGCGCATCAAAGCAGCGGTTTTGCAGGCGGGATTCACGACCAATTCAACGCTGTTGATCGAGGGAGTTGGCAAGAAGTGGGAGCTGTGGCGCAAAGACCCGGCAGGCATCCCGCTCTGGCCCAGCAACCCAACCGCTCAGTGGATTCGCGACCGTTGCTCCGCGAGGGATTCCGATGGCTCCTGGCTGGCCTTGGGGCTGGTTACACCGGTGTCTGGTTCTGGTAAATTGACCGACCTGCCGGAAGGGGTTCTATCGGCGAGTTGGAACCGGCTCGGAGAATCTCTTTGGGAACATGTGCTTCAGCGTGTCATCACCCTGACAATTGGGCTGTCAGTTGTCCTAATTTTTGCCCTATGGCTCGCTTTCCGCAGAATCGCCGAGGTGGTCCTCAGTCTCGTGGCGTTGATTTCTGCATTCGCTCTTCTCCTCGCATGCATGGCGGCGCTGGGGGCCTCATGGAACCTTCTTAACTTGGTCGCCATACCGCTTCTGCTCGGATCGTCAGTGGATTCGACCATTCACATTCAACTCGCGATGAGGCGCTACGGTTCAGACAGGCGGGCTCTATGGTCCTCGACAGGTCGTGCTCTGCTCCTTTGCGCTGGCGCCAATATCGCCGGATTTGGCTCGCTCGCCTGGAGCAATAACGCAGGTCTCGCCAGTTTGGACCTCGTCTGTGCCGGTGGAGTCGCATGCGTTTTCGTCGTCGCCGTGATTTTGCTTCCGTCTTGGTGGCTGGCTTGCGGGCTCAACAGTCCTGGCGCGACCGAATCACTAAATCAGGTCTCCCAGCTCTACCGATCCCATTGGTGGGGGTGGGGCCGCACTTTGGTGGCACACATCCCTCGGCCAGTTGCCACTGGGCTTGGTCGGCAGCTGGGATCTCTCTACTCAACTCTAAATCCGCGGCGGCGAAAAATCGTTGCCGCCAATCTGTCGCCGGTGCTGGGAAATGAGACTGAGACTTTGAAGCGACGAGCTGCGGACACCTTCCGGGAGTTCGGCGTGAAACTGGCTGACCTGCTCCTCTTTGAATCCGGGGCATCGGTGGACGCGTGGGTAGAGCCCGGAAATGGCTGGCAACATTTTGACGCCGCAAGGGCCTCAGGCAAAGGGGTCCTGCTGGTCACCGTTCATCTCGGTAATTGGGAACTCGGCAGCGTGCTCCTTCGTCGCTTGGGGCTCTCTCCGCTGGTCCTCACGGCTCCCGAACCAACAGCCGAATTGACCCAATTGCGGTTGGCTGCAAGGAAACGTCTTGGAATAGAAACTCTGGTGGTTGGAGAAAACCCGTTTCAGTTCGTCGAAGTCGTCAAACGTCTTCAGGACGGCGGTATTGTGGCAATTCTTGTCGATCGACCTCCCACTGAAGCTGCAGTGCCGTCTCGGTTTCTGGGCGGCACCACGGGAGCCAATATCGCCACGGCTGAACTCGCACGTGCCACCGGTTGCATCATCCTTCCTGTTTACGTGGTGCGGCATGGCCCAAACTACCTGACCCACGCTTTGAGCCCGGTTGGATACGACCGCAGCAATCTTGGATCTCGAGGTGCTCGACAAGAGCTGGCATCAAAAGTTCTTCAAGTCTTTGAGCCTGCTGTGCTGGAACACCCCGAACAATGGTACCATTTCGTCCCGATCTGGAATGAAACACCGGATTCAAACAAATGACCTCAATGGCTAAGTTTTTAACAATGAGGTTTCACCGCTTGGGCAGGCTCTGCTGCCTGGTTTGCGGAGTTCTGTGGAGCGGAATTCTGAATTCGGCTGAAAAAGACCAACTGGTGACCGAGTGGTTATCTGCGGCCAAATCTCTTCAGACTTGGGAGGCGCAGGTGCTTCAAACACGCTATCTGAAGGCTTTCACCCAGCCATTGGTTTCCACCGGCAAGGTCTGGTTTGCCACCCCTAATCAGTTCCGTTGGCAACTTGGTGAGCCGGTTCAGTCTTTGGCCTTAAGGACCGGGCCTGAGCTTTGGGTGCTGTCCCCAAAATTACGGCGAGCTGAGCATTACCAACTTGATTCCCTCGGCAACGGCCCGGCCAAGGACTTGATGGGTTTGCTGGATATGGGTTTCCCCAAAGATGAAGTGAGTTTTCGAAAGCAATTCCGGACCATTGATGCTTCCACCAATGCAAACTCCTGGAGCTTCCGGATGGAGCCAGAGTCTTCGTCGGTTAAAAGCATGCTCCCAGAATTGAAAGTGGAAATCGCTGCAGGCACCAAGCAGTTGATCGCCACCGAACTGATTCTGAAAGATGGATCGCGCTTACGGAACGAGTTCAAGGAATTGAGCCGCAACTCGAAAATATCGACCGATTTGTTCACTACCAATCTGGATGCCACATGGAAAATCACGACAAGCGGCCCTCCACTGAAAAAGTGACCCTTGATGAAGCATTGAAGTCGCTACCGCATGGGGCCGGTTTCCGCTTCATCGACAGGCTGATCGAACTCATTCCAGGAGTCTCTGGCAGCGGTGAATTTTTTCTTCCGCAAGACCACGCCTCGTTACCCGGGCATTTCCCAGGGAACCCCATAATGCCCGGAGTGCTGATGGTGGAGGCTCTCGCTCAGCTTGCGGGTGTGGTAGCGCAATCCGACCCGACCCGACCGCCGCTTTTGGCGCTGAAACTGACCGGGATCCGTCAGGTCAAAATCTCCGGTAGTATCCGCCCGGGTCAGACACTAACGATCGAGGCCCAGATTGCCGGCCGCATGGGAGCACTCATCCAGGCTAGAGGCTCCGTGAGTTCAGCGGGCCATCTATTGTTGCAAGGAGAGGTAACACTCTCCGGTAGCGAACCAGTCCGACCAATTCAGCCATCCCAGGCCGAAGCTTGAATTGCCAAGGGTTACCCAAAGGCAGCTAGAAAACGCTCACGCCACAATCTTCTCGACCGTTTACCGCGAACATCAGCGGGGACCTCATCCAAAAACCACCAGCGGCGAGGTAATTGCCAAGAGGGCAAAGATCGCCCCAAGAAATCTCTGAGCTCCATTTCGCTGACGGGATGCTTCAGAGCCACAGCGGCGACGATCGCCTCATTCCGCCCACCTGCCTCGGGAACGGAAAAAACCAGGACGTCGGCAACCGCAGGATGCTCCCGAATTTGAACCTCGATCGTCTCTGGGCCGACTTTGCGACCGGCCACGTTGATCAGGTCTGTCGCCCGACCTAAAAGGCGAATTTGACCAGATGGACCGATCTCAGCGAGATCACCAGATCGATAGACTCCGCCGCCCAACCGATCGTCTGATTCGGGATAATAGGTCTCAGCGACCGAAGGGCTTTGCACCTCAAGACAGCCATCATCCGAGATATGAAGTTGGACTCCCTCCATGGCCGTTCCTGCTATTGTCCAATCGCTTCGTGGCTCTTCAGTCCGGTCATAGGCAATACCCCCGCACTCCGATGCACCGAGAAAGTTGTGCACCTTGATACCATCACGCTCGAACAAGAGTCGCTCCAGTTCCACCGGTAAGGGTGCGCCGGCTGATATCGCCAGCCGGATACTGCTTGGGAGTTTCCCTCCATTTGCCCAAGCCTGCCAAAGCGCAGGCACTGCTGGCAGGCTGATATCCGACCACTGACTGGCCTCTTGAAACACGGCTGCCGGGAAGGCCGATGGGAGCAATATCAGGGGGACCCCATGCAACAACAGAGGAAGGACCAGATTTGAAAAACCATAGCTATGAGCCAGCGATATGACCCCGAGATTCGGTGAGCCCTCATGGAGCCCCATAGTGGTTACTATCTGCTCGGCATCTGCCGCCATTTGGGCACCCGACAGTCCGATCATCCGTGCTGGTCCCGTGGTGCTGGATGTCAGCTTTAGGTGGGAGAAACCATCAACTCCTTGGGCTGCTGCAGGAGCCTGCTGGCCCGGCTCAAGCGGGCACACTACGCTGTTCGACCGCCATCCGCGAAGAACCTCAATAACGAACCTCGCGTCGCGCCCAGATGGGTGGACAAGTCGCGGCGCTCCAGGAGGAGCCAACAACGACTCGCGATGAAGATCGGAAAAGGACCAGATTCGACCACCTGCCCGATCATAAAGTGCAGGTCGATCGGCGTGGCTATCGAGTGTCCTCAGCCACTGTTCGTAAAGCATCGTCCTTTCTGTTTGGCCAGCGAATGCTTGTCCGCGCAAGCTGTATGTCGGATGAAGGGACCCATTCAACGATCATGCCTGACCTCAGCGGCATCCTAAACCAACCAATTCCCTCGCCAAATAAAGGCCTGCTCGACAGGGAATTTGATTTCTGGCGAGACACTTTGGGATTCCGGAACGAAACGGAATGGGTTTATGGTAAGGATCCAAAAACCGGCAAACAAACACACGAGCCCGCCCACCCCAAACCCACCTACCGCCTGCGTTGCTTCGTGATGGCTCGAACGGTTCAGCAGTTTCATCTTCATTCAGAATTCCAACCCAATCAGGCGCGTTTGTCGGCCATTGAATACCGATCTCGAGTGCAAGAGGTCATTCGACAGGACCCCCGCAAAAGGTGTCCCCACGACCGGCGGATACAGTTCCCGGGCTATGCCGGCCTGAGAGAGTTGAGCGACAGCCTACCGGAGGTCATCAAATCGGTCGCTGGAGGAGCTTGGCAAAGCTACGCTCAGCGTGGGAATTGGCGGATGGTTCTCCCATTCCTGAGATCTTCTCAGATCAAGGAATCCCAGCGAATTGCAGAATCCGTCGCTCAAAGGGGAACAGCCGTAGTCCATGTCGCAGATTTCCCGCGTCTCCAGATCAACCACGCGCTTCTCGCGTATTCCTCACGCGCTACGCCTTCGGGGATTGCAATCGCCACATACGATCCGAATGCCCCCGCGACACCGCTCGAACTGACTTTCAGCCTAACAGATTCCCGCTTCCGGCTCCCTTCAACGGCTTACTACATCGGGGGCTGGGTGAACGCCTACGAGGTCTACTGCAGTTTTTTGCGCTGACCATCCGCGATAGGCGGTTTTGAGCGAGGGATGAACGTCAAGAATGTGAATCCAAAGAAAACTAAACCGCAGGCATTGACGCCCATCGAGTAGCCCAACTTGTAGACTCGTCCACTATTGCGAGCGGCGTAAATCTCTTGCTCCTGACCTGCAAGTAAAGTTGGCCACGCCATTGGCATAATCGCCCCGTGGAGCATGCCACGGAAAAACCCCGGAGCCTCAGCCAATTTGGCATCCCAGCGGACAGCCGCACCAGCAATCCAACCCATCACCAAAGCCATGACCAAGAATTGAAGCACCTTGCGAACAACACCGAGGGCCCTGCGTAAAACGGATGCACCTTGTTCAGTACCTGGGTTTTTGGTTTTATCTTCCATCGATGTTTCTCCGCAGCCGGGATCTCACTCCAGAATACTTCGACTCGCCAGAGCGGACCTCAGCTGAGGTCGCAGAACACTATGAGTGGCTGGGCCGGATGAACAAGCTCACTCAATTTGACCGACCCTTTCGTGTCTGGATTCCGCAGATTCTAGGAGCCGAAGCCTGCAAACGGCTCTCCATCGTCGACCTTGGTGCAGGGAACGGGATGTTGGGGCAAACTTTGACTGAGTTTGCACGGGGCCATGGCTGGGACTGGCGTTTTACCAACGTGGATCTGAATCTGCCGGAACCCGGGTCCGAAGGTTCGACTTCAGGAACTTGGGTCAAAGCCTCAGTCACGAATCTCCCTTTCGCTACGAATTCGTTCGACCTAGCGATCGCAACAACGATGACCCATCACCTCAACAGTGATGCCGATGTATCAGCCCATTTCCGTGAGGCTAGGAGAGTTGCATGCCAAGCCGTCTTGATCTGCGACATGGTTCGCAGCCCGTTTTTTCTGGCCGCACTCTGGGTGGTTCTCGTAGCGCTTAGGGTCCCGAAAGAGTTTCGACGAGATGGAGTTCAATCCGTCAAACGAGGGTGGCGGGAGTCTGAGTGGCGGCGACTGGCAGCCTCAGCTGGTCTGAATGGAGCTCGCGTTTGGTCCGAGCATGGAACTCGTATTCTTTTGGCTCATCACCTTAAGGGCGGCATCGGCGAGCAGACTGATACCACAGGAACCAACGGACCGCGTCCCTTAGCGGTCTGATCTTGCTGTTCTGGCCGTCATATTGTGGCTCGATCGGTAAGAACTCGATCCGATGACCGGCCCGCGCAAAGGCGAAGCACATCTCGGACTCTATCTCGAAGTGATCCGTTTTGAGATTGAGTCGAAGAAGAGGAGCCACATTGACCAGGCGATAACCGCACTGGGAATCAGGCAGGGGCACATGGCAAAGCTGTGAGAGCCGGCGACTCATCCACTGGTTGGTCCAGCGCCGGATTCGCGGCACCGAACGCGTATCACCAGCAAAACGATTCCCGATCACCAGGTCAGCACTGGTGGACTCTTGGTGACTGATGAATCGTGGAGCATCAGCTGGCGCGTGCTGACCATCACCATCCAGAAGGAAAACTCGGGTCGCGCCGAGTCGGGCAGCTGCATCCCATCCATATCGCATGGCAGCTCCCTTTCCTGAACCAGTTTCGAGATCTAACACGTGCGCACCAGCCGACCGGGCTATAGACCCAGTGGCATCTTTGGAGCGGTCGTTGACCACAATAACCGAGTCAACCCAGCCGCGGAGTCCAGTGACCACGGGTCCAATGGACAGCTCCTCGTTCCGACATGGGATCACGGCGGTCAGCACTGCTCAAGGCTTCCCGATGCCTCGGCAACGCGTCCACTAAACAAAGGCCTGCTGATTGAACTACCCGACGCTCGATAGTGTGCCCTACCATGAACTTGTGGCTCAAATCCCTACAGCCCAGCAATTGGAGTCCCAAGGTTCACTCCAGCAGGAGTTGCATGAAGCCGCGCTCGCGACGGCACGAGAAAACTTTGGTCGCGAGGTCTACGTGCGAGGTGTCGTTGAGGTTTCCAATTTCTGCCGAGAAAACTGCCACTACTGCGGCATGCGGCGCTCCAACCGAGGATTAGATCGGTACAGGGCAGAAGGAGATACACTTCTGCGAATGCTGCTTGATGAACGGCCAAACTGCATTACCGACATCAATATCCAAGCTGGAGAGGATCCGGTGGCGGTCCGTGAAGTGGTGATACCTCTGGTTCGCTCTCTGAAGGCGTCGACCGCTTTGGGAATCAGCGTTTGTCTAGGAACCCTTTCACCTGAATTGACCCGTGAACTTCAGGATGCAGGCGCTTCCGTTTACATCATCAAGTTCGAACTGGCGAACGCCGCTCTTTACCGGGAACTCGAAGCCCCAGGCACCTTGGAAGAGCGCACTAACCACATACGGTGGCTTGCCGCTGAAGGTTGGGCAATCAGCTCAGGGTTTATCGCAGGTCTACCGGGCCAAGGAATTGAGGCAGCCTTGGAGAACTTTAGACTAGCGGCCTCATTGCCGCTGGTGGGCTGCAGCGTCAGTCCTTTTATCCCAGGCGATGCCACTCCACTTGCATCGTCGGAATCAGCGAGTCTGGACCTGACACTCAACTGCATGGCTGCCTTGCGTATCATGCGGCCCGATTGGGTCATTCCGGCGGTGAGCGCATTGAATCTGGCAGGGCCCGGTTCGGGATATCAACGCGGGCTACTGGCGGGTGCAAACTTGTGCACGATCAACCTGACCCCAGAGCGACTTCGAGAAGACTACCTCCTCTACCGTAAGGATCGCTTCATCATGAATGAGGAACGGATTCTGAGTGCGATTCACTCGGTCGGTTGTCACCCATCATCGACCAGCCTTGCTCAGCGCTATGAGCGGCAATTGCCTCGACCGGAACTGATGACGGCCTGAACCGGTTTTATCCAATTGGTCCCCGCACGAACCAACTTCGCCAGCCCTCAGCCAATTCCAGCTTCACGTAGCGGGTTAAGGCCTTGAGAATGTCAGAGCCAGTAGACCTTTCCGGAAGAAAACCGTTCAGGAGAAATCGCCTTCCGTTGTTGTGCTTTCCTGCCGTTCCCCGCCGTCGGCGGTCGCGGGCCATGCGGGCCAACCTCCGGTTGTAAAAACTCATCAATCGGAATGGGACCGCACTTGGAGGTGTAGAAAACACGGGTTCAAGGAGAGCTCGTTGCCCGCGTTCTACCGGCTGAGAAACGACACCCGTATAGTACATCCCAAGATCGAGATGAAATGCGATCGACATCAGCTCGAAGTCGCCGAACACGTCGTACTTGTCTTTGTAGATCGCCTTAAACCATCGAGCATAAGACTGGCAGAAGTCCTGATTGAATTGTCCGACCCGAACCTTGGGGTCCTGGCCTTCCAGTTGGTTTCCGATCAACTCAACCCCCCTGCTGACAGTGTAGGATAGCCAGTCCATCCCAGGGCTGTAGAATGGGTCCAAAAAACCCGCAGCATCCCCCACCAACACGAAACCATCTCCAGCAAACTTAGAGGAACAATAGGCCAAGTGGGACCTCCAGTTTGCATCCCCTTCAACAGGTTCGGCCTCCGCCAACAACTCGCGCGGGACAGGATGTTGCGACAGAAAAGCTCGGAGGCGTTCTGGGATCGAATCGCCAGGAGGGATTTCAACCCGCCGATGATCGAAAACGACTCCGATAGAGGTCTCGCCACCCTTCAGCGGAATACACCAAGCCCACCAACCATCCCCCATGAAGTGGTTGGTCGCAGTGCCACGGACCCCTTTGCAGGCTGATGCCCATTCGGGGAAACGACCGGCCAGTTCCAAGCCGTCGAAATCTTTGACGTTCTTCCAGCGGGTCCAAATCGCCGAAGTAGGGTGCTCGGTATTTCGGTGAAACCATCCGTTCTGACGAGCAAGCAATGCGGTGAACCCTGTTGCATCGACCACCCATCTCGCTCGAATTGTTCGTCTAGCCCCCAACGTTTCGAGGTCGACTGTCTGCAACCCTCCATCCTCAAGTCCAACACGGTGGACCTTGGCTGGCCGGATGAGTTGCACCCCTGACCGCTCCGCTTGGCGAAGAACCTCTAGATCCAACGTCGAACGATCCACCTGCCAAGCTGGCATTCTCGCCAGATACCGTCCCCCAACTTCAGAGCAGTGATCCAACTGACTCGTTTGACCATTGCTGAACCAGAATCGCATCCCCTGTTTGTTCAGGTGATTTTCGTTCAGGTATTGAGTGAGACCGAGAACTCGGGAGAGGAAAAAACCGCTGACCTCAACGGTCGCCTCACCCACTCGGCGACCAAATTCGGTCGACTTCTCGATAATTGCGATTCTGCGGCCAGGATAACTTCTGGCCAAAAGCAAACCCGTGGAGGACCCGGCCAATGAACCGCCGAGGATTACCACGTCGTAGATGTCCGTATCCGATTCCATCTAGCTGTGGATCGTATGTTAATCCGGCACTTATGGTAACAAAATCCATGTAACGCTGAGGGAGGGTTTGACCTCGATAAAACGCGGAGCCTAGCGTTCCTGGAGTGCCTGCGATATCCGGAAGCCAAACAACGATGCTGCCAAACCATAGGCGGGTTGTCGTTACTGGCGCCGGGATCATCACTCCGTTGGGGACTGGTTGGCTCAGCAATCAGGATGGTTTTCGAAACGGGAAACAGGCTTTTGGCCCGGTGAGTTTGTTCGATGCATCACTACAACGGACCAGGATCGCTGCAGAAGTGGTTTTGCCCGCTATCCCCCCGGTCAGTCGCCTATCCATCAGAGAATTCAATCGGATCGACCGTGCTGGCAAAATGCTCCTTTGGGCTGCTATCGAGGCGTGGCAGCAATCCGGCTGGGTAGCCACGGAAGAAGAGATTCCTATCGTTCTCGGCACGACCAGTGGGGGTATGACTTTGGGGCAGGATTTTTACCGGCAAGCCTTTGGTGCCGGCCTATCAACCCGGCTTCAATCAACTCGAATCACGCATTATCAGCCCCAGAGACAAGCCCTCGATGTCATGGATGCACTTGGGTTCTCTGGGCCGGTGAGCATCATTGCCAACGCCTGTGCTTCGGGGTCCAACGCGATTGGTCATGCCTTTGAAATGATAAGGTCTGGGCAATACACCCGAGCGGTATCAGGCGGCTACGACGCCATCAGCCAACTGGTTTTTGCAGGTTTCGATTCACTGCAGGCGCTTTCACCCACCGGTGCCCGGCCATTTCACCTCAGGCGCGACGGTTTAACTTTAGGAGAAGGTGCAGCGGTCCTGTGCCTCGAAGAACTCGATTCAGCCCTCAACCGGGGAGCCCAAATCCATGGAGAAATTTTGGGCTATGGTTCCGCTACGGATGTTTCACACCTCACCCAACCTCATCCGGACGGCGATGCTGCACTGGCAACGATGCAGGCTGCTTGCAAGATGGGGCGAGTTGAGCCACGCGACATCGGCTACCTCAATGCTCATGGAACCGGCACCTTGCTGAATGATTCGTCTGAGGCGCGAGCCATCGCTCGCTGGGCTGGCGATGACGCAAGGAACCTCCCAGTCAGTTCAACGAAGGCTGGCATAGGCCATTTATTGGGTGCAGCGGGCGCTATTGAAGCGGTGGTCTGCCTGATGGCACTTGCAGGCCAATGGCTACCGCCTCAAGGACCCACCGATGAAGTAGACCCCAACTGTAATTTCCCATTGGTGGTCTGCCCTCAGGACAAGGAATTTAACCTAGCTCTGAGCAACTCCTTCGGATTCGGAGGTGCGAATGCGAGTCTGTTGTTTGGGAGGCGGATATGATTCCGATCTACGTTCATGGTTGGGGCGCAGTGTCTCCGGTTGGTTGGGGGATTACCTCGTTGGTGGCTTCTCTCGCCACCGACCAACGCCCTAAGTCGATGCCAATTCAGCGCCCTGATGGCTTCACGATTTCGGTTCACAAGGTACCCATCCGAAACCCCAGACCTTCGTTTCTCGCGCTCCCCAGGCTTAGGCGCGCCAGTCCGATAGCCCACTACATTGTGGGAGCAGGGCTTGAAGCGTTGGGGCTGACCGACCGACCAACCGAGTCTAAGCGAGTTGGGGTGATTTGCTCAGTGATGGGGGGGAGTGTGATCTACTCGGAGAGGTTCTATGGGGAGGTCCTTGTTGAGCCTCGAACAGCCAGTCCTCTACTGTTCCCGGAAACCGTCTACAATGCCCCAGCTTCCCACTTGAGCAGTGTCTTGGGCTCGACCGAACGGAATTACACCCTGGTGGCCGACCAGACCGGGTTCCTTGACGGGCTTTCAACCGCCGCGAATTGGTTGAATGAAGGGCTTGTAGAGTCCTGCGTTGTCAGTGGAGGTGAAGAAGTCGGATGGGCAACTGCGGAAGCTGGCAGGCTGATAAGCCCATTCCCAATTGCTGAAGGGGCGGGCGCTGTGCTTCTGAGCACGCAGCCATCTCCAGTTCGCTTGAAATTGATCACCAGAGCTCACCCGTTTGCACGATCGAAGAGCCGCAGCGGCGTCTGGTCGGACATGGTCAAGGAACTGCTGGCTGCGGGAGCCTCAGTATCGGATTGGTTACCCTCACAAAAGCCTGGGAGTTGCCTCTCGGAAGGAAGCGGTAATTTGGCCGCATTCTTAGGTGATGGTCTGGCTGCCGGTGGTGCTTGGGCTGCGGCCGCAGCCGTTGCCACTGTCGCCAGTGGGAGGAGCTCTGCAGCGGTCGGAATCTTTGGCTCAAACCTCCAAGCCCGAGGGGCCATCTTTGTTAGGGACTGAAGGCCCCGGAGTGAGTCCAAGTACCCAACAACGCTCGAAATCCCAGCACATGAAACCGAATAAAAACCCCCGAGTTGCAATGGTTACCGGCGCCAATGGTGGTATTGGCCTCGCGGTTGCAAGAAGGCTCCTTTCGAAAACTCCTGATTCTCTGGTTTGGCTGGGCATCCACTGGCGCCGGGAAAATGCCGACCAACTCGCAGAAACGTTTGCCGGTCGCGCGACGGTGATCTCGTTGGACGTGACTGACCGCCCATCTTGGGATCGAGTGGTTTCGGAAATAGTGGCAAAAACTGGAAGACTCGATGTCTTGGTGAACAACGCAGGAACGCATGAGGATTCACTCCTGGCCACGATGCCCGCCGAATCCTGGGACCGAGTGTTGGCAACCAACCTGAATTCAGTTTTTCACGGCTGCCAATCCGTCATGCGAACCATGATAGGTCAGCGTTTCGGGAGAATCGTGAATGTGTCATCCCTGAGTGCTCTGCTCGCACCCCCGGGGCAAACCAACTACGCCGCATCCAAAGCGGGGGTCATCGGCTTCACACAGTCCCTCGCCAAAGAGGTGGCCCGCATGAACATCACCGTGAACGCGGTCTGTCCGGGCTACGTGGAAACGGATGCGATCGCCAATCTCCCCACCGACCATCGAAAATCCCTGCTCGATAGGATTCCGATGAGAAGACTTGGGCGACCCGAAGACGTAGCATCCGCGATCGATTTCCTCGCCAGCGACGACGCCAGTTATATCACGGGGGCTACGCTCAAGGTTGACGGCGGAATCCTTTGAACCCCCCCCGACTGCGCCCTTAAAGTATCCGTCTTCCCATGACCGAAACCGAACTGCTCGAGCAGATCCGCAACATGCTGGTGGATACCTTGATGCTTCCGACTCCAGCAGCAGAAATTGGATTTGATACCCCTCTCTTTGGCCCAGGCGGCTTGGGCTTAGATTCCGTGGATGCCCTCCAACTGGTTGTCGCCCTCGACAAGAATTACGGCATCAAGATCACCGACCCAGCAGCAGCAAAAGACGCGCTGCAAAGCATCACCACCATGGCGAAGACGGTGATGGATAGCCGTCCCAAGTGACGTTCAAACTTTCAGCACCCAAAATCCAACTTGCGGACAATCCAGTCTAGGATCCCGGGCTCTACTCTTAAGATGGTTCCCACCCAATATTTATCTGCATGTTCCAACCAATTCTCACCCTGTTACTCGTCTTCCTCGCCGGATGTGCCTCAACGGGAACAAAACCAGAAAAGGGACCAGATGGCACCATTGCATACTACGTTGAAGTAGAGTCGAGCGAGGCTGGCGCCCGAGTCGAAGTCAATGAAGACCATGTAGGAAGCACACCGATCAAGATTCGAATCTGGGGAGACCAGGACGGAACGTTTCACAATTTCGGAACTTCTGATTTCGTCATCAAAGTTATCCCCGCTCGCGAGGGCCATGTTCAAACCAAAGTGTTTCGGACAGGAGGTTGGTTTGCCCAAGAAGACCGCGTTCCCACGAGGCTATATTTTGACCTTAAATACAAGAGTGAGGGTAGATCCTTCACATCCGAACCAGGTAAACCGCGATACTGAAATAACAACTTCAAACATCCATGAACGCCCGCCGCAATAAACTGATTGCAGCAACAGTCTGCATTGTGTTAGCAGCCCTCTTCTGGCCTCACCTATCTGCCCAGGTTCAGGAAACAGCTTTGGTGACTGAGTATGTGACTATCCACTGGGATGGTTCAGAAAATACTCATGTTATTCGTCCTGGAGGGAAAGTGGAATTCATTGGAAAAGAATTGCGAAAGTTTAAAAGGCCCGGCAACTGCGATGAGCGCGCCTTCTACATGAACGTCGCAATGAATGGGTTAGTCAAAGAAGGTTGGGAATTCTCCGGGATGATTTCCGATGAAATTGTAATGCGAAGACGGCGTTAAATTCATAGGAGTTTGTTTCGGCCTGCTTCATCATTTCACTTCCCGCGAGCGCCGACTGCTCCTTCCCAAACCATCCAATCATGGGGCGCTCCTCTTAATGATAATATCGATATCAGCAGGCAAAAACGGGCTAGCCCCAACAATTAATCTGCCCGATATATCAACACACACCTCCTAGGAATTTTAGAATAACAGCGGATCAACCGATTACCGCATTTACTAGTAGCCGCTGATCCGGGCCTTCACAAAGTCACGAAGATCGATGCCAAGGTCTTGTATATCTTCCGTTTGGATTTCCACGTCTGACCGGAAGCCTCCGAACATCCGCGCTGTCGCGGACTCTCCGCTTCGGTGTGCCTCAAACACGAACAAAGGTGCGCCCTTGGAATCGACCAAATTTCCTCGAACCTTGATCACCGGCTGCCCCGCACCGTAGACACCTGCAAAATATCGGGCACCACCACCACCCTTTTCGTACTCGAACACGGTGGTCTCCATAACAGCGAACCGAGAACCGGTCTTCACTTCATCCGCACGGGTCACAACCGAAGCAAATGCAGCGGTTTCCTTGAGCGCCATAACCAAAGCATCCTGGATGCCTTTGATGGCTATCGCCCGTTCGTTAATTTCATTCGACCGTTCCACACCCTTGAAAGCTGGCGTGGCCACCACAACTGCGTCAAATCCGGAAAACCGAAACCCATCGGCAACCCAGATCCCTTGAAG